>JBEVFK010000162.1:0-44193 GCA_040512325.1 Mycobacterium sp. | reverse complement strand
TTTACACTCGCCGTCGTGACGGACCGATATGGAATCGACATCCTCAACGACAACCCCCACAGCCGCACCCGGGTGCGCGCCACCGAACTGCCGGTCGAGATCGGCATGGTGCTCGAAGACGTGACGAGCGGGTTCGTCGGCGCCGTGGTCCGCGTCGAATACGGGCGGATGGACCTCGAAGACCGCAACGGCCGCAGGCGAGGCTTTCCGGTGGGCCCCGGTTACCTGGTGGATGGCAAACCCGTCATTCTCACGCCGCCACGCAAGGCGGCTCCGGTGGCCGCCACCCGCACCGCATCGGGTTCGGTTGCGGTGCAAGGGGTGCGGGCCCGTAAGGCGATCGGCGGGCGGATCTATGTGGAGGGCCGCCATGACGCCGAACTGGTGGAACAGGTGTGGGGTGATGACCTGCGGGTCGAGGGTGTGGTGGTCGAGTATCTGGGTGGCGTCGACGACCTGCCCGCCATCGTCGCCGAGTTCGCGCCCGGCCCGGGCCGTCGGCTCGGGGTCCTGGTCGATCATCTGGTCGCCGGATCGAAGGAGTCCCGCATCGCCGAGGCGGTGCGGCGCGGACCCAGTGGGGCGCACGCGCTCGTCGTCGGGCATCCCTACGTCGACATCTGGGAGGCGGTGAAACCTGCGCGGCTGGGCCTGCAGGCCTGGCCGACCATTCCCCGGTCGGTGTCCTGGAAGCACGGCATTTGTGCCGCACTGGGCTGGCCGCACGCCGAGCAGGCCGATATCGCGCGGGCCTGGCAGCAGATCCGGTCCCGGGTGCGGGATTGGACCGACCTGGAGCCGGAGCTGATCGGGCGGGTGGAAGAGCTGATCGATTTTGTGACCGAACCCGGTCAGGAGCAGATGCTGGGCCGGCCCGCCAGGTAGTCGCAGTTCATCGGGAAGCGCTCGACCACGGGCGGATCCAGCGGCCCGGTGAACACCAACGTGAACGGATCCTTGGTCATCCCCGGCTGCAGCCCGCACACCGCACCGTGGATCGAAGTGTGCGTGCCGGTGAGGGTCACTTCGCTGAAGGCGTAGGTGTCCGTCGAGGGTGCATAGCTGCCGTCGGGGCAGACGACGCCCTCGGCAATCTGCGCCGTGACGGTCCACAACCCGCTGGTGAGCCGCGCGATGTTGTTGAAGCTGACCGACTTCTCATCGCGGGTCATCCCCGCCGTGGACACGATGCTGCCGACGGTCACGGCGCAGCCCAGGGTCTGGGTGGTCTGATCCGAGTAGTCGGGCTGGGCTCTGGTGCCGTTGGGCTGGGTGCACAGGCTCTGCATGGTCCAGGTGGAGGTGGGCTTGCCGGCCTGGCTGAACGTGTAATAGCCGTCGGCGGGCGGCACGATCGCCGACGCGGGAGCGGCCAGGCCGAACGCGGCCATGGCGGCTACGAACACGGCCATCGTGATTCGGCGCAGGACAGTCATGGCGCTAGCTCCCTTGTGCACATGCCAGGTGTATCACTTCGGCCGCGGATCGATGTCGAGGTTGCCATACATCGGCGGTTTACCGGACCGGACCTGCCGATAGATAGGCCCGGCCGCGGGGCGACAGCCGGTAGCCGACATCGAGGCTGATGGTCAGCCCGAGCTCCTTGAGCCGGCGGACACGGCGTTTGAAATGCACGGTGTCCAGGCCGACGCGATCGGCCAGATCGGGTGCCCGCACACCTTCGTGGCCGGCGACCAGCTCCAGATATTGCCGCGTCCACGGACCGGTGGAACTCGCGGCGTCCCACCGGTCCAGCCGGTCGGACAGCGCGTCGAGGTCGGCGGCACCGAGATCGTCGTCGGCCGCCAACAAGATCCGCTCGTCGGCCCCGAGATAGGACACCGAGATCACATAGACGTGACGGGCCGGTCGGCGGTCGAGGTCGGCCTGTGCCGCCGCGGCATCGGGATAGCCGGCCGCCCGCGCCTGGTCGGCGGTGACGCGATGGGCACCGGGATATTCGGTGACGGCGTCGATCCGGATGGTGCCTGCCTGGGTGCGTTGGGTGCCGCCGGCTTTCGCGCGGGGCGCATCCCAGCGGCGCAGCACCAGGGTGATGGCGCCGGCGGCGATACCTTCGGCGGTGGCGCGATTGAGCAGCACTTCAGAAATGCTAAGCAGCGCAGGCGCGGGATGCCGTGGTAATCCTGAACAGTGTCTGACAGCCTGTTCGACCTCACCGGACCTGAACGTGCCGCTGCGGCGCCGCGGCCCGCGGAGGTACCGGCGAACGCGCCGCTGGCGGTCAAGATGCGACCGCGGACGCTCGAGGAGGTGGTGGGACAGCAGCACCTGCTGGGCCCGGGCTCTCCGCTGCGACGGCTGGTCGACGGTTCCGGAGCCGCCTCGCTGATCCTCTACGGGCCGCCCGGTACCGGCAAGACCACGCTGGCGTCGCTGATCTCCAATGCCACGGGCCGCCGCTTCGAAGCGCTGTCGGCGCTGTCGGCGGGGGTGAAAGAGGTGCGTGCCGTCATCGATGTGGCCCGTCGGTCCGCGGTGCACGGGGAGCAGACCGTGCTGTTCATCGACGAGGTGCACCGGTTCTCCAAGACCCAGCAGGACGCGCTGCTGGCCGCGGTGGAGAACCGCATCGTGCTGCTGGTGGCCGCCACCACCGAGAACCCGTCGTTCTCCGTGGTGGCCCCCCTGCTGTCGCGGTCGCTGATCCTGCAGTTGCAACCGCTGACGCCCGCCGATATCGGCGTGGTGGTGCAGCGTGCCATCGAGGATCCGCGTGGTCTCGGTGGCACCGTGCCCGTCGATCCCGAGGCGGTGGACCTCATCGTGGCGCTCGCCGCCGGCGACGCCCGGCGGGCATTGACCGCGCTCGAGGTGGCGGCCGAGCCGGGGGAGCGAGTGACCGTCGAGACCGTCGAGCAGTCGCTGGACCGGGCGGCCGTGCGTTACGACCGCGACGGAGATCAGCACTACGACGTCGTCAGCGCCTTCATCAAGTCGGTGCGCGGCTCCGACGTCGACGCCGCGCTGCATTATCTGGCCCGCATGCTGACCGCGGGCGAGGATCCGCGGTTCGTCGCCCGCCGGCTGATGATCCTGGCCAGCGAGGACATCGGGATGGCTGACCCCACTGCGTTGCTCACCGCGGTCGCGGCAGCGCAGACGGTGCAACTCATCGGGATGCCGGAGGCGCAACTGACGCTGGCGCACGCCACCGTCCATCTGGCCACCGCGCCCAAGTCGAACGCGGTCACCACGGCGCTGGGCGCCGCGATGGCCGATATCAAAGCGGGTAAAGCCGGCCTGGTGCCGCCGCATCTGCGGGACGGCCACTACTCCGGTGCGGCCGCACTCGGCAACGCCCAGGGCTACAAATACGCCCATGACAGCCCCGATGGTGTTGTACCGCAACAATATCCGCCAGATGATCTGGTGGGCGTCGACTACTATCAGCCCGCAGGGCGGGGCGTCGAGCGTGAGATCGGCGCACGAATCGAGCGGTTGCGAGCCATCATCCGGCGCAGGAGGTCCTAGCTGATGGGCGAATTCACCGACGAGATGATGCAGAAAGAACTTGCCTCGGTCCGGCCCTACAGCGTGGTGATCCTGCGGGCGGGGCCGCGGTTTCGTGACGCCGACGCCGCCACGCTGATCTGGGAGCATGGCCGTCGGAACTTCGGTCTCCGTCAGACGGGCGAGTTGGCGATTGTGCTACCGGCCCCGGATGATTCCGACTTCTGCGGGGTGGCCGTCTTCACCGGTTCGATTGCCGAGACCGTCGCGATCATGAACGACGATCCCGGTGTCCTGGCCGGTGTCTTCGTCTACGAGGTGCGTCCCTGTGTCGGCTTCCCGGGTGACGCCCTGCCCTGATCGATCCGCGCCCCTGATCCACCCTTGACACTGCGCCCATGTCGTCCTAGCGTCATAGTCAACCAATTGATTGATCAACCGAGAGGATGATAAAGAAATTGGGGAATGCCGAAGGGGAGTCCGACGGTGCTGCGGAAGACGAGTTGGACCGGGCGTTCATGGCGCTGGCCGATCCGGTGCGGCGTGCCCTGGTGGTGCGTTTGTCCCGCGGTCCGGCGACGGTGAACGAACTGGCCGCACCTCATCCCATCACCAAACAGGCAGTGTCCAAGCACATCCAGGTCCTCGAGCAGGCCGGCCTGGTGACCCGCAGCCGCGACGCGCAGCGGCGGCCCGTGCATCTGGACGCCGCAGCACTGGAACGGCTCACCGGCTGGCTCGACAGATATCGGCTCGACGCCGAACGCAACTACCGCCGGCTGGACTCCTTGCTGGCGGCCATCACAGAGGAGGAATCCCCATGACGAACGCACTCAATCTGGTGGCTCCGGTGGACACGCTGGCCATGGAGTACACCCGCGAATTCGACGCCCCCGTGGCAGTGGTGTTCCGGGCGCATGCCGAGCCGGACCTGGTCAAGAAATGGCTCGGGCCGCGCGGCCTCGAGCTCGACATCCGGCGTTGGGACTTCGCCACCGGCGGCGGCTATCGCTACGTGCACACCGACGCCGACGGCTCCTATGAGTTCAACGGGGTGTACCACGCCATCCGCGACGGCGAATTGATCATCCAGACCTTCGAATTCGACGGGGCGCCCGACAGCGTCAACCTCGAATTCGTCTGGTTCGACGACCTCGACGGCGGGCGCAGCCGGGTCCGCGGCCGGTCGATCTGTCCGTCGCTGGCGGCGCGCGACGGTCTGCTCAACTCCGGCATGGAGGGCGGGATGACCGAAGGTTTCGAGAAGCTCGACGAATTGCTGGCTGCGCTCTGATCACGGCGCTGTCCGAGCGAGAGTCACACGCAGACACGAAGATCCCGGTCGACGTGGGGAGACGTCAACCGGGATCTTGGTTGGTAATGACCAGTTAGCGGCGCAGGGCTCCGGTGCGGCGCCGACCCATGAGCGCGCTCACCAGCGCGACACCGGCGACGGCGACGACCACCTGGACCAGAAGTTCCATCCAGTCGATTCCGTTGGTGGCGGTGGCGATGCCGACCGCGCGGGCCAGAGCAGTGCCGAGCAGTGCGGCGACGATGCCGACCACGATGGTCAGGAGCACGCCGATGGGCTGCTTGCCGGGGAGCAGCAGACGGCCGAGAAGGCCGATCACCGCTCCGATGATGATGGCGGTGATGATGCCGGTGACTGTCATGTCGTCCTCCACTGAGCTGGGATGAAACTGATGCCGCTCAAATACCCTGCGGAGGCGGCAAATAAACGGATTCGCCAAACTGGCAGCCGACGGGTCTGCCCGGAGTTTTCTAGGCTGGTCGCATGGACACCGCCGTGCTCGACATCGACACCACCCGCAGACGCCTCGTCGACCTGACCGACGAGGTGCGGAGGTTCTGTGCCGCGCACGCCGACGGCCTGTGCAACATCTTCGTTCCGCACGCGACGGCCGGCATCGCCATCATCGAGACCGGGGCCGGGTCCGACGACGACTTCCTCGACACGCTGGAGCGACTGCTCCCGCGGGACGACCGGTACCGCCACAGCCACGGTTCGTTCGGCCACGGCGCCGACCATGTACTGCCCGGGATAGTGTCACCGTCGGTGACCGTGCCGGTGCAAGCAGGCGAACCGCTGCTGGGTACGTGGCAGAGTGTCGTGCTCGTCGATCTCAACGAGGACAATCCGCGCCGCTCGGTGCGACTGAGCTTCGTCGGCGGCTGAGCTTTCCTCTGCCTTTTCGTGACCGCCGTGCCTGCCCGGTACTGTGAAGCGGTTGAACGACCGGTGAGCCGGGCGCACCGCCAGGCAGCTATCACAGTGTTCCGAACAGGAAGTGACGACGTGCAGACACACGAGATCAGGAAGCGGTTCCTCGATCACTTCGTGAAGGCAGGACATACCGAAGTGCCCAGTGCCTCGGTGATCCTCAACGACCCCAACCTGCTGTTCGTCAACGCCGGCATGGTGCAGTTCGTGCCGTTCTTCCTGGGGCAGCGCACTCCGCCGTGGGATCGCGCGACCAGCGTGCAGAAGTGCATCCGCACCCCCGACATCGACGAGGTGGGCATCACCACCCGCCACAACACCTTCTTCCAGATGGCAGGCAACTTCAGCTTCGGCGACTACTTCAAGCGCGATGCGATTGCCCTGGCCTGGGACCTGCTGACCAATCCGGTGTCTGAGGGCGGCTACGGCTTTGCCCCTGAAAAGCTCTGGGCCACAGTCTATCTCGACGATGACGAAGCCGCGGACCTGTGGCGCGAGATCGCCGACATGCCGGCCGAACGGATCCAGCGTCGAGGGATGGCCGACAACTACTGGTCCATGGGCATCCCAGGGCCGTGTGGACCGTCGTCGGAGATCTACTACGACCGGGGCCCCGAGTACGGCATCGACGGCGGACCTGTGGCCAACGAGGACCGCTACATCGAGATCTGGAATCTCGTGTTCATGCAGAACGAGCGCGGCGAGGGCACCTCGAAAGACGACTTCGAGATCCTCGGGCCGCTGCCGCGGCAGAACATCGACACCGGTATGGGCGTCGAGCGGGTGGCGTGTCTGCTCCAGGACGTCGACAACGTCTACGAGACCGACCTGGTGCGCCCGGTGATCGATCTGGTTTCGGCCAGCGCGCCACGTCCGTATGGCGCGGGCAACCACGACGATGACGTCCGCTACCGGATCATCGCCGACCACAGCCGCACCGCGGCGATCATCATCGGCGACGGGATCAGCCCCGGCAACGACGGTCGCGGCTATGTGCTGCGCCGCCTGCTGCGCCGGGTCATCCGGTCGGCCAAACTGCTGGGCATCGACACCCCCATCGTGGCGGAGTTGATGACCACCGTGCGTGACGCCATGGGGCCGTCATACCCGGAACTGGTCACCGACTTCGACCGGATCCAGCGCATCGCCGTCGCCGAGGAAACCGCCTTCAACCGCACGCTGACGGCGGGGTCTCAGCTGTTCGACAACGCGGCGCAATCGACCAAGGCCTCCGGCGCGTCGGTGCTGTCGGGAACCGATGCGTTCGCTCTGCACGACACCTATGGATTCCCGATCGACCTCACGCTGGAAATGGCGGCCGAGGCCGGCCTGTCCGTCGACGAGTCCGGCTTCCGCGAGCTGATGAACGAGCAGCGCCAGCGGGCCAAGGCCGACGCCGCGGCGCGTAAGCATGCCCATGCCGACCTGACCGCCTACCGCGAACTCGTGGACGCCGGACCCACCGAATTCACCGGCTTCGACGAGTTGACCTCGCAGGCAACGATTCTCGGCATCTTCGTCGACGGCAAGCGGGTGCCCGTCGTGGCCCACGGCGAAGAGGGTGCCGTACCCGACCGGGTGGAGCTGGTGCTGGACCGCACGCCGCTCTACGCCGAGTCCGGTGGCCAGATCGCCGATATCGGCTCGATCTCCGGCACCGGCGGCGCGGCCCGGGCTCAGGTGGCCGATGTGCAGAAGATCGCCAAGACGCTCTTCGTGCACCGGGTCACCGTCGAATCCGGCGAGTTCGTCGAAGGCGACACCGTGACCGCCGAAGTGGACCCGAAGTGGCGCCACGGCGCCACCCAGGGTCATTCCGGTACCCACATGGTGCACGCCGCGTTGCGACAGATCCTGGGGCCCAACGCCGTTCAGGCCGGTTCGCTGAACCGTCCCGGATATCTGCGCTTCGACTTCAACTGGCTGGGCGCGCTGTCCGAAGCACAACGCAACGAGATCGAGATCGTCGCCAACGAAGCCGTCGAAGCCGACTTCGCGGTCAACACCTTCAACACCTCCCTCGACAAGGCCAAGGCGATGGGCGCGATGGCGCTCTTCGGTGAGGCCTATCCCGAGGAGGTGCGACTGGTGGAGATCGGCGGGCCGTTCTCCCTGGAGTTGTGCGGTGGCACCCATGTGCACAACTCGGCGCAGATCGGCCCGGTGACACTGCTGGGCGAATCGTCGGTGGGCTCGGGTGTACGCCGCGTCGAGGCCTATGTGGGACTGGACTCGTTCAAGCATCTGGCCAAGGAGCGCGCCTTGATGGCCGGTCTGGCGTCGTCGCTGAAGGTGCCGTCGGACGAGGTGCCCGCCCGGGTGGCCAACCTGGTGGAACGGCTCCGCGTCGCGGAGAAGGAACTCGAACGCGCCCGGCTGACGACGGCGCGCTCGGCAGCGGTGAACGCCGCCGCAGGCGCCGAGTGGGTCGGTAAGGTCCGACTGGTGGCGCAGCGCATGTCCGGTGAGATGTCGGCAGGGGATCTGCGCACGTTGATCGGGGACATCCGCGGCAAGCTGGGCAACGAACCCGCCGTGGTGGCCCTGATCGCCGAAGGCGAGGGTGGCGCCGTGCCCTATGTGGTGGCCACCAACCCCGCCGCGCAGGAGCTCGGTCTCAAGAGCAGCGAGTTGGTCAAGGCGATCTCCACGGCCGTTGATGGCCGTGGCGGCGGAAAGCCGGACCTGGCCCAGGGTTCGGGCAAGACCGCTTCCGGTATCGACGCCGCACTCGACGCGCTACGTGCGGAAGTCGCCCGGAGCTAGGACGAGTGACTTCCAGCGAGAACCGGATGCCCGATCGGCCCGGCGGCGACGACCCCGGGCGTGGGCGCCGGCTCGGCGTGGACGTCGGCACTGTCCGCATCGGTGTGGCCACCTGCGACCCCGACGGCATCCTGGCGACGCCGGTGGAAACGGTGCGGCGGGAGAGCTCGGGCAGACACCTGCGCCGGCTCAAACAGCTGGTCGACGAATACGCCGCCGTCGAGGTGATCGTCGGATTGCCCCGCACCTTGGCCGACCGCGCCGGGCCCTCCGCGGTGGACGCCATCGACGTGGCCGACAAGCTCGGCGCGCGCATCGCACCGATTCCGGTCCGCCTGGCCGATGAGCGGCTCACCACCGTCACCGCCCAGCGTTCGCTACGCGAAGCGGGAGTGCGGGCCAAAGGGCAGCGTGCCGTCGTCGACCAGGCCGCAGCCGTCGCGATCTTGCAAGGCTGGCTCGACCAGCGCCGCGCACTGCAGTCCGACATGCAAGGGCCTTATGAAACAGGGCCGCTGACACCGGGAGCGAATCATGGCTGAGGACTGGGAAGACCGCGCACAGCCGGTGGCGGTCGGCCCCCCGCGCACGGGCATGACGCGTGCCGGGCGGATCCGCGCCGAGCGCAACCGCCGTCGCCGGCGCACCATCGGGGCACTCGCGGTGGCGCTGCTGGTCGTGGTCGTCATCGCGACCGTCTTCCTCGGATCGCGGCTCTGGCACACGATGTTCGGTACGCCGTCGGATTACACCGGTGCCGGCGGCAGTGACGTCGTGGTCCAGGTGCACGACGGCGATTCCACCACCGCGATCGCGCAGACACTGCTGGACGCCCAGGTGGTGGCCGACGTCCAGACGTTCGTCACCGCCGCCACGGGCAGTCAGGCCATGCAGGCGATCCAGCCCGGCTTCTACAAGGTGCGCACCGAGATTCCCGCGTCCTCCGCTGTCGAACTTCTCGTCGACCCGGCCAACCGGGTGGGCAACTTCACCATCCCCGAGGGCCGTCAGCTCGACGACATGACCGATGTCCGGACCGGCGCCGTCACCCCGGGGGTGCTCTCGCTCATCTCCGAAGCCACCTGCACCGAACTCGACGGCGAGCAGGCGTGTGTCTCCCTCGACGAACTGCGCAATGCCGCCTCGGCCGACACTCTGCCGGCGCTGCAGGTACCGCAGTGGGCCACCGAGCCCGTCACCGCGATGGGAGCCGACCACCGTCGGCTCGAAGGGCTGATCGCGGCAGGCACCTGGAATGTGGACCCCTCGGCGTCACCCGACCAGATCCTGGCCTCCCTGATCTCCACCAGCGCCGTCCGCTATGAGACCGGCGGTCTGCTCGATACCGCTGCGGCGATGAACATCTCGCCCTACGACGTCCTGGTGGTGGGCTCGCTGGTGCAACGGGAGTCCATGCCGCAAGACTTCCCGAAGGTGGCCACGGTGATCTACAACCGACTCGCCGCCAATCGCAAGCTCGAATTCGACTCGACGGTCAACTACTCCCTGGACCGCCAGGAGGTCGCCACCACCGACGCCGACCGGCTGCGGGTGACGCCGTGGAACACCTATGCCTCGGTGGGGCTGCCCGCCACCCCGATCTGCTCGCCGAGCGAGGCCGCACTGGCCGCCGCCGAACGGCCCGAGCCAGGGGACTGGCTGTATTTCGTGACCATCGACATGCAGGGCACCACGCTGTTCACCCGCGAATACGAGCAGCATCTGGCCAGCATCGAGATCGCGCGGCGTAACGGCGTCCTCGACAGTGCCCGGTAACGGGTCGCCGCCGGGTCGCAAGGCCGCGGTGCTCGGGCAGCCGATCGCACACTCGAAGTCACCGCAGCTGCACCTGGCGGCCTACCGTGCGCTCGGCCTGCACAACTGGACCTACGAGCGCATCGAATGCTCGGCCGACGAATTGCCGTTCCTGGTTGATGCTTTCGGGCCGGAGTGGGTCGGATTGTCGGTCACCATGCCCGGTAAGTTCGCCGCCCTGCGGTGCGCGACCGAGCGAACGCCGCGCGCCGAACTCGTGGGATCGGCCAACACCCTGGTGCGTACCGCGACGGGCTGGCGCGCCGACAACACCGATATCGACGGGGTCAAAGGTGCCCTCGGAGGCGCAATGACCGGCACGGCAGTGCTGTTCGGCGCGGGAGGCACTGCGCCCGCCGCCCTGGTTGGGCTCGTCGAATCGGGTATCTCGCATGTCACGATTGCGGCCCGCGACCCGGGTAGAGCGGACCGGCTACTCGACCTCGCCCGCACACTGGGTGTCTCGGCCGAGCACTGCCCACTCGGGGACGATGCCCTGACCGGACACCTGGCCCAAGCGTCGGTGGTGGTCAGCACAATCCCCGCCGCCGCCGCCGCCGATTTCGCCGACATCGTGGCCGCGGCGCCGGTACTGCTGGACGTCATCTATCACCCGTGGCCCACCCCGCTGGCCGCCGCGGTGACCGCCGCCGGCGGCCAGGTGATCAGCGGGCTGCAGATGCTGCTGCACCAGGCGTTCGCACAGGTCGAACTATTCACAGGCCAACCCGCACCGCGACGTGAAATGACTGCCGCGCTCAACTAGCTTGCCGCTATGGCAGAGCTGGTGGCCCTGGTGATCCTCACGCCGTGGCTGATCGTGTTGAGCGTCATCGACATCCGCGAGCAGCGGTTACCCAACGCGCTGACGCTGCCGGGCGCCGCGGTGATCCTCGGCGTGGCGGGCTGGTGCGGATCCGGGGCCGCGGCCCTGGCCGGCGCCGGCGCACTGGCCGGTGGGTACCTGCTGATGCACCTGCTCGCGCCGTCGGCGATGGGCGCCGGTGACGTGAAGCTGGCGCTGGGCCTGGGAGCGCTCACCGGGGCCGTCGGCATCGAGGCGTGGGTGGTGGCGGCCCTGGCCGCGCCGCTGTGCACCGCGATCTGGGGGCTCGTCACCGGGGCCCGGGTGCTACCGCACGGGCCGTCGATGTGCCTGGCAACGGGCCTCGTTCTCGTGACTTGGGGAGTTTGAGCGGCGCTGACCGCCGAAAAAACTCCACAAATCACTGGCGGTTGGGCCGGATGAACCACAGCACCACCACGATCGCCAGGACCCAGGTGGCGGCGTTGACGGCCATGGCCACCACGAACCCGTGCTCGTCGGGCACCGGCCCGCTCACCAAGGCCAGCACGGTCACCCCGACGGCACTGCCCACCGAGAAGCCGACATAGCGCAGCACCTGGTTGAACGCCAGCGCGCTGGCGGTCTCCGCGGCGGGCACCGCGCGCACCAGCAACACCGGCAGCGTCGCAAAGGTGGTGCCGCTGCCCAGACCTGCCAATGCCATCGACAGCAGCGCCTGCCACACCTGGTCATGCCCGAGCGCCAGCTGGATCGTCGACACCAGATAGATCGCGCAGCCGACGGGCAGGATCCGGCCCGGATCGATCCGCCGGCCCACCCACAGCGAGATCCGCGAGCCCAGCACACTCATCAGCGAGTACGGCACCAGCATCAAACCGGCGACCACCACGGGCTGCCCGAGCCCCCAACCGGCGGGTGTCTGCACCTGCACCAGCACCATCAGCAGCGTCAGGCCCATGTACATCCCGGCGCCTGCGAGCAGGCCGGTGACATTGGGCCCGGCCGCGGCCCCACCGAAGGCCAGCCGCAGATCCACCAGCGGGTCGTCGTGGCGCAGGGTCACCCGAATCCAGGTGAGCATGGCCGCCGCGCCGATGGCGAACAAGCCCAGAGTGCGGGCGTCGGTCCAACCCCAGCTCGTGGTCTGGCTGATGCCGAGCAGCAGCGCCAACGTTGCCAGTGACAGCAGCAGCACCTCGGAAACGCGCATCCGGGGGCGTGGGTGCGCGGCGGCGCCCGGTAGCTGCCACCACGCCGCGGCCAGCGTCGCCGCCGTCAGCGCAGTACCGAACCAGAACGCGGCCGACAGTCCGCCGAACTGCGCCACCAGCGCCGTCAGTGGATAACCCAGGCCGGCGCCTGCGACGGTCCCGACCGACAGGGCGGCCATGGCCGGACCCACCTGGTGTGCAGGCAGGACGTCCCGGGCGATGGCCATGGCCAGAGGTGCCAGGCCCAGACCGATGCCCTGACCGACGCGGCCGGCAATCAGCGCGGCCAGGGACAGGTCGTCGGAGAGATGCGCCAACAACGGCGCCAGGGCGGCGAGCACGGTTCCGGCCACCACCAACCCGAGGCCGCCGAGAATCACCGGGCGGCGCCGGGCGCCGGTGGCGAAGCGCCCCATCAACGGGGTGGCGACGGCACCGGCCAGCATCGAGGCCGTCAACGTCCACTGCGCCGCGCCGAGCGAGACGCCGAGTTCGACGGCGATGGTGGGCACCATCGGAGCGCCGAGGCTGCTGATGACACCGGTGACCGTGGTGAGCAGGATCAGCGTCGGGAGGAGCAACCGGGTGGGTGAAGTGTCGCCGGCCGTCATCGGATAGGCATCCTATGTGAGTTCGGCGCGCTCAGCACCGCCCCCGTCGGGTCCGCTGCCCTCGCTCCTCCCCGGGCTCGTCCCTCACCCGCCTCGGTCGACTCGGGGCCGCGCGCCGAAATCACCGATTAGCTGTTCACAAAACGGCCATGGGAAGATGGGACACGTGTTGCGATGGACCACTGCTGGTGAATCTCATGGTCGCGCATTGGTGACCGTGATCGAGGGCATGGTCGCCGGTGTGCAGGTCACTACGGCCGATATCGGGGAGCAGTTGTCCCGACGTCGGCTCGGCTACGGCCGCGGCGCCCGGATGAAATTCGAAAAAGACCAGGTCACTGTCTTGGCGGGGGTGCGGCACGGCAGCACGCTGGGTGGGCCGATCGCGATCGAGATCGGCAACACCGAATGGCCCAAGTGGGAAACGGTGATGGCCTCCGACCCGGTCAGCAGCGAGCAGCTGGCCGCGGAGAGCGCGGCCCGCAGCGCCCCGCTGACCCGGCCCCGCCCCGGCCACGCCGACTACGCCGGCATGCTCAAATACGGATTCGACGACGCCCGGCCGGTTCTCGAACGGGCCAGCGCCCGGGAGACCGCGGCGCGTGTGGCCGCAGGCACCATCGCCCGCGAGTTCCTGCGGCAGGCTCTGGGCGTCGAGGTGCTCTCGCACGTGATCTCCATCGGCGCCTCCGACCCTTATGCGGGTCCGCCGCCCGAGCCCGCGGACCTCACCAAGATCGACGACAGCCCGGTGCGGGCGTTCGACGAGGCCGCCGAGAAATCCATGATCGCCGAGATCGAAGCCGCCAAGAAGGACGGCGACACCCTCGGCGGCATCGTCGAGGTGGTGGTGCGGGGCCTCCCGATCGGGCTCGGCTCGTTCACCAGCGGCGACAACCGGCTCGACGGCCAGCTCGCGGCCGCGGTGATGGGCATCCAGGCCATCAAGGGTGTGGAGATCGGCGACGGGTTCGAAACCGCGCGCCGCCGCGGCAGTAAGGCCCATGACGAGATGTATCCCGGTCCCGACGGCATCGTGCGCTCCACCAACCGCGCGGGCGGCCTCGAAGGCGGCATGACCAATGGTCAGCCCCTGCGGGTGCGGGCCGCGATGAAGCCGATCTCGACAGTGCCCCGCGCGCTGGCTACCGTCGACATGGCCACCGGCGACGAGGCCGTCGCGATCCATCAGCGCTCGGATGTGTGTGCGGTGCCCGCCGCGGGTGTGGTGGTCGAGACCATGGTCGCTCTGGTGCTGGCCCGTGCCGTGCTGGAGAAGTTCGGCGGCGATTCGCTGACCGAGACCCGGCGCAATGTCGACTCCTACCTGCGTGCGGTCGCCGAACAGGAGCCCCAGGACACCACCACCGAGCCGGCCCGGGTATCGGGATAGCCATGGCTCCCAAGGCGGTTCTGGTCGGGATGCCCGGGTCGGGCAAGTCCACGATCGGGCGGCGCCTGGCCAAAGCGATGGGGGTCCCGATGCTGGACACCGACGCGCAGATCGTGGAAACCACCGGCCGCACCGTGGCCGACATCTTCGAATCCGACGGTGAAGAGGAATTCCGCCGTATCGAAGAAACCGTCGTGCGGGCCGCGCTCGAGGAGCATGACGGCATCGTGTCGCTCGGTGGCGGTGCCATCACCACTCCCGGCGTGCGTGACGCGCTGGCGGGCCACACCGTGGTCTTCCTGGAAATCGGTGCGGCGGAAGGGATTCGACGCACCACCAGCGGTGTCGTCCGCCCGCTGCTGGCCGGGGGCGACCCGGGGGAGAAGTACCGCAAGCTGATGGCCGAGCGGGTGCCGCTGTATCGCCGTGCCGCCACCATGCGGGTCAACACCAACCGCCGCAATCCCGGTGCCGTGGTCCGCTATCTGGCTGCCAGGCTGGAGAACACGGGCACGGCGAAGACGTCCCGGCGCCGCCGCCGACCGCCGTGGCGGTTGTCGCCCACGCCGCAACGTCGCGATCGGGACGCCTGCGACGACTCCGACACCCGCACCACCGCACCACCCACCCCAGCCACTCCCGCCGCACTGGCGGCGCGACGCGCGGAGGCCCGTAAATGACCGACCCAGTGACCATCGAGGTCGCCGTCGACCCGCCCTATCCCGTCATGATCGGTACCGGGCTGCTCACCGAGCTCGGGCAGCAGCTCGACGGCACCCACAAGGTGGCCATCCTGCATCAGCCGACGCTGGCGCAGACCGCGGAGTCCATCCGGAGTTACCTGGCCGACAAGGGAATCGACGCACACCGCGTCGAGATCCCCGACGCCGAAGCGGGTAAGGAACTGCCGGTGGTCGGGTTCCTCTGGGACGTGCTGGGCCGCATCGGAATCGGGCGCCGGGACGCGATCGTCAGCCTCGGCGGCGGCGCGGCCACCGACGTGGCCGGCTTCGTGGCGGCGACCTGGCTGCGTGGGGTGTCGATCGTGCACATCCCGACGACGCTGCTGGCCATGGTCGACGCGGCGGTCGGAGGCAAGACGGGCATCAACACCGAAGCCGGCAAGAACCTGGTGGGGGCGTTCCATCAGCCCAAAGCCGTCCTCGTGGACCTCGCCACCTTGCAGACGCTGCCGCGCAACGAGCTGGTGGCCGGGATGGCCGAGATCGTCAAAGCCGGCTTCATCGCCGACCCGGTGATTCTCGACCTGATCGAAGCCGATCCGGATGCAGCCGTGGACCCGTCGAAAGATGTTCTGCCCGAACTCATTCGGCGGTCGATCGCCGTCAAGGCCGAAGTGGTGGCCGCCGACGAGAAGGAATCCTCGCTGCGGGAGATCCTCAACTACGGCCACACCCTGGCCCATGCCGTCGAGCGTCGGGAGCGCTACCGGTGGCGTCACGGCGCGGCGGTGTCGGTGGGCTTGGTGTTCGCCGCCGAACTCGGCCGCCTGGCAGGCCGCCTGGACGACGCGACCGCTGACCGCCATCGCAGCGTGCTGACGGCACTGGGGCTGCCCGTCACCTACGACCCCGACGCCTTCTCCCACCTGCTGGAGTACATGGCCGGGGACAAGAAGAACCGGGCCGGGATCTTGCGTTTCGTGGTGCTCGACGGGCTGGCCAAACCGGGCCGCCTTGAGGGCCCCGATCCGGCGCTGCTGGTCGCGGCCTACTCGGTGCTGGCCGGCTGACCGGCCCGCACCATCTGGCTCAGTTCTTGCGTTCTTCCGGCGGGATGGCTTCGGTCCTGGCTTCGGGGTAATCCTCGGAGCGTTCGATGGTGGCCACCGACGACTGCTGTGCCGTCTCCTGGGTGCCGTCGACGCCCGTGCCGTCCTGGCGGTCATCGCGGACGGCGGCGAACACGTCGGTATCGGCACGGTCGTCGTCGGAGCCTTCGCGGCGTCGCTCATAGGGGGGCGCCTTGCGATCCACCACCCAGCGGCCGATCGCGACCGCCAGGATCGCGGGCAGGAACACCAGCAACGCGGTGAACGCCGCAAAGGTCGTGACCTCGTTGACCAGGCCCCCGGCGTACAGCGCGGGGTAGACCATCGAGATGAACCAGGAAATGGCGCCGGAGAGCAGCCCGGCGATCAGACCGCCCAGCAGCCACGTCATGGCCAGATCGCCGCGTCGCTCAGGGTCGGGGGTATTGCGGGCGTCGGTGCGGCCGTCGATGAATCCCCAGACGAACACCACGATGACGAACACCAACAACAGTCCGAGACTGATCATCAGCGCTTGGGTTTCGAACTGGTTGATCAACGCTCCCTGGAAGAGCCGGACGACAACCATCAACGCTGCGAACACCAGTCCGCGCAACAACCACTTGGCCATGGCGCAACAGCGTAGCGAGTAGCGTGATCCGGCGTGACACATTCCCTGCGACGCGACAACCTCGCCGCCCGCATCCGCACCACGGATGGTGACCGGAATTTCGACGCGCTGCTGGTCACGGACCTGAACAACGTCCGATACCTGTCCGGGTTCACCGGATCGAATGCGGCGTTATTGGTTTTCGGTGACGGGCGCCCGGCCGTGTTGAGCACCGACGGGCGGTACCGGACGCAGGCGGCGCAGCAGGCACCCGACGTCGAGGTCGTCATCGAGCGCGCGTGTGCGCGATATCTGGCGGGCCGGGCGGCCACCGACGGCGTCCGCCGCATCGGGTTCGAAAGCCATGTGGTGACAGTGGACGGCTACGACGTCCTGGAGCGTGCTCTCGGGGAGCGCAGTGGGACCACGTTGGTACGCGCCTCGGGCACGGTCGAGGCGCTGCGCGAGATCAAAGACGACGGTGAGATCGCATTGCTGCGGCTGGCGTGTCACGCTGCCGACGCGGCGCTGGCGGAGCTGATCGAACGCGGCGGGCTGCGGCCGGGCCGCACCGAGAAGCAGGTGGGCCGTGATCTCGAATCGTTGATGCTCGATCACGGTGCCGACGGGGTGTCGTTCGAGACGATCGTGGCTGCCGGGCCCAATTCGGCGATTCCGCACCACCGGCCGACGGACGCGGTGCTGGCCGGCGGCGATTTCGTCAAGATCGACTTCGGCGCGCTGGTGGCCGGCTACCACTCCGATATGACGCGCACCTTCGTGCTCGAGCGCGCCGCGGACTGGCAGCGCGAGATCTACGACCTGGTGGCCGCCTCGCAGCTCGCCGGCCGACAGGCGCTGGCGCCCGGGGTGCCGTTGCGTGCGGTGGATGCCGCATCACGCCAGGTCATCGCCGATGCCGGCTACGGTGAGACCTTCAGCCACGGACTCGGACACGGGGTGGGTCTGCAGATCCACGAAGCGCCGGGAATCAATGCCGCTGCCGCCGGTACACTTCTTGCTGGCTCTGCGGTGACCGTCGAGCCAGGTGTCTACTTGCCCGATCGCGGCGGTGTCCGCATCGAGGACACCCTGGTCGTCAGCTCGGAGGCCCCCGACCTACTTACCCGGTTCCCCAAGGAACTACAGATCCTCTGAAGCGAGGGTCTGGCCGCTATGAAGGAGAAGTACCACCGTGGCATCGACTGCCGATTTCAAGAACGGCCTCGTGCTGAACATCGAAGGCCAGCTCTGGCAGATCACCGAGTTCCAGCACGTCAAACCCGGCAAGGGCCCGGCGTTCGTGCGCACCAAGCTCAAGAACGTGTTGTCCGGCAAGGTGGTCGACAAGACCTACAACGCCGGTGTGAAGGTCGAGACCGCCGTCGTGGACCGCCGCGACGCCACCTACCTCTACCGCGACGGCACCGACTTCGTCTTCATGGATTCCGAGGACTACGAGCAGCACCCCCTGTCCGAGGCGCTGGTCGGCCGGCTCGCCGATTTCCTGCTGGAGAGCATGCCGGTGCAGATCGCCTTCAACGAAGGTGTGCCGCTGTACCTGGAACTGCCGGTCACCGTCGAGCTCCTGGTCGCCCACACCGAGCCCGGACTGCAGGGCGACCGTTCCAGCGCCGGCACCAAGCCGGCCACCATGGAGACCGGCGCCGAGATCCAGGTGCCGTTGTTCATCAACCAGGGCGACAAGCTGAAGGTCGATTCGCGCGACGGAAATTACCTGGGCCGTGTGAATGCCTGACGGCAAGGTAGGACGTTCGCGCGGCAGGCATGCCGCGCGCAAGCGGGCGGTGGATCTGCTGTTCGAGGCCGAGGCGCGCGGCGTGACACCCGCCGAAACCGCCGAGAGCCGTACTGCCCTGGCGGAAGCCAAATCCGATATCGAGCCGCTGAACGCCTACACCGTGACGGTAGCCCTCGGTGTCACCGAGCATCAGGCTCATATCGACGATCTGATCAGCAGCCACCTGCAGGGCTGGATGCTGGAGCGGCTGCCCGCGGTGGACCGGGCGATCCTGCGGGTCGCGGTCTGGGAATTGCTCCACGCCGACGACGTGCCCGAACCGGTGGCCGTCGACGAGGCCGTCGAGCTGGCCAAGGAACTGTCCACCGATGATTCGCCCGGCTTCGTCAATGGCGTGCTGGGCCAGGTGATGTTGGTGACACCGCAGATTCGGGCCGCTGCCGACGCCGTCCGCGGCGTCTCTTCGGACGGCGCCTGAGCGTCAGGCTCCCACTTCGTTGAGCACGGCGTCGGCGACAGCGAGGAAACGACCGCCGGCCGGGCTGGGATCGGTGGTCGGCCACGCGGCCGCCATCGGTACGTCGGGAGCGCCCGCCACCTCGCGGAACACCACCCCGGGGCGGGTCGCCCTCGCGACCCCGCGGGTGACGAATCCGATGCCTGCGCCGGCGGCGACCAGCCCGGCCAGGGCGGTCACCGGAGTGGCCTCCTGAACGATGCGGGGTTCCGTTCCGGCGGCGCGGAATCGACCGACCAAGCTGTCGAACAGCGCCGGTCCCACCGATCGAGGGGCGGCCAGTAGCGGTTCGCCGGTCAGATCGGCGAATCCGACCGACGGTGCCTGCGCCAGGCGATGATCGGCGGGCAGGGCGAGCACCATCGGCTCGCCGGGCAGGTCGCGGACGAACAGGTGGGCGTGTTCCAGCGGTGGATGCAGAATCCCCAGATCGATGTCACCGCGGATCAGGGCTTCTTCCACCGCGGGAGAGTTCATCTCGGCGAGGTCGACGGTGACGTCGGGGAACGTTCGGCGGAACTGCTGAACTGCTTGCGGTAACCAGGTGTATGACGCAATCACGGTGAATCCCAAGCGAAGTCGACCGAGAGACCCGGCGGACGCCCGGCGGGCGAGCTCGACTGCGTTGTCGCCGTGGCTGACCGCGGCACGCGCCGGGGCCAGGAAGGCGCGGCCCGCTTCGGTCAGTTGTACCCCGCGGCGATCCCGGTCCAGCAGATTCACGCCCACATCACGCTCGAGAGTCTTGATGCGCTGACTGAGCGCCGGCTGGCTCAAGTGCAACTCCTGCGCGGCACGGCCGAAATGCAGCGTCTCGGCGACGCGGAGCAGGCACTGCACGGATCGCAGATCCATTCAGTGATAGTAATTCATTATCACAGCAGCCGTTATTCCGATTGAAACACGATCACAAACGGCCGAGCATGGAGACATGTCACGCATTGTCGCGCTGTGTGCCAGCGCCCTTGTCGTCGCCGGGTGTGCCGTCAGCACCGAACCGCCAGGGCTGTCCCTGGCACGCATGCTCGTGTTGCATGACGGGGACCACGCCGCGAGCACCTATGCCGATGGTGTCCTCGCGCCCGTCGCGGCCGGGCACCGAGATCTGCTGTCGACGGTCACGGTCGCTGACGGCGATGTGAGTACCGCCGCTGTCGAGGTGTCGAACTCGGTGACGGCCGCGCCCGAGGTGCTTGCGTTGTCACCGGACGGCACAACAGCTTTCGTCACAGAGCGACTGAGGCAGCGCAGATCAGGCCAGATCACGGCTGCCGAACTCGCCCCGGGGGATCGGTTGTTCGCCGTCGATGTCAGGGACCGCGGCGCACCGAATCTGGCCGGCGAGGTGCGCATCGCGCAGTCTCCGGAGGCGCTCGCCGTCAGTCCCGACGGGTCCACGGTGGCCGTCGTCTCCAATACCCCTGACGCGGCGGTGCTCACGTTGGTTCCCTGGACTGCGAACGGTTTCGGCCGGCCGACAGTGTTCGATCTGGCGGCCCTGGGAGTCACCGGATCGCGGCCGGGGCCACGGGGCGGTGTGCTGGCGACCAACGTGCAGTGGCACCCCGGTGGCCGCGCGTTGGCGATCAACATCGACACCCAGAATCGGGTCGCGTTCTTCGAGGTGACCCCACAGGCAGCGGCAGTGCAGGGCTGGGGCACCGTCGAGACCGGACCTGATCCGTTCGTCGGTCGCTTCACCCCGGACGGTTCGTACTATCTGACCTCGAACTGGGGGCGCAATCTGACCGCGAGCACGCTGGCTGAGCGATTGCCGTCCGCGCCGTCGTCCATCACCGTCATCGAGATGAGCACCCCCGGTCGGCCGCCGGCGCACCGTGTGGTGGCGACGGCGGAGTCGGACCGATCCGCCGAAGGGCTGGCGGTCAGCCCGGACGGCGCCTGGGTGGCGACGGTCAACATGCGGGGCAGCGCGCTGCCCGATGGAACTCCAGGAGCCGACCGCGACGGTTCGGTCAGTCTGTTGCGCCTGGACAAGTCCACCGGGCGGTTGGAGAAAGTCGGTGACTATCCATTGGCCGGGGTGCTGCCCGAAGGCGGTGCGTTCGATCCCAGCGGCCGGTACTTCGTCGCGACGATCTTCGAAGGCCGGCCCGGTGCCGACGGATCGGGCTTGCAGGTCTATGAGGTCGGGGCCCCGGGGCAACCCGGCCTGACCCCGGTACAGCGGGTCGCACTGCCACACGGTGCTCATCACGTAGTGGTCGGCTGACGTCGCGCCCGGTGCGCGATGATGGAGGCATGCTTCCGGTCCTCGACATCGGCGGTGCGGACGCCGATCCGGCGGCGTTCCGGACGACTCTGCGCGAGGCCGCGCACCGGACCGGGTTCTTCTACCTCACCGGCCACGGCGTGCCCACGTCGCAGATCGCCGAGGTCCTCGGTCTGGCGCGGAGGTTCTTTGCCTTGCCGGTCGATGCCAAGGAGGAGATCAGCCAGCTGAAAAGCCCTCAGTTCCGTGGCTATTCACGTCTGGGCGGTGAGCTCACCAACGGCGCGGTCGACTGGCGCGAGCAGATCGACATCGGACCCGAACGCGACGTCATCCCGGATGCGCAGGGGTACTGGCGCCTGCAGGGCCCCAATCTGTGGCCCACCGCGCTGCCGTCGCTGCGTCCGGCCCTCGAGCAGTGGAGCGCGGCGCTTGCGGAGGTTAGCCTGCGGCTGCTGCGGCACTGGGCGGTGTCGCTGGGTGGGCCCGAGGACCACTTCGATGCGGCGTTCGCCGCGACGCCGGCCACCCTGATCAAGGTGGTGCGCTACCCGGGCACCGCAGAGACCGCGCAAGGCGTTGGTGCGCACAAGGATTCGGGCGTGCTCACACTCTTGCTGCTGGAACCGGGTTCGGAAGGTCTGCAGGTCGAGACGTCGCCGGGACGGTGGGTGGACGTACCCCCGGTGGACGGCGCCTTTGTGGTCAACACCGGCGAGCTGCTGGAGGTGGCGACCGGCGGATACCTGCGCGCCACCCGGCATCGTGTGCTGGCCCCCACACCGGGCACCGACCGGGTGTCCATCCCGTTCTTCTACAACCCCGCTCTCGACACCCAGGTACCGCTGCTGGAGCTGCCGCCTGACCTGGCTGCGGAGTCCAGGGGAGTGGAAACCGACCCCGACAACCCGATTTTCACCACCTACGGCGAGAACGCCTGGAAATCGCGTACCCGGGCCCACCCCGATGTGGCCCGGCTCCACCACGGCAGCATCCCGCCAGACGTTCCACACGGCTTCGAAGATTCTCCAGCAAACTAACGCGAACGTCAGTACAGTCCATCGTGTTTGCCGGCTGGTGTGCGCCGCGCGGTGGGTGATCATCGCCGAGCGGCCCGACCACGGTGCCGTCGGTGCGCAGTACCGCAGAGGGGATGATGATGGACGCTGGTGCAGCCCTTTCCAACACGTCAGGCCGCCCGGCGCCGGGTGGTAAGGCCCGATACGTGGGCCGGGTGGGCGCGCTGGCGGTGGCACTCGGCGTGGGAATGGCGATCGCCACCTGCCAAGGCGCCGGCCTCGCAAGCGCGGACACCGACACCGCGTCTGCCGCCTCGTCGGGCACAGACTCGGGGCGACCCACAACCACCGCACGGTCAACGGATCGATCCGAGGCAGGCAAGACATCGACGCGCAGGGCCGCAGGTTCTGATGCACCCGGGTCGTCAGCCGAGGAGAACCAGGACGACGACGCATCACCCCAGCCGTCCAGGACGGTTGGCGAAGAGCCGGACGCACCGGAACCCGATACCGACGACGGCGCTGAAGGACCGACGCGCAAGAGAATTCGGCACACCGGCACGGAGCGCACCTCGGTAGGCCAGCACGGCCCCTCCCAGGACTCGGGGGCGGCTGACGATGACACCCCGGCCGGCGGCTCGACCAGGGAAGCCACGCCCCCGGTCGCCGAGGCAACGCCACTGACCGAGCCCGGCCCCACCGAGCCCGGCCCCACCGACGAGGACGCCCGGCCCGCGACCGCGGCGGCGGCGCGGACGGTTGGGCCCGGGCCGACGGCGTTGGCCTCGTTGAGCAGTCCACGGGCGCCGCTGGTGCCGCCGCGGCCCGCGACACTGCTGAGCATCCTGGCCGGGATCTTCCGCGACTTCCAGCGCACCTTCTTCAACGTCGCCCCGGACGCGCGCGACCAGCGGGTCACCGTCGTGCTCGACGGTACGGGCGGTATCAGCGGCCCGATCCGGTTCGCTGCCAAGGACTTCGATCGAGACACCCTGACCTTCGGTCTGCTGGCCGACCGTGGACCTCAGCACGGCACCATCGTCATCGACCAGGCGACGGGAACGTTCACCTACAACCCCGACGACGCCTTCGCCGAGACCGGCGGCACCGACACCTTCACCTACAAGGTGAGTGACCATACCGCCACCCCGCACCTGCCCAGCCTGTTCAGCTTCCTGACCAAACCGGACTTCGGCCACGCCGACATCGCCACCGTCACCGTCACTGTCGCGCCCGTCGTCGACCCGGCTGAGTCGGGAATCGATCTCGGATGGATCGACCCGAACATCCGGCCCCAGGATGACCTGTTCGGTTATCTCACCGGCCGGTGGCTGGCCGAGCATCAGATCCCCGGGGATCGGTCCGGCGACACCGCCTTTCGAGCACTGCGGGACCTCTCCGATCAGCAGATCCGCGATCTGATCACCGAACTCGGACAGACCGCCTCGGCGGAGGGCACCGATGCCCGGCGGATCGGCGATCTCTTCGCCAGCTACCTGGATACCGACACCATCGACAAGCTCGGCCTGGCGCCACTGCTCGATGAGCTCGACCACATCGACACTGCTGCCGACCGTGACGCCCTGGCCACGGTCATGGGGTCGCTGGCGCGCACCTGGGTCAGCGGCGGCTTCGGTGCCTGGGTGGGCGCCGATGCGAAAGACTCGTCCCGCAACGCGCTGCAGTTCTACCAATCGGGCCTGGGCCTGCCCGATGAGGCCTACTACCGTGACCCGCAGTACGCCGCCATCCTGGCCGCCTATCCCGGCCACATCGCGAACATGTTCGCGCTGACCTACGGCGGATCGGCCGACGACTATGCCGAGACCGCCGCGCGCATCGTGGCGCTGGAAACCCGGTTGGCTGCCGTGCAGTGGGATTCGGTCAAGAACCGTGACGCCGAATTGACCTACAATCCAGTGCAATTCGACGAACTGGTGGCGTCGGCTCCCGGTTTCGACTGGACCGGGTGGCTGACCGCATACGGTATTACACCGGCGCAGGCCGGGCAGGTCATCGTCGCCCAGCCTGACTATCTCACGGCCTTCGCGCACGCCTGGGCCACCGAACCGCTGGAGGATTGGCAGGACTGGGCCCGATGGCGGGTGATCCACGAACGCGCGACACTGCTCACCGAGGACCTGGGGAATGAGGACTTCGCGTTCTACGACACCGTCCTCTCGGGCACCGAGCAGCGCGATGAACGGTGGAAGCGTGCCGTCGGCATCACCAACGACCTGATGGGCCAGGCGGTCGGCCGGCTCTGGGTCGAGCAGTACTTCCCGCCGGAAGCCAAGCAGCGCATGGAAACCATGGTCGCCAACCTGCTGGCCGCCTACCGGGTCAGCATCGACGAGCTGGACTGGATGAGCGCGGAAACCCGGGCGAAAGCGCTCGAGAAGCTGGACAAGATCACCGTCAAGATCGGCTACCCGGACCAGTGGAAAGACTATTCGGGCCTCGAGATCGTGCGTGACGATCTCTACGGCAATTACCTGCGGGGCGCGGAGTTCGGCACCATTCAGATGCTGGCGAAGCTGGGACAGCCGGTGGACCGCAGCGAATGGGATGACACACCACAGACGGTCAATGCCTATTATGACCCGTCCAAGAACGAGATCGTCTTTCCCGCAGGGATTCTGCAGGCGCCGTTCTTCGACCTGGAGGCCGACGACGCAGCCAACTACGGCGCCATCGGTGGGATCATCGGCCACGAGATCGGGCACGCCTTCGACGATCAGGGCTCCAAGTACGACGGTGACGGGAACCTGGTCAACTGGTGGACCGACGCCGACCGTGCGGAGTTCACCAGGCGTGCCAATGCGTTGATCGCGCAGTACAACCAGTACTCGCCGCGCCAACTCCCGGACACCTATCACGTGAACGGGGCGCTGACCATCGGCGAGAACATCGGGGACCAGGGCGGTTTGGCGATCGCGCTGAAGGCGTACCAGATCTCGCTGGGCAGCCAGCCCGCACCGGTCATCGACGGATACACCGGTGTGCAGCGGGTGTTTCTCGGGTGGACGCAGGCGTGGCGGGCCAAGTACCGCGACGCCGAGGTCATCCAACGGCTGGCAACCGACTCGCATTCGCCTGCCGAGTTCAGGGTCAACGGTGTGGTGCGCAACCTCGACTCGTTCTACGAAGCCTTCGGAGTCGGCGCCTCCGACGCGCTGTATCTGCCGCCCGAGGAGCGCGTGCGCATCTGGACTTAGTTCGGATACGCCGGCAACGTGATGGAATCTGCTGCTGCGAACCACTTCCCGGCCGCCAGTTCGACGACCACCACCCGGCAGCCGTACCGCGTCAGCCAGAAGGCCGGGGCCGGACCGGCACTGCCTGCGCCACTGATCAGCACGGTGGGCGATGTCTCGGCGTGGAAGGTATTACAGCTCCAGTGCCTGGTACGTCCGGCGGATGAATCGTGGTTGTGCCGTCTGCAGTTTGGCCAGCGAGGTGTTGCCCGCGATCGCGCTGGCGTCGGCAGACAGGTTCGGCAGGTTCTGGATCAGGTACATCAAGACCAGATCTGCCTCGGGGTCGGCCTGCCACCAGGTGCCGTAGGCACCGGGCCAGCTGAACGTCCCCCGGCCCCCGGGGCCGTAGAACTGCGCCGACTTCGCCGGGTCGGTGACCACCGACAGGTTCAGGCCGAAGCCGCGCCCCACCCAGAACGGCATGCCGAGGAAGGGCTCGGTCTTCTGCTGCTCGGTGAGCCGATCGGTGCGCATCAGCCGCGCCGACCGCTCAGAGATCACCCGCACGCCGTCGACGGCACCGTCACCGAGGAGCATCTGAATGAACCGCAGGTAGTCGTCGACCGTCGACCACAGGCCCGCGCCGCCCTGACAGAACGGCGGCGGGGCGATCGGCGGCGGACCCATCACGTCATGGGTCAACGTGTTGTTCTCGTCGAGCTTGTACATGGTGGCCGCGCGCCGACGGCCGGCCGACGTGACAAAAAAGCCGGTGTCGACCATCCCGAGCGGACCGAAAACCCGTTCCTCGAGCACGTCGTGCAGCGGCTTGCCTGCGATCCGGGACACCAGGATGCCCAGGACGTCGGTGGCGTGGCTGTAGGTCAGCCGCTCGCCGGGCTGGTGTGCCAACGGCAGCGCCACCAATTCGGCCAGCCATTGATCCTGGGCCTGGCGATGGGGGAGCTTGCTGTAGGCCTTGGCCAGCGGGCCGAGCACCGAGAACGTGTACGCCAACCCGCTGCGGTGCGTCATCAGGTCGTCGACGGTGATGGGGCGCGTCGCGGGCACCGTCCGGTCCAACGCGCCACGGGGCTCGGCCAGCACCCGCATTGCGGCAAACTCCGGCAGCCAGCGGGTGATGGGATCGGTGAGCGCGAGTACACCCTCGTCGACGAGGGTCATCGCGGCCGCGATCGTGACGGGTTTGGTCATCGACGCGATGCGGAAGATCGTGTCCCGTTGCATCGGTAACCGGGCGTCTACGTCGCGGTAACCGATTTCGTTGACCTGGAGAACGCGTCCGCGCTGCCAGACAAGTGTCACCGCGCCGGCCAGCAGGCCGTTGTCGCAGGCCTCGCGAATGGATGCCTGATTTCCGTCCAGGTTCATCACGCCGAGGCTACGCCGGGCATCGGTGGCAACGTCGCTCGGTGTGACCGTTTGCCCGCGAAGCTGCTAAGCTCCCGGGCAGTTCGACATCCTTTAACGATCCGTCCCGAGAGGCGGAGAAGGAGGTCAAGCTCACTCGTGGGCTCCTCAGACAGCAGTGACCGGGAGTTGATGTCCGCTTCGGACGTCAGCCGCACCATCTCCCGTATCGCCCACCAGATCATCGAAAAGACCGCACTCGACGGCGCTGACGCGCCTCGTGTGGTTCTCCTCGGCATCCCGACCCGCGGTGTGCTGCTGGCCGCCCGGCTGGCCCACCACATCGCCGAATACTCCGGCGTCGACGTGGCGTACGGCGCGCTGGACATCACCCTGTATCGCGACGATCTCAACACCAAGCCGCCGCGCCCGCTCGAGGACACCTCGATCCCGGCAGGCGGGATCGACGGTGCGCTGGTGATCCTGGTCGACGACGTGCTGTACTCCGGCCGCTCGGTGCGCTCGGCGCTGGACGCGCTGCGTGACATCGGCCGTCCCCGCGCCGTCCAGCTGGCGGTCCTCGTGGACCGCGGCCACCGGGAATTGCCGATCCGTGCCGACTACGTGGGCAAGAACGTCCCGACCTCGCGCAGCGAGAACGTCAAGGTGCGTCTGACGGAGAACGACGGCCACGATGGCGTGAAAATCGCCCCGTACGGAGGACCTGCACGGTGAAGCACCTGTTGACTGCCGCCGACCTCAGCCGCGACGAGGCCACCGCGATCCTCGACGATGCCGATCGCTTCAAGCAGGCCCTGGAGGGCCGCGAAGTCAAGAAGCTGCCCACGCTGCGGGGACGCACCATCATCACGATGTTCTACGAGAACTCCACCCGCACCAGGGTGTCGTTCGAAGTGGCCGGAAAATGGATGAGCGCCGACGTCATCAACGTCAGCTCGTCGGGATCCTCAGTGTCCAAAGGGGAGTCGTTGCGCGATACCGCGCTGACGTTGCGCGCCGCCGGGGCCGACGCGCTGATCATCCGACACCCGGCTTCGGGTGCCGCGCAACAGCTCGCGGCCTGGACGGCCGAACCCGGTGGGTCCGGTCCGTCGGTGATCAATGCTGGTGACGGCACCCACGAGCATCCGACGCAGGCACTGCTGGACGCGCTCACCATCCGCCAGCGGCTCGGTTCGATCGAAGGCAAGCGGGTCGTGATCGTCGGCGACGTGCTGCACAGTCGGGTCGCGCGGTCGAATGTGATGTTGCTGGCCACCCTCGGTGCCGAGGTGGTGCTGGTGGCGCCCCCGACATTGCTCCCGGTGGGGGTGGCGGGCTGGCCGGTCACGGTGTCACATGACCTGGATGCCGAGCTGCCCGCGGCCGACGCGGTGTTGATGCTGCGGGTGCAGGCCGAGCGGATGAACGGCGGCTTCTTCCCGTCCACCCGGGAGTACTCGGTGCTCTACGGCCTGTCCGGCCAGCGGCAGGCGCTGCTGGGTGACCATGCCGTGGTGCTGCACCCTGGCCCGATGCTGCGCGGGATGGAGATCGCCTCATCGGTGGCCGACTCGCCACAATCGGCGGTGCTGCAACAGGTTACGAATGGAGTGCACGTGCGGATGGCGGTGTTGTTCCACCTGCTGGTGGGTGCCGAGAAGGAGGCGATCAGCGCGTGAGCCGAGTCGACGAGGCGGTTCTGGGTACGAGCGGCGAGGAGGATCGAGGCGGTCGATCATCGATCCTCATTCGCGGCGTTCGGTTGTACGGCGAGGGTGATCCCGTCGACGTGCTGGTGGCCGACGGCCAGATCGCCGAGATCGGTGCGGACCTGACCGGCGACACCGTGATCGACGCCGCCGGACAGATCCTGCTGCCCGGCTTCGTGGACCTGCACACCCACTTGCGTGAACCCGGCCGCGAGGACACCGAGACCATCGAAACCGGTTCGGCCGCAGCGGCACTCGGCGGTTACACCGCGGTGTTCGCCATGGCCAACACCAATCCGGTGGCCGACTCGTCGGTGGTGACCGACCATGTGTGGCATCGGGGTCAGCAGGCCGGCCTGGTCGACGTGCATCCGGTGGGGGCCATCACGATCGGCCTGCAGGGCAAGCAGTTGACCGAGATGGCGATGATGGCCGCGGGTGCCGGGCAGGTCCGGATGTTCTCCGACGACGGCATCTGCGTGCAGGACCCGCTGGTGATGCGCCGCGCACTCGAATACGCCACCGGTCTGGGGGTGCTGATCGCCCAGCATGCCGAGGAACCGCGCCTGACGGTGAACGCGGTGGCCCACGAAGGGCCCAACGCCGCGCGGCTGGGTCTGGCCGGCTGGCCACGCGCAGCCGAGGAGTCGATCGTGGCGCGCGACGCCATCCTCGCCCGCGACGCCGGAGCCCGGGTCCACATCTGCCATGCCTCCACCGCCGGGACCGTGGAGCTGCTCAGATGGGCCAAGCAACAAGGGATTTCGATCACCGCGGAAGTGACGCCGCACCATCTGCTGCTCGATGACGAGCGGCTGGCCAGCTATGACGGCGTGAACCGGGTGAACCCGCCGCTGCGGGAGGCCTCTGATGCGAGCGCGCTGCGCCAGGCGCTGGCCGACGGCGTGATCGACTGCGTGGCCACCGACCACGCACCGCATGCCGAGCACGAGAAGTGTGTGGAGTTCGCCCATGCGCGCCCCGGCATGCTCGGCCTGCAGACCGCACTGTCGGTGGTCGTCGAGACCATGGTGACGCCGGGTCTGCTCACGTGGCGCGGTGTCGCGCAGGTGATGAGTGAGAACCCCGCACGCATCGTGGGTCTGCCCGACCAGGGCCGCCCGCTGGAGGTCGGTGAACCGGCCAACCTGACCGTCGTCGATCCGGACGCCACCTGGACCGTTGCCGGCAGCGAACTCGCCAGCAAGTCGGCGAACACGCCGTACGAGTCGATGACCCTGCCCGCCACGGTGACGGCGACGCTGCTGCGGGGCAAGGTCACGACGCTGGGCGGGAAAGTCGCCCAGTGAACACCGGAACCTTGACGGGCTCCCTGATTTTCGCCGCGGTGATCGCGGTGGTGATCACCGTCCTGATCGCGCTGATGCTGCGAGGCTGGCGGCGTCGCGCCCTGCGCCAGGTGGCGCTGATCGGGCGGCTGCCCGCGCTGCCGGATGCCGTCGGGCCGACGCTGATCGCCCCCACCAAGGGCCTGTACGTCGGCAGCACGCTGGCGCCGAGCTGGCAGAACCGGATCGCCGTCGGTGATCTCGGCTACCGGACCAAGGCCGTCCTGACGCGGTATCCCGAGGGAATCATGGTGCAGCGCAGTGGCGCAACGCCGATCTGGATTCCGGACGAGTCCATCACCGCGATCCGCGCGGAACGCGGCATCGCCGGCAAGGCGATGACCCACGACGGCATCCTGGCGATTCGCTGGAAGCTGCCGTCGGGCACCGAGATCGACACGGGATTCCGGGGCGAGAACCGCGCCGACTACAGCAAGTGGATAACTCCGGGCCTCGACGGGGCATCGGACATAGGAGGAGCGGCGTGAGCAACAAGGCTGTACTGGTTCTCGAGGATGGCCGGGTGTTCACCGGCACCTCGTTCGGTGCTGTCGGGCAGACGCTCGGCGAAGCGGTGTTTTCGACCGGGATGTCGGGTTACCAGGAAACCCTCACCGACCCCAGTTATCACCGCCAGATCGTCGTCGCCACCGCCCCCCAGATCGGCAACACCGGGTGGAACAACGAAGACGGTGAGAGTCGCGGTGACAAGATCTGGGTGGCCGGCTACGCCGTGCGCGACCCGTCGCCGCGCGCGTCGAGCTGGCGCGCCACCGGCACTCTGGACGACGAGCTGGTGCGCCAGGGCATCGTCGGGATCGCCGGTATCGACACCCGTGCGGTGGTGCGTCACCTGCGCAGCCGCGGCTCGATGAAGGCCGGTGTGTTCTCCGGTCCGGCACTGGCGGGCGACGACGAGCTGGTGACCCGGGTGCGCGGCCAGGAGCCGATGCTGGGGGCGGATCTGGCAGGTGAGGTCAGCACCGACGGCGGCTATGTCGTCGAGGCCGAGGGGTCACCCCGCTTCACCGTCGCCGCGCTGGATCTGGGTATCAAGACCAACACCCCGCGCAATTTCGCCCAGCGCGGTATCCGCAGCCATGTCCTGCCGTCGTCGGTGAGCTTCAGCGAGATCGCCGACCTGCATCCGGACGGGGTGTTCCTGTCCAACGGTCCGGGTGACCCGGCCACCGCCGATCACGTGGTCGCCGTGACACGCGAGGTGCTCGACGCGGGAATTCCGCTGTTCGGCATCTGCTTCGGCAATCAGATCCTGGGCCGGGCGCTGGGTCGCTCCACCTACAAGATGGCGTTCGGCCACCGCGGCATCAACGTCCCGGTGATCGACCACACCAACGGGCGGGTGGCGATCACCGCCCAGAACCACGGTTTCGCCCTCGAAGGAGAGGCCGGCGAAGAGTTCGACACCGATTTCGGTCGAGCCATGGTCAGCCACACCTGTGCCAACGACGGTGTGGTGGAAGGGATCCGGCTGGTCAACGGCCGGGCCTTCTCGGTGCAGTACCACCCCGAGGCCGCCGCTGGACCCCACGATGCCAACTACCTGTTCGACCAGTTCATCGAGCTGATGGCCGGGGACACCAAGTGAGAGTGCGCAACCCACGAAAACTCTCCGGCGTGCTTGCCGGGGACGCGCCCGCTCGCCGGAAAATGGAGAAATAAGTAATGCCGCGTCGTAGCGATCTCAACCACATCCTGGTCATCGGCTCCGGCCCGATCGTCATCGGTCAGGCCTGCGAGTTCGACTATTCGGGCACCCAGGCCTGCCGGGTGCTGCGCGCCGAAGGACTCCAGGTCAGCCTGGTGAACTCCAACCCGGCGACCATCATGACCGACCCCGAATACGCCGACCACACCTACGTCGAGCCCATCACCGCCACCTTCGTGGAGAAGGTGCTGGCCCAGCAGGCCGAGCGCGGCAACAAGATCGACGCGGTGCTGGCCACCCTCGGTGGGCAGACCGCACTCAACACCGCCGTCGCACTCCACGAGAACGGCGCCCTCGAACGGTGGGGTGTCGAGCTCATCGGTGCCGACTTCGACGCCATCCAGCGCGGCGAGGACCGGCAGAAGTTCAAGGACATCGTGGCCAAAGTCGGTGGCGAGTCGGCGAAGTCCGCTGTCTGCTACACCATGGCGGAGGTGCGTGCGACGGTCGAAGACCTCGGGTTGCCCGTGGTGGTGCGGCCCAGCTTCACCATGGGCGGCCTCGGCTCCGGCATGGCAGCCACCCTCGAAGACGTCGAACGGATGGCCGGGGACGGCCTGGCCGCGTCGCCGAGCGCGAACGTGCTGATCGAGGAATCGATCTACGGCTGGAAAGAATACGAACTCGAGCTGATGCGCGACAGCCGCGACAACGTGGTGGTGGTGTGCTCCATCGAGAACCTGGACCCGATGGGTGTGCACACCGGGGACTCGGTGACCGTGGCCCCGGCGATGACGCTGACCGACCGCGAGTACCAGACCATGCGGGACCTCGGCATCGCGATCCTGCGTGAGGTCGGCGTCGACACCGGCGGCTGCAACATCCAGTTCGCCGTTGACCCGGCCGACGGCCGGTTGGTCGTCATCGAGATGAACCCGCGGGTGTCGCGGTCGAGTGCGCTGGCCTCCAAGGCCACCGGCTTCCCGATCGCCAAGATCGCCGCCAAACTGGCCATCGGTTACACCCTCGACGAGATCGTCAACGACATCACCAAGGAAACCCCGGCCTGTTTCGAGCCGACCCTGGACTACGTGGTGGTCAAGGCGCCGCGGTTCGCGTTCGAGAAGTTCCCCGGCGCCGACGCCACCTTGACCACCACCATGAAGTCGGTGGGGGAGGCGATGTCGCTGGGCCGCAACTTCATCGAGGCCCTCGGCAAGGTGATGCGGTCGCTGGAGACCAAGAAAGCCGGCTTCTGGACCGGTCCGGAGTCCGAAGGCACGGTCGACGAGGTGCTGGCCCGGCTGCAGGTTCCGACCGAAGGTCGGCTCTACGACATCGAGTACGCCCTGCGGCTGGGCGCCTCTGTCGAGGCGGTGGCGCAGGCCTCCGGCGTCGACCCCTGGTTCGTCGACCAGATCGCCGGACTGCTGGGCCTGCGGGCCGAGTTGCTGGCTGCCCCGGTGCTCGACGAGGACCTGCTGCGCCGCAGCAAGCACAACGGGCTCTCCGATCGCCAGATCGCCTCACTCAGGCCCGAACTGGCCGGCGAGATGGGAGTGAGCTCGCTGCGGCAACGCCTCGGGATCCACCCGGTGTACAAGACCGTGGACACCTGCGCCGCCGAATTCGAAGCGAAAACGCCGTACCACTACAGCAGTTATGAACTCGACCCCGCCGCCGAGACCGAGGTGGCACCGCAGACCGAGAAGGGCAAGGTGCTCATCCTGGGTTCCGGCCCGAACCGGATCGGGCAGGGCATCGAGTTCGACTACAGCTGCGTGCACGCCGCGACGACGTTGAGCCAGGCGGGGTTCGAGACCGTCATGGTGAACTGCAACCCCGAAACGGTATCCACCGACTACGACACCGCCGACCGGCTCTATTTCGAACCGCTGACCTTCGAAGACGTCCTCGAGGTCTACCACGCCGAGCAGGCCTCGGGTGCCGGCGGACCGGGTGTCGTCGGCGTCATCGTCCAGTTGGGTGGGCAGACCCCACTGGGTCTGGCCGAACGCCTCGCGCGGGCCGGAGTGCCGATCGTGGGCACCAGCCCCAAGGCCATCGACCTGGCCGAGGACCGGGGCGCCTTCGGTGAGGTGCTGACCAAGGCCGGTCTGCCCGCACCCAAGTTCGGCATGGCGACCAGCTTCGAGCAGGCCTGCAAGATCGCGTCCGACATCGGCTATCCCGTGCTGGTGCGGCCGTCCTATGTGCTCGGCGGGCGCGGCATGGAGATCGTCTACGACGACGAGACCCTGGAGGGCTACATCACCCGGGCCACCGAGCTCTCGCCGGAGCATCCGGTGCTCGTCGACCGGTTCCTCGAGGACGCCATCGAAATCGACGTCGACGCCCTCTGTGACGGCACCGAGGTCTACATCGGCGGCGTGATGGAACACATCGAGGAGGCCGGGATCCACTCCGGCGATTCGGCCTGCGCGCTGCCGCCGGTGACGCTGGGCCGCCAGGACATCGAGGCGGTGCGCCACGCCACCGAGGCGATCGCCCACGGTATCGGCGTGGTGGGCCTGCTGAATGTCCAGTACGCCCTCAAAGACGACGTGCTCTACGTGCTGGAGGCCAACCCGCGCGCCAGTCGCACGGTGCCGTTCGTGTCCAAGGCCACCGCTGTGCCGCTGGCCAAGGCGTGCGCACGAATCATGTTGGGCGCCACCATCGCCCAACTGCGCACCGAAGGTGTGCTGGCGGCCACCGGCGATGGTGCCACCTCGTCGCCGAATGCGCCGATCGCGGTGAAAGAGGCCGTCCTGCCGTTCCACCGGTTCCGCAAGGCGGACGGTTCCAACGTCGAATCGCTGCTGGGCCCGGAGATGAAATCCACCGGCGAGGTGATGGGTATCGACCAGAACTTCGGCAGCGCGTTCGCCAAGAGTCAGACCGCGGCGTACGGCTCGCTGCCGGCCAGTGGCACCGTGTTCGTGTCGGTGGCCAACCGCGACAAGCGGTCACTGGTGTTCCCGGTGAAGCGGCTCGCCGATCTCGGTTTCAAGGTGCTCGCCACCGAAGGCACCGCGGAGATGCTGCGGCGCAACGGAATCCCGTGCGACGTGGTGCGCAAGCATTTCGAGCACCCAGGGGAGGGCCGACCGGCCATGTCGGCAGTGGACGCGATCCGCGCCGGTGAGGTCAACATGGTGATCAACACGCCGTACGGCAACTCGGGTCCACGCATCGACGGCTATGAGATCCGGGCGGCCGCGGTCCAGATGAACATCCCGTGCGTGACCACGGTGCAGGGCGCTTCGGCGGCCGTGCAGGGCATCGAGGCCGGGATCCGTGGCGATATCGGCGTGCGCTCGCTGCAGGAACTGCACGCCGCGCTGGACGGACTGTAGAGGAGTGCCGTCGTTCGGGGTGCGGCTGCGCGACGCCATGCGGGAGCGCGGGCCGCTGTGTCTGGGCATCGATCCGCATCCGCAGCTGCTCACCGCCTGGGGGCTGTCGGTGGACGCCGACGGGCTGGCCGCGTTCTGCGACATCTGCGTCGCGGCGTTCGACGGGTTCGCCATCGTCAAGCCGCAGGTGGCGTTCTTCGAGACCTACGGGTCGGCGGGCTTCGCCGTGCTGGAGCGCACCATCGCCGCGCTCCGGAGCAATGGTGTGCTGGTGCTCGCCGACGCCAAACGCGGCGATATCGGCAGCACCATGGCCGCCTACGCCGCAGCCTGGGCCGGGGATTCCCCACTGGCCTGTGACGCGGTGACCGCCTCGCCGTATCTGGGTTTCGGGTCGCTGCAGCCGTTGCTGGACACCGCGGCGCTGCACGGCCGCGGCGTCTTCGTGCTCGCCGCGACCTCGAACCCGGAGGGCGAGTCGGTCCAGCAGGCCGTGACGGCCGACGGCCGCAGCATCGCCCAGGCGATGGTGGATGCGGCCGCCGCGGCCAATCGGGCGTGGGCGCCGGATTTCGGGTCGGTGGGCGTGGTGGTCGGTGCCACGTTGTCCGACCCGCCGAATGTCAGCGGTCTCGGGGGTCCGGTGTTGGTGCCCGGTGTCGGCGCGCAGGGGGGTCGCCCGGAGACGCTCGCCGGCTTGGGCGGTGCGCTGCCGGGACAGCTGCTGCCCGCCGTTTCGCGTGAGGTGCTGCGCGCCGGCCCCGATCCGGCCGCGGTGCGGGCGGCCGCCGAGCGTCTCCGCGAGGCCTGTGCTCACCTGATCTGAGCCCCTCTGATCCAGGGCGCCGGCGTCGACTGCCCGCCGGCTGTTCGGATGGTGTTGTCGTCGGCGTTGCCTGCGCGCAAGCCCGACGCTGCACCATGTCTACGCCGGCTGGTGTGGAGGTGGTGGCAGGTGACTCTTGGACCGGGCGTGGTGCTTCCGAAAAGCACTGCACATCAAGCTATTACATGTATCGGCGCTCTTCTGCAGGCCTACCGTCAGGAACCGCGGACCGCGCCGGCGCAGGCCGTGGGCGAGCTCGCCGACGACCGCAAAGACCTCGAGCACCGGCTCCGTGCTTCCGGTGACAACACCGTCCGGGTACCCGCGGTGACGTTGTCGCGGATCGCCGGCCACCTCACCGACGGCGCACAGGCCGAGGCCGGGTCCGACGCACTGCAGGCCGCTCTGTGGCGCACCGCGGGCCGCCTGCAACGCTGGGTGGCCGAGGCCCCACCGCTGCAGGCGAGTCGCGCGGGAGCGGTCCTGAAGGTCAAGCGCTAGCCACTACAGCGCGACCCAGCGCCCCAGGAACCAGAAGCCCCACCCGGCGCCGTTGCCGGCGGGCAGCGGTGTCACGTGCTGGCCCTGGTAGTTGAACGGCTGATGATCCTGACGGCCCTGGTCGATGCCACGCTGGTTGCCGGGCCCCTGGTTGGGTGCCGGAGCCGGCTGGCAGGCGCCGTTGCCAGGGCCGTTGCAGGGCCGGCCCGGGTCGGCGGCCGCCGTGCCCATCCCGACCCCTAACAGGCACGCGGCCAAGGTCGACGCGGCCAAGGTCGACGTGGCCAAGGTCGACGCGGCCAAGGTCGACGCGGCCAAGAGGCGCTTTGTAGTCATTTCTGATCAGCTCCGTATCGGTTGATGATGCTGTTGAGGTGACGTGGGTTCGCCATCTCCGACGACGCTAGGAAGCGCGGGTGGGGAGCCGATGTGCTGCCGTTGTGCCGGGGCTGTGCAAGCGGTAACGGTCGGGTCGCGGTGCCTCGAGGGCCCTGTGAGGCTGCCAGAACGTCCGCGTCGGCACCGCCCCATGATCGGGACGCACGAAGGCGTCGCGGTGCCCCTGAGCGGCCCTGACGGGGGTCATGGGCGACCGGGCGGCAGCGGGTTTGCCCCCAACTGAGGCGGGTGTGACCAAAGTGTCTTTTGAGCACTGGTGTGGAGTTACCGGGTCAATATCGTCGGTGTCGGCCTGCACCGACACGCGCGACACGCCACACCCAGTTCGGGTACCGGTTCCGGAGTGCGCCGCTGCGGCACGCCCGGTGCCCGAACCTTGCTCCAGAGAACGGGGAGACGGCGGCAAAAGTGGTGTTGCGCAGCAGTTTCGACCCGAGGCGCAATCCCGGGCAACCGGGTATCGGGTATCGACCCGAGAGCGGCGGGCTAGTGTGGGTGACGGCGTGTCGACCCCTACACGCTGGGCCTTTGTCCCAGCGAGCAGGGGGTGGGGTTAGATTTCGTCAGGCAGCGTGGGTACGGTCGTCGTCGCTGGCTGGCGTACCCCGGCCGAGAGAAAACAATGATCGCGATCTACTCAGGTTGCGATCGACAAGATGGCAATGAGACGGAGGAACCGTGGCCCTTCCCCAGTTGACCGACGAACAGCGCGCGGCAGCGTTGGAGAAGGCTGCCGCCGCTCGTCGAGCACGAGCTGAGCTCAAAGATCGGCTCAAGCGCGGCGGCACCAACCTCAGGCAGGTGCTCAAGGATGCCGAGACCGATGAGGTCTTGGGCAAGATGAAGGTTTCCGCACTGCTGGAAGCCTTGCCGAAGGTTGGCAAGGTCAAGGCGCAGGAAATCATGACCGAGCTCGAAATCGCTCCGACCCGCCGCCTGCGCGGGCTCGGCGATCGGCAGCGCAAGGCTCTGCTGGACAAATTCGACCCTGAGTAAGGGTCGGTGAACGCTGTCGGGGGACCGGATAGCGAGCGGCCTGATGGCCTCGGGGGCGTAGTGCCCCCGGGCCGGGTGGTCGTGCTGTCCGGTCCGTCTGCGGTAGGCAAGTCGACCGTGGTCCGGTGCCTGCGCGAGCGGCTGCCTACGCTTTTCTTCAGCGTTTCGGCGACCACCAGGTCGCCAAGGCCGGGAGAAATCGACGGCGTGGACTACCACTTCGTTTCCGCGGAGACATTCGCGGAGCTGATCGACACCGACGCCCTGCTGGAATGGGCCGAGATCCACCGGGGGCTGCACCGCTCCGGCACTCCGGCCCAGCCGGTGCTGGAGGCCAGGGCCGCGGGCAGGCCCGTACTCATCGAGGTCGATCTGGCGGGCGCGCAAGCCGTCAAGCAGGCGATGCCGGACGCGCTGAGCGTGTTCCTGGCCCCGCCGAGCTGGGCCGATCTCGAGCAGCGACTGGTAGGCCGCGGCACCGAGACACCCGAGGTGATGCAACGCCGCCTCGACACCGCGCGCGCCGAACTTGCGGCCCAGAATGACTTCGATGTCATTGTCGTGAACAGGCAATTAGAGGCTGCCTGCAAAGAATTGATAACCTTGCTGGTGGGAACTGCGCCGGGAACTGTATGACGGCCTTCCCGAACCGCCGGCTTTAACTAATTTTGCAGGAGATTCTTACGTGAGTAACCCCCAGCCCGACACGCTGTCCAGTGTTGACGAGCTCGACCCCACTGCCAGCCGCGCGGCCCTACAGGGTGCCTACGACACGCCTCTGGGAATTACCAACCCGCCCATCGACGAACTGCTGGACCGGGCGTCCAGCAAGTACGCGCTGGTGATCTACGCCGCCAAGCGGGCGCGCCAGATCAACGACTACTACAACCAGCTCGGTGACGGCATCCTCGAGTACGTCGGCCCCCTGGTGGAGCCGGGCCTGCAGGAGAAGCCGCTGTCGATCGCCATGCGCGAAATCCACGGCGACCTGCTCGAGCACACCGAAGGCGAATAGGACAGGCGTCACGCAGATGAGGCTCGGGGGCCAGACACCGCGATACCAGGGCTGTCGCGCCCTCGACCAGCGGTGTAGCCGCTGATGACCCGGAAGCGGATCATCGTCGGGGTGGCGGGCGGCATCGCCGCCTACAAGGCGTGCTCGGTCATCCGCCAGCTCACCGAAGCCGGCCACGAGGTCCGCGTGGTGCCCACCGAATCGGCACTGCGTTTCGTCGGCGCCGCCACCTTCGAAGCGCTCTCCGGACACCCCGTTCACACCGGGGTGTTCGAGGACGTTCCCGAGGTTCCGCACGTGCGGCTCGGCCAGGAAGCCGACCTGGTGGTCATCGCACCCGCCACCGCCGACCTGATGGCCCGGGCGGCGGTCGGACGCGCCGATGACCTGCTGACGGCGACACTGCTGACGGCGCGCTGTCCGGTGCTGTTCGCCCCGGCCATGCACACCGAGATGTGGCTGCACCCGGCCACCGCGGCCAACGTCGCCACCCTGCGGCAGCGTGGCGCGGTGGTCCTCGAACCGGCATCCGGCCGATTGACCGGCGCCGACTCCGGACCCGGCCGTTTACCTGAGCCGGAAGAGATCACCACCTTCGCCAAGCTGCTGCTGGAGCGGGCCGACGCGGTGCCGTCCGACCTCACCGGCGTCAAGATCCTGGTCACCGCCGGCGGCACTCGTGAGCCGCTCGACCCCGTGCGCTTTCTCGGCAACCGCAGCTCCGGCAAGCAGGGTTATGCCGTGGCACGAGTGGCCGCGCAGCGCGGTGCCGACGTCACCCTCATCGCCGGCCATACCTCCGACCTCACCGACCCCGCCGGTGTGCACGTCGTGCGCATCAGCTCGGCCGGGCAGCTGCGAGACGCCGTGTCCAAACACGCTCCCGATGCCAACGTCCTGGTGATGGCCGCAGCCGTCGCCGACTTCCGGCCCGCGCAGATCGCCACCAGCAAGATCAAGAAGGGCGCAGACGAGCCGTCGTCGATCGACCTGATCCGCAACGACGACGTGCTGGCGGGCACGGTCCGGGCCCGCACCGACGGCCAGCTGCCGAACATGCGCGCCATCATCGGCTTCGCCGCCGAGACCGGCGACGCCAACGGAGATGTGCTGTTCCATGCCCGCGCCAAGCTGGCGCGCAAAGGGTGCGACCTCCTGGTCGTCAACGCGGTGGGTGAGGGCCGGGCCTTCGAGGTCGACAGCAACGACGGCTGGCTGCTGGCCGCCGACGGCACCGAAACGGCGCTGGAGCACGGCTCCAAAACACTCATGGCGAGCCGTATTCTGGACGCGATCGGACAGTTCCTCCAATCTGGGAGACACTAGGACCGCAGCGCCTCGTTAAGGTTGCGCACGTTGGTGCGTATAGGCAGGCTGCGGGGGCCCGACAACATCAGTGGCGATACCATTCGCCTGACAAATCGTGGGATGGCTTCTGAGCCGGAAGGGATGGGGACGTGAGCAAAGCTCGACTGTTCACGAGCGAATCGGTTACTGAGGGGCATCCGGACAAGATCTGTGACGCCATCAGTGACTCGGTGCTCGACGCTCTCCTCGAACAGGATCCGCGCTCACGCGTGGCCGTCGAAACGCTGGTGACCACCGGGCAGGTGCACGTTGCCGGTGAGGTCACCACGAGCGCTTACGCCGACATCCCGAAGATCGTTCGGGACCGGATCCTGGAGATCGGTTACGACTCGTCGACCAAGGGTTTCGACGGGGCCTCCTGCGGCGTGAACATCGCGATCGGCGCTCAGTCACCCGATATCGCCCAAGGTGTCGACACCGCCCATGAGGCGCGTGTCGAAGGCGCGGTGGACCCGCTGGACGCCCAGGGTGCCGGCGACCAGGGGCTGATGTTCGGTTATGCCATCGGCGACACCCCGGAGCTGATGCCGCTGCCGATCGCGCTGGCGCACCGGCTGGCCCGTCGGCTGACCGAGGTCCGCAAGAACGGTGTCCTGCCGTACCTGCGCCCGGACGGCAAGACCCAGGTCACCATCCAGTACGACGGCACCACGCCGGTCCGCCTGGATACGGTCGTGCTGTCCACCCAGCATGCCGCCGACATCGATCTCGACAACATGCTGGCGCCCGATATCCGCGAGAAGGTGGTCAACACCGTCCTCGCCGATCTGGCGCACGAGACACTCGACATCTCCGACTTCCGCCTGCTGGTGAACCCCACCGGCAAGTTCGTCCTGGGCGGGCCGATGGGTGATGCCGGACTGACCGGCCGCAAGATCATCGTCGACACCTATGGCGGCTGGGCCCGCCACGGCGGCGGCGCGTTCTCCGGCAAGGATCCGTCCAAGGTCGACCGGTCGGCCGCGTACGCCATGCGGTGGGTCGCCAAGAACGTGGTGGCCGCCGGCCTGGCCGAGCGCGTCGAGGTCCAGGTTGCGTACGCCATCGGCAAGGCGGCCCCGGTGGGTCTGTTCGTCGAGACGTTCGGCACCGAGACCGTCGACCCCGATCGCATCGAGAAGGCCATCAGCACGGTCTTCGATCTGCGCCCGGGTGCGATCGTCCGCGATCTGGATCTGCTGCGCCCGATCTACGCACAGACCGCGGCCTACGGTCACTTCGGTCGGACCGATATCGAGTTGCCGTGGGAGCAGCTCAACAAGGTGGATGACCTGAAGGCTTCTGTCTAGAAAAGCTCTGCCAAGCAGACACAAACTCGCGTTCCACGCGCTGGAAGAATGCGAGTTTGTGTCTGCTCGCGCTATGGGGTGAACCGGTAGTCGTCGAGGTCGAAGTGACGGCTGCCCCAGTCCGCGGCCAGCGTGGTGCGGGGTCGCAGCGGGACGTCGCCGTGCTTCGGCGAGGCACCGCACGATGTGGCGGGTCTGGGTCTCGATCAGCGCGAAGAACGACGAGCCCACGTACCCGTACGGGCCGCAGACCGAGAAGAAGTTCGGGAAGCCGGGCACGCTGACTCCCTCGTAGGCCTGTACCCGGTGGTCGTTCCAGAAGTCGGCCAGTGACTGGCCGCCGGTCCCCGTCGGTGGTGGCCACCCCGCCGGCTTGCACGGCGGCGATGGGTTCGGTGACCAACCGCACATCGGCGCGGTTGAACGTGGACAGGTAGGTGTTGTGAAGGCCCGGCCGCTTGCAGCCCACGCGTAGCGCGGGGTGAGCCTGTCCCGTAGCGCCGGATCGTGGACCTGCTTGCGCAGGTAGCTGCGACCCGAATGCCTCGGCGCGTTTCCCGAGGGGCAGCACGGTGGCATAGTGCGCCGAGAGCGGGAAATTGACCTCGACGTAGGTCTGGCTCAGCAGCCGTGGGATCGCCTTGCCGCCCGGTACCCGCGTGGCCCAGCGGACGGGATGGCCGTGCGCTGACAGACAGTGAGATGCGCTGAAACAGGGGCGATTTCGGGAATCAACTGGATTGCCGATGCGCCGGTGCCGATGACGCCGACGCGCTTGCCTGCGAGATCCTGGCTGTGGTCTCAGCGCGCGGTGTGCAGGGTGACGCCGGCGAAGTTTGCCACGCCGGGGATGTCGGGCAGTTTGGGGACCGTGAACACTCCGGCAGCATTGATCAGAAACCGCGCCGTGATCTGGTGGCGCGGGTCCAGTCCGGGCTCTGCTCGAACGAGAACTGGTAGGAAAACGACGGAATGTCGACACCGATGCCGGGATAGGTGCTCCAGTACCAGGTGCCACCGGCCTCGGGTGCGGCGTCGACGATCGGATAGTCGCCCAGACCCGCCGCGTCCAACGTGATGGCCGCGCCGATCCCGGAAAGCCGGCACCGATGATCAGCACTGATGGTCGGGAAGCGTGCCACCCATCCCGCCACTCTAAGAGTGCAGCGCCGCCCGCAGGGCTGTTACTCCACGATCCATCGCCGCGGTAGTGGCCGGAACCACCCCGGCGTAGCTGAGATACCCGTGCACCAGCGACTCGGCGTGATCCAGCGTCACCGAAACCCCAGCCGCCGAGAGCAATTCGGCGTAGCCGACACCGTCGTCGCGCAGCGGATCGTGACCGGCCACCGAGATGTACGCAGGCGCAAGGCCCGCGAAACTGGTAGCCCGCCCCGGCGCGAGTGTCGCAGGCGCGGTCGCGGGGTCGATATCCCCGGCGTACCACACCGAGAACGCCTCGACGGCGCTCAGCGTCAGGATGGGCGCTTCCGCGTTTTCGGTGAACGACGGCAAGGTGTTGTCCCACAACAACGTCGGATACCACAACAGCTGAAAGTCGAGGTGCGGGCCACCCTCGTCGCGGGCCAACTGCGCCATCACGGCCGCGAGATTGCCGCCGGCGGAATCGCCGGCGACCGCAAGCCGCGACGGATCGGCACCCAGCTCGTCGCCGTGCGCGGCGACCCACCGGGTAGCGGCCCAGGAATCCTCCACTGCAGCCGGATACGGATGCTCGGGAGCCAGCCGGTAGTCGACCGACACCACCACGGCGTCTGCGCCGACGGCATGCTGACGCGCGGTGCCGTCGTGGGTGTCCAGATCGCCGACAGCGAACCCGCCGCCGTGGAAATACATCACCACCGGCGGAGTCGTTCCCGTCGGTGGCGGTGTGTAGATCCGGATGGGGATCGGGCCGGCGGGGCCGTCGATGGTGCGGTCCTGCGCGCTGACCTCGGGCAGGATCAGCTGGCGGGGCAGCTCGCGGAACCGCGCGCGGGCGGCCTCCACGCCGCCGTCGGTGTTGAGTTGGAACGGAATCGCATCCAGTACCTGCTGCAGGATGGCGTCGATGGCGGTCACGCTGCTCGTTGGCACCTGCCCAACCTACGCGGCGGGCTGCCACCGCTGGTCGAGGAGGCGGCGACCGCCACGAGGTAGCCCCCAATTGCGGCGCCCGATACTTCACAATGGCGTCAATTGACTGTCATATCCCCGAATATTTCGGGCTTCAGGAGAAGCCTTCAGGAGAAGCATGGTGAAGGCCGTAAATCCGGTGGGTGTCGGAACCGGGCGAGCGCTGTCATTGGCACCGCTGACTGTCCTCGAGCTCGGCCCCGATGAACTCGTCGACGTCGCCGCCGCGGCGGGTTTCGACGCCGTCGGCCTACGGTTGATCCCGGCGACACCGCAGGAGCCGCAACGCCCGACCATCGGGATGACCCCGCTGATCCGGGACGTCAAGAGGCGGCTCGACCACTCCGGATTGACCTTGATCGACATCGAGGTGCTCCGGTTGGTCCCGGAGACACAGATCCGGGACGACTTCGGCGCCTTCCTCGAAACCGGTGCGTACCTGGGTGCCCGGCAGATCCTGGTCACCGGCTACGACCCGGACCACGGCCGCACCGCGGACCGATTTGCCGAGTTGGCCGAGCTGGCAGCCGAATACGGCATGACGCCCAACCTGGAGCCCATGCCGTGGACCGAGGTGCGAAACCTCGCGGCGGCCACGGCGATCGTGGCGCGCAGCGGACACCACAATGTGGGACTGCTCGTCGACGCGATTCACTATGACCGGGCCCTGAACACCCCCGCCGATCTCGCCGCATTGCCGCGTCAGTGGATCCGCTACGCCCAGATCTGTGATGCCATGGCCGAGCGGCCGGACTCGGTCGAGGAACT
>JBEVFK010000161.1:0-15981 GCA_040512325.1 Mycobacterium sp. | reverse complement strand
CGTCAAGTCCGCCTACATCGCCACGCGCGAAGCAGGCCGGCACATGATCGCGCAGAAAAGCGGCGCGATCGTCAACATCTCGTCGGGCGCCGGGGTCAACGGCGTGCGCGGCGGCGCGCACTATTCGGCGGCCAAGGCGGCGCTGCAGATGTTCACCCGGGTGACCGCCGCCGAATGGGGTCCGCAGGGCGTGCGCGCCAACTGCGTGGCGGTCGGCCTGGTCGCCTCGGAGCGGGCGGTGGAGGCCTGGAAGGTCGCCGGCATCAATCCGAAGGACGCCGGCAAGGTGACGCCGCTGCGCCGGCCCGGGACCCCCGACGAGGTCGCCGCGGCGATCCTGTTCCTGGCCAGCGACGCCGCGGGCATGATCACCGGCGTCACCCTGCCGGTCGACGGCGGCAGCTGCCTCAAGTAAGACCATCTTTCCCGCGAGCGTGCTGGGGGTACCCCCAGCACGCTCGCGCGCGAGGGGGCGTCCCCGGCCGAAACACCGACGTTTTCCGGGTTCTGCGCACGCTCGTGGTCTCTGGCACACCTGAACAACTCAGTAGAGGTAGATCGCCAGCACGCCGCCCCACAACGCCACCAGCCACACATCGGTGGCCACCCGCAACCACAGCGGTGCGGTACGCACTTCCATGAAGTGCCGAATGATCAAGCGGGTCTTGATGACACCCAGCCCGAGGACGACGACGGTGATGACCGTGCTGGGTGCCAGCGGACCGGACTGATGCGCGGGCCCCAGCCACCAGGACACGACGGTGATGGCCGAGAGCACCACCCACACAACCGTGGTGGACCGTGCCGCCTCCGGCAGTCTCACGCTCATTCCCGTCACCTCATCACGTACAGCAGGGCAAAGATCACGATCCACAGCAGGTCCACCAGGTGCCAGTACGTCGCGCCGGTTTCCACCATCGAGACCCGGCGCAGCTTCGGGCTGCGGAGTTCCACGAACGTCACCCCGAGGAACACCAGACCCAACGCCACATGGAACAGGTGCACACCGGTGAGCATGTAATAGAACATGAAGAAGTCGTTGCTCGGAAATGTATGGCCCTGAACGATTTTTGTTGTCCACTCATAGGCCTTGATCGCCAGGAACAGCACCCCGCACCCGCCGCCCAGCACGGTCAGCCGCAAGGCCCGGTCGTACCGACCGGCGCGGGTGGCCTGCACACTGGTGGCGACGAACCACGAACTGGCGAGCAGCACCAGGGTGTTGACCACCCCCACCGTCAGGCTCAGATGCTGCTGAGATTCCAGGAACAGATCGCGCTCCTGGTGGCGGTAGACCATGAAGATCAAGAAGTAACCCCCGAAGATCACCAGATCGCCGAGGACGAACACCCACATGTTCCCGTCGCCGGGCAGGTGGTTGCGCTCCGGTGGTGCCGTCTGGTCCTGGTCGGTCACTGTCGCCATGCTCAGTCCTGAATCACTTCGTCGGAACTCTGCTTCTTGATCGTCGTGTAGAGCAGACGAATGATGCAGAACTCCCAGACGACGAAGACGGCGGTACCCATCCAGAAGCTGATGGACCCGTTCCACGCCAACGGCCCCGAGCGGAAGATGAACACCGGACCTGCCAGTAATTCGGTGACGATCATCCAGATCGACATGTAGGCCAGCCATTTCGGGAAGATGTCGTTCTTGTCGAGGAAGATCGCCAGCGCCAGCACCGCATTCTGCGCGACGAAGCAGCCCAGTGAACCGACGAACGACAACAGACCGAGGTCGTAGAGCATCGCGATGATCGCCGGGTCGCGGTCCGGGCGGAACGCCGCGGTGAGAAACGCGAACGCCGCGAACAGACAACCAGGCAGGGCGCCGACTGCCAGCGACACGATGTAGCCGTAGGCGAAAACGGGTGAGACTGACATCCGCTTGATCTGCAACGCAATCAGCGCGTTCGCCACGGCGGTGAACCCGACGAAGAACATCAGCAGGGCAAAACCGATCTGGATGGTCAACCGGTTGTCGGCGAAGAAGTCGACCATCTGCGCTTGGGTGATATCGGGTCGCGGCGGCGGCATCACTCTGGTGAGCACCACGAAGATGAGCCCGAAGATGTTGTAGAACACCGGTATGGTCCACCAGCAGATCAGCTGGTCGAGTTTGCGCGACTTCCCCGGGATCACCTCGCTACGGGTCGACGGTGGTGCCGGCGGGGCGACGCCACTCACTGCGCCACTGCCGGTTCGAGTTCGGCTGAGCCCTCTGCCTGTTCGGTTTCCTGTTGTCTGATCGCCCGCCGGAGCGCGACGAACATCACCACCAGGAACAGCGCAAACGCCCCGAGCCGGCACCAGAAGGAGATGACGCCGTTCCAAGCCAGCGGACCCGAGGTGAAGATCACCGCACACACCGCAGGCGTCATCACCGCCGCCGCCAGGATCGCCAGGTGGGCCACCCAGCGCGGGAAGACCGGTTGGGTGCGCGCGTCGAAGTAGATACCCAGGGCCAGCGACAGGTTCTGCACCACGATCATGCCCACCGGCGCGATGAAGATGAGCCACGCCATGTCGTTGAGTAGCAACGTCAGTTCCGGGTCACGTTCCGGGCGAAATGCGGCTACCAGCCAGAAGATATCGGCGATCGCAAACAGGGTGGACCCGGTGGCCACGGCGGCCAGGTAGCTGTAGGCGAAGACGTGACTCGGCGTCTTCATCCGCTTCATCTGCACGACGATGGTCATGAAGAACGGCACCAGCATGATGGCGCAGAGGTTGAAGGTGATCATGGAGAACCGGATCATGGCCGAGTTCTCGGCGTAGAACGCGGCGACTTCCTGCGCGCTCAGTTCCGGCGACATCGGCGGCCAGAAGCCGGGAAAGGCCGCGAAGGCACCGAGCAGGATTGCCCCGAAGAAGGCCGTCAACCACAGACTGATCCACTGTGCGCGGGTATTCACTTGCACTACACCCACTTCCATCGTTGGCAGGGGTTACCGGAACTGCTGGTGAGACCCGACCCTAGCCGATCGGCTATGCGGGGCACAAGGGCCCTCGTGAGGTCACAGCGCCGCAGCGCACCATCTGACCTTCGTCGAGCGGTTCACCTTCCTCGGCGGCACCGTCGAGGACTGGCCGTCGACGTTTCACGCCGGCCCCGACGACTCGGTCCTCGCCTTGGTCACCGCCTACCGAGAGGCGGCGACGCAGGCCAATCGTGTCATTGCCGCGTGCGACAGTCTCGAGTCCCCGGTCCCCGGGCACAGCAGGGGCGATGATGCACCGTCGATGCGGTGGGCGTTGGTACACATGATCGAAGAGACCGGCCGGCACGCGGGCCACCTGGACATCCTCCGGGAACTCGCTGACGGTGCCACCGGCCGGTAGCGCGCGGTCAGCCCGGCAGGTCCAGAATGCGCGCCGTGATGTTGAGCAGCGCAGATCGCAAGGTGGCGTCGTCGATGTCGGTGATCAGAGGATTGGCGACGGCTCCGGCGATCGCGGCGGAAAGCACCGCTGCCGACACCCGGGCTTCCAGGTCGTCGTCTTCGTCGAGCAGGACGGCATACAGCCGGGTCATGAAGACTCGGAACGGCTCGTGCTCCCCCAGCAACCGGATGATCACCGGGTCGAACTGCAGTGTGGCCACCCAGCGACGGCGGGCGACGGTCATCTCGATCACGTCGTTCAGCAACAACTTTCGCGCCCGCGACCGGCTCGGTTCCGCCTCGGCGACCCGCACCGCGTCCTCGAGCCGCCCGAGCTCGTCGGCGGTCACCGCGATCACGATCTCGTCCTTGGTACGGAATTGGTGGTACACCGCGGCCTTGGTGACACCGATCGCATCGGCGATCATCTGCAAGGACATCCCACCCACACCGTGCTCGGCGATCAGATCCAGAGCGGCCGCCATGATGCGCCGTTGCGCGGCGGTGCGCGGCGTGTCGTTGAGCACGCTGTCAGGGTAACCAACCGGGCAAATCCGGCCCGGGGGCTCGGTTAACGCGCGGCTTTGCCGGCCTTCTTGCGCCGGCCGCCCATGGCGGGTTCGGTGCCGATGACCCCGTCGGCCTCGGCGGCTGCGATGTCATCCTCGCTGAGTCCGAGGCCGCCCAGGATCTCCCGATTGTGCTGCCCGAGCAGCGGGGCAGGCTGGCGATGAAACATGTTGACGCCGAACGACACCGGAATGGGCAGTGTGGTGTACGCGGCTGCGCCGTTGACAGGATGCGCGAGCGATTCGAAGAAGCCGCGGTGGGCCAACTGCGGCAACTCGGTCTGGCGATGCGGCTGCATCACCTTGGCCACCGGAACGCCGGCAGGCCACAGCGCCTCCACCACCGCATCGGAGCTGAGTCCGCGACTCCAGCCCGACAGGTGCTCGTCGAGCAGTTCGTGCTGGGCCCGTCGGCCCGAGGCGGTCAGGAGATCGTCCGCCATGGCCCAGGCGGGGCTCCCGAGGGCCTCGCGCAACCGCAACCACTGCTCGTCGGTGGCCACCGCGATGGCGACCCAGCAGTCCTGCCGGCCGAACTCGTCGACATCGGCGGTGCGGTACAGGTTCTGCGGCGCCGCGGCAGGCCCCCGGTTTCCGGCCCGCTGCAACAGGGCGCCGTGCGCGGAGTACTCGATCACCTGTTCGGCCGCGATGTTGAGAGCGGCATCGACCATGGCCGCCTCGATGAGCTGACCTTCCCCGGTGTGCCGCCGATGTTCCAGAGCCAGCAACAGGGCGTTGAGGGCGTGGACGCCTGCGTTGGGGTCGCCCACCGAGTAGGGCTCGTACGGATTGCGGTCGGGATAGCCGGTGAGCCAGGCCAACCCCGACGCATCTTCGATGATGTACGCGAACGCCGGGTTGTCACGCCAGGGCCCGTCGAGGCCGAAACCCGGCATCCGGAGCATGATCACATCGTCACGCAGGGCGCGCACCGCGACATAGTCGAGGCCAAGCTGGTCGATCACCCGCGGGGTGAAATTCTCCACCACCACATCGCATGTCGCGATCAGCTTGCCTAACAGCTCTTTTCCGCGCTCGGTGCCGAAATCGAGAGTCAGGCCCAACTTGTTGGTGTTGAGCGCCGAGAAGATCGGCGAGCGCTCCCACCACTGCTCTTCGGTCACGGGCACACCCGCGATCAGCCGCGTGCCGTCGGGACGGGGGGTCGATTCGAGGTGGATCACCTCAGCGCCCAGCATCGCCAGCACGTGCGTGCACGACGGGCCCGCCCAGAACGTCGTCATGTCCAATACCCGCAGGCCCTCGAACGGCAGTTCTTGAGCCACCTCCGCGCTCGGGGCGGAACGGGCCACGGCAGCTTGGCGCCGGTAGCGCTCGGTGTGCTCACCGAGAACAGGGGCGGCCTCGGGCGCCCGCAACGCCGAAGCACTGAGCCGGTACGGGGGGCCCGGCTGGACGAAGCCGTCCCGGGGATTGCGGGTGAAGGCACCGCGCGCTTCGTAGTGGTCGAAACCGGTGACGTTCGCACCGTTGCCCACCGGCGAGTTCGGGATCCGGAATGCCGAAGCGAGATCGCGGATCTCGTCGACCTTCTCCCCCGCGAGCCACTCATAGAGTTCGGCGGCGTGGATGTTGGCCTGCTCGGTGATCGACAGCGGCGACTCCTCGTCGATCCACTCCACGTGTCCCGACATCGCGCACAGGTCGAACCACTGTTGCGCGGTGCCGCAGCCCAGGGCGACGAGCCCGTCCGCGGCCTGCGCCACCCCGGGCACCGTCGGCCTGCGCTCGGTGCGCCACGGTCTGCCCAGCACTTCGAAGAACGTCACGGGGTAATAGGTCAACCCCATGATCTGGGCTTCCAGCATCGACAGGTCCACGAGACGGCCGTGCCCGGCGGATTTGGCCGCCAACGTCAGCACCGACGCGTAGGTGCCGGCCAGCCAGTCGCCCACCTGTCCGCCGACGTGTACGGGTGCCCGGTCCTGGGAGCCGCGGCCCAGCCCCATCGTTCCGCCCGACCAGGCCTGCAGGGTGAACTCCGTGGCGGCGCGGCCCTGCCAGGGCCCGTCGAGGCCGAACGGTGAGATCGCGGTGACGACGAGATGCGGGTGTCGGCGGTAGATCTGTTCCGGCGCCAGGACTTCCGACAGCCGGGACCCCGGCGACCACACCACCGCATCGGCGGACTGCAGCAGCTTCTCCACCATCGCCAGGTCATCGGCACTGTCCGGACCGGCCACCACGCTGTGCTTGGAGCTCGCCAGGAAGCTGAACAGCGGACCGCCCGCCGCCGCATCCACCGAAGCCCCCGAGGCCGACCAGGACCGCAGTGAATCACCCTCGGGTGACTCGATTTTGACGACGGAGGCGCCACCGTCGGCCAGCAGCTTCGTGCAGTAGCCGCCGGCGATGCCGCTGGACAGGTCGACCACCGTGTAGCCCTGCAGAGGCGCCATGGCTTCAGTCTTTCTTGCGGTTCGACTTGCTCAGCCGGAAATCGGGCGGGAACTTGGCATCGTTGTCGTTGACCGCCGCCGCAAGGCCGCTGTCGATGGCCTCTCCCATGTCGAGGTCATCGGCGTCGTCGTTGGCGACGCCGCTGCCCATCGATTCGAAGAACGCCGACAGCAGCGAGCCCATGTATTCGCCCTGCTGCTGCTTGTAGATCTCGAAGAACATCTTCTGCATGAACACGGTGTCCACGGGCCGGTTGCGCGCGCACGCCAGCGCGAATTTGTACACCTCGGCCTCGAGCTCGTCGCGGGTGACGACCTTGTTGAGGAAGTTGCACTTCTCCATGTCCGCGGCGGTGAACGGCCGGCCGGTGAAGACCATCTCCTGGAATTTGCGCAGACCCATCATCTGCACCCAGGTCCACATCCGCGGACCCCACCCGTAGTACCGGAACGACGGATGCCCGAAAAGGGCGTCGTCGCTGGAGATCACGAGATCGGCGTCGGCGCACTGATAGAAGTGCCACCCGTAGCAGTAGCCCTTGGCCTCGACGATGCTGATCTTCTTGAGTTCCTGCAGCGGCCGGTTGCCTGCCTGGGCGTTGGCGTACCAGGAGCTGATGGTGGAGCCGTTGCGGAACGTGCCCTTGGGCGGGTAGTTGATGTCCCCGAGCGACGGATCCTGTAACTTCATCTCGGCGAGGCGCTTGTCGGGATCGTCGACGCCCTCCATGAACTCGGGCAGATCGGCGCCGCTGCCCAGGTTGTCCCCGACACCGCGGATGACGACGACCTTGACGTCGTTGTCCACCGATGCCGCGCGCAACACATCGGCATAACGCAGTCGCGCAAGCGATGTCGGCGCGTTGAGGAACTCCGGCCGGTTGAAGGTGATGGTGGCGATCTTGGTCTTGGGATCCTTTTCGTAGAGGATGATCTCCTCCGGCGAAGGCCGTTCAGCCATGCATGCGCTCCTTTTTGGTGGGATTTGTGGAGTTTCGGCGGCGCTGAGCGCCGCCAGAACTCCACAAGTCGCACTAGTTCCGGCCACTCCCCCAAGACGGCGCCTCGGTGAGAACCTGCGGGCCGGCGTCGGTGATCAACACTGCATCACGACTGAACACCGCACCCAAACCGGGCTCCCACACATAGCTCGTGACGGCCAGCACCATGCCGGCCTCCAACCGCTCCGAGGCTGCGGTTTCCGGCAGGTGCGGCGAGACCACCGGCGGGTCGAAGCCGAGGCCGAGACCGTGCGCCACGGGCATCTGCGGCAGCGGCTCCCCCGCGTCCTCGTAGGCACCCAACAGCTCGGCAGCGACGGCACCGGGTCGGCAGGCGCCCACCAGCCGCTCCCACAACTCTTCGGAGCGCCGAAAGAGCTTGTGCACCCGGCCGTTGTCGAAATCTCCGACGGGCCAGGTGCGGCCGACCTCGCCGACATAACCGTCGGCCAGCACGCCCGCGGCGACCGCCACCAGGTCACCGTCGCGCACGCGGCCGTCGCCGACCGACCTGCGACCGGACTCTTCCCGGGAGGTCACCCACGCCGCGTCCTGAGTCGCCGGCGTACACACACCACCGGCGGCCTCGGCTTCGAACAGCACCCCCGCCAGCGACTGTTCGGTGATGCCCGGACGCAGTTCGCCCACCGTGGTGGCCAGGGCCGCTTCGGCGACGCGCAGCGCTCCCGTCAGGGCCGCCACTTCGTCTCTGGTCTTGAGCCGTCGGGCTGCGCTCATCGCCGGCTCGGCGTCGATCAGTTCGGCGTTGGGGAATGCGATGGGTAGCAGCTGTGCGAATGTCGGTGTCAGAGCATCGGTTCCGACGCGCTTCGCGGTGGCGGCGCCACTGATCTGCTGCAGTACCGAGATCAGCGTCATCGGGTTCCACGCCAGCCCGTAGAGGTGGTCGTGGGCGATCTCGTCGGGAATGCCTTCGTCCCAGGTGCTGTTGAGGTGAATCTCACCGGTACCCCGGACCACCGCACAGATGGGCCCGAACGGGCGGGTACCGGCCACCCACAATTGCGGAGCGCCGGTCACATAGCGGACGTTGGCCTGCCTACCCAGCACCAGGATATCGAGGTCGTGGGCTTCCATCTGGGCCAGCGCCCGTTCACGTCGACCACTGCGCAACGCCCGCGGGTCGGGCAGGATCTCAAGCGCCATGGGAGCCTCCGTACGGGGCATACGGATAGTCGGTCAACGGCGTGTAGCCGTCATCGGTGATCACGATGATCTCCTCACTGCGGTACCCGCCGGTGCCGTCTTCCCAGATGACCGGTTCCAGCACCAGCAGCATGCCCGCGGGGAAGACGAAGTTGTCGTCGAATTCCTGGCCGAGATCGGTTCCGATCATGGGCATTTCAGCGGCATTGGTGCCGATGCCATGACCCAGATAGAAGTGCGGCAGCCACGGCTTGGCTCCTCCGTTGGCGGCGATGGCCGCACGGGCGAGGTCGCCGCAGGTGGCGCCGGCCTTGGTGACCTTGAGCACCGCGTCGAGGATGTGGCGCCACTGGTGGAACTGGTCGTGCTGACGCGGGGTCGGTTCCTGGCCTACCAACCAGGTGCGGCCGAAGTCCGAGCAGTACCCGGTGTAGGTGATGCTCACGTCGGTCCAGAGGACGTCACCGGCTTCGAGCCGACGTTCGGTGGTCAACAGCGGCAACGCGAGGTCACCGGTGGTGGTCCAGGTACCTTCGGCTTTCGTCGTCGGCATCACCTGCCAGATGGCCTCGAGCATGTTCGCGGTGGCGCCGAGTTCGAAAGCACGACGGACGAAGTGGGCTGACAGGTCGATCTGGCGCACACCCGGGGCCAACGAGTTCTGTACATCGGCGGCCGCCTGCTCGGTGATTCGGCACGCACGCCGGATACAGGACATCTGGTCGGCCGTCTTCACCAGTTTGGCGGGTCCGATGACCTGCGCGGCATCCGACGGGGGGCCGGCCGGGAAGATCCGCGACGATGCTCTGCGCATGGCGCCGGTGAGCTCGTCGACCGCCACGGCCGCGCCCGAGGGAATCAGATCCGCGACGATCCGGCCGAAATGCTGTACCCCTTCGTCGAATTCGAGATACAGGGGGTCATGGATGTGATCGGCGGGAATGTCGGTTTCCAGGGTGATGCCTTCACGCATCGGCATGAAAAGGTGCGGATGCTCGTCGTCGGCCAGTACCAGGGCCACCGGCCGTTCCACGTGGCTCAGTCCGGCGTCGAGCAGCGGCCAGCTGACACCGGTCGCGTACACCACGTTGCCGTTGCCGAGCAGTATCAGGGCACCGATACCCTTGTCTTTCATCGCACTTCGCAGTCGTGCCCCGACTTCGCGGTACATCCGCGTGCGATCCGGGAACTCCGGAATGTCCGAGCTGTTCCTGACGGCCGGTGCCGTCTGTTCGAATGTCGTCATCGGGTGGTCAGACTCCCAGGAAGTTCTTGATGTTCGAGCTGACGATCTTCACCGCATTCTCGGGTCCGACCGCGTCGACCACTGTCGCCAGCGACTTCTCCGAATATCCGAAGGTGCTTTCGTTGTGCGGGTAGTCGCTGGACCACATGACGTTGTCGACGCCGATGTGGTCGATCAGCTCGAGGCCCAGAGGGTCGACCATGAACGAGGCGCTCATGTGGTTGTCCCAGTAGTAGCGGACATCGTGCTCGAGTTGGTGGTTGAACATGTGCCGGTAGGAGGCGAGCAGATGTTCGGCGTCCTGAAGGGCCGTCGGCACCCAGGCGATCCCCCCTTCGAACCACCCGACCTTCAGCGCCGGATGCCGGTCCAGGATGCCGGAGAAGACGTACTTGGCGAACTGTTCCCGGAATGAGTCGACGTTGACCATCATGCCGACCACAACGCTGTTGTTCTCGCACGGCGTCTTGGGTGGGGTCTCCCCGATGTGGTGGGTGACGGGTAGCCCGGCGGCTTCGATCTCGTCCCAGACCGCGTCCATCGCGGCACCGCCGTAGTCGTAGATGCTGCCGTCATCGTCTTTACCGGGATTCAGCGGCAGCAGGAACGTCTTGAGCCCCAACGACTTCAGCTCTTCGAGCGTGCTCCGCGTCCCCTTCGGGTCCCACCAGTTGATCAGCCCGACGCCGTAGAAGTGGCCGTTGGATTGTTCCTGCAACGCCGCGATGTGTTCGTTGTAGATGCGGAACACGCGCTCACGCAATGACTTGTCCGGGTAGTGGAACAACGCCAACACGGCATTGGGGAACGCCAACTCTTTGTCGATGCCGTCTTCTTTGAGCTGCCGGATGCGCGCCTCGATGTTGTTGGAGGCAGCGCCGGCGAGGTCGTCGTACTGCATGAGGACGCGGCCGAAATCGCCACCGGTCCAAGCCTTGCCCTTCATCCCGACCATGTAGGCGCCGTCCTCGTACCAGATGCGCGGCGCGGCGCCTTTGAGTTCTTCCGGAAAGCGCTCGTAGAAGATGTCGTCGGCGACCGAGATGTGGTTGTCCGCGGAGAAGATCTCGGTATCTTTCGGAAGACTGGCCAGGCCGTCCGCACTAGCGTGGCCCTGCCTGTTCTTCGGCGCCCCGAAGCCCAGCGGGGGGTAGAACGCCGAAGGTGGAATCTCAGTCGTACTGGATTGGCTGGACATCTGTGACCCTCCATCTGGATCTGTTCTTGCGGAGCGCGGGCTGATCCCGGGCGGTGAGAGTCGGCTTCCGGTGGGGTGGATGACCACCGGCGACACGACCCGGCAGGGCGTCACGATTCCGCACGTCGGAAGCGCAAGCGCCGTGCTCAACCATGAATAATGACGTTATCAGCTGACGCTCGTTTCTAATAGCGAATCCCCTGCTGCAAATAGCGCACACAGCGCGGTTTCCTGCGGAAATGTCGTTCTCTTTTTTCGATAGCCCGATCTCACTCAGTTGTTGCTGCACCTAAGCAGAGACTGTCGGTCACCAAGATGAGACTGCTATTCTCTTGGCGGAGAGTGAGGGTTCCCATGACTGATGCAACGACTCCTGACACCGGGGTCGACGCCGACGCGCTCGGCCACTGGCTCGACGAACAGGACGCCCCCGGCCACGGCGAACGCCCGGCACTGGAGCTACTGTCCGGCGGATCGCAGAACACCCTGATCCGGGTCCGCCGCGGTGAGCACCGGATGGTGCTGCGGATGCCCGGCGCCCGCGCCGACGCCGCCCGCCTCGACGGACTGCGGCGGGAGATCCGGTTGGTCCGTGGCCTCAAAGGCACCGACGTGCCCCATGCCGAGTTGGTCGCCGCCGATGATTCCGGCACGCTGCTGGGCAAGCCGTTCTACGTGATGGCCGAGATCGACGGGTGGAGCCCGATGGACGGCGGCTGGGCGGCGCCGTTCGACACCGACCTCGACGCCCGCCGGGGCCTGGCCATCGAACTCGTCGAGGGCGCGGCCGAACTGGGCAGCGTCGACTGGCGCGCCCAGGGACTCGAGGGATTCGGCAAGCCCGACGGCTTCCATGAACGACAGGTGGACCGCTGGATGAACTTCCTGGCCGCCTATCAGGTCCGTGAGATGCCTGGCCTGGACATCGCTGCCGACTGGCTGCGCCGAAACCGGCCATCGCACTACACGCCGGGAATCATGCACGGCGACTACCAGTTCGCCAACGTCATGTACGCCCACGGCGAACCGGCCCGACTCGCGGCGATCGTCGATTGGGAGATGACCACCATCGGCGATCCGCTGCTGGATCTGGGTTGGTGCCTGCTGGGCTACGACGGCGACAACCCCGCCAGCGACGGCTTCTACCTCGACATGACGGGCATGCCGACCCGGAGCGAACTGCTGGCGCATTATGAAGCCGTCAGCGGCCGTTCCACCGAAGACATCGACTACTACCTGGTGCTGGCGAACTGGAAGCTGGGCATCATGCTGGAGAAGACCTACGCGGCGTCACTGGTGCCGAACTCGAAAGTGGATTCGCGTGTCGCCGAAGCCATGGGACCGATGGTGCTGCAGCTGATGACCACCGCGGCAGACCTCGCGCGGAGCTCGCAGTGACCGATCCGGCTGCACTGTTCGACCTGACCGACCGGGTGGTGGTCGTCACCGGCGGCAGCCGCGGACTGGGCCGCGAGATCGCCTTCGCGGCGGCCCGCTGCGGCGCCGACGTGGTGATCGCCAGCCGCAATCTCGATTCCTGCGCGGCGACCGCCGCCGAGATCGAGGCCGAGACCGGGCGCACCGCAATGCCGTACGCCGTACACGTCGGGCGATGGGATCAGCTCGACGGCCTGGTGGACGCGGTCTACGACCGGTTCTCGAAGGTTGATGTGCTGGTCAACAACGCAGGCATGTCCCCGGTCTACGAGAAGCAGACCGACGTCACCGAGAAGATGTTCGATGCCGTGGTCAACCTGAATCTCAAAGGGCCGTTTCGGTTGTCGGCGTTGCTCGGTGAACGTATGGTCGAGGCCGGCCGCGGGGTCATCATCAATGTCAGCACCCACGGTTCGCTGCGACCACACCCGTCGTTCATCCCGTACGCAGCGTCCAAAGCCGGCCTCAACGTGATGACCGAAGCGATGGCCCAGGCCTTCGGCCCGACGGTGCGCGTCAACACCTTGATGCCCGGCCCGTTTCTGACCGATATCAGCAAGGCCTGGAACTTCGGATCAGAAAACCCGTTCAGTCATTTCGCGCTACAGCGAGCGGGCGACCCCGGCGAAATCGTCGGCGCCGCATTGTTCTTGATGTCCGATGCCTCCAGCTACACCACCGGCTCCATTCTGCGTGCCGACGGCGGCATTCCCTAAACCTGAAAGGCCACGCATGGCATGGGATTTCTCCACCGAACCCGAATTCCAGGAGAAGCTGGACTGGATCCGGACATTCGTCCACGACGAGGTGGAACCGCTCGAAGTGCTGTTCCCCGGTTGTGAGTTCCTCCCCCTCGACGACGAACGACGCAAGATCGTCGACCCGCTCAAACAGCAGGTGCGCGACCGCGGTCTCTGGGCTCCGCATCTGGGTCCGGATCTCGGCGGACAGGGCTTCGGTGTACTCAAGCTGACGCTGATCAACGAGATCCTCGGCCGCAGTTCCTGGGCGCCGATCATCTTCGGCACCCAGGCACCGGACACCGGAAACGCGGAGATCCTGGCGCGCTTCGGCACGCAGGAGCAGAAGGACACCTACCTGACCGGTCTGCTCAGCGGCGAGATCTTCTCCTGCTTCTCGATGACCGAGCCGCAGGGCGGATCTGATCCGCGGGTGTTCACCACCCGAGCGGTCGCCGACGGTGACGACTGGGTGATCAACGGACGCAAGTACTTCTCGTCGAATGCCTCGGTGGCGTCGTTCCTCATCGTCGTCGCCATCACCGACCCGGACGTCCCCGTGCACAAGGGTGCCTCCACCTTCCTGATCCCGGCAGGCACGCCCGGAGTCCACATCGAGGCCACCCATCATCTGGTCGGCTCGCACCGCCACGACCCCGGCCACTCGCTGGTGCGCTACGACGACGTCCGGGTACCGGCGTCGGCCATGCTCGGCGACCCCGGACAGGGTTTCCACGTCGCACAGTCACGGTTGGCCGGCGGCCGGATCCACCACGCGATGCGCGCCATCGGCTTGGCCCAGCGATCCATCGACATGATGGCCCGCCGGGCCAAGAGCCGCTTCACGCAGGGCAGCTTGCTGTCCGACAAACAACTGGTGCAGGCGATGATCGCCGATTCCTACGCCGAGCTGCTGCAGTTCCGGCTGACCGTGCTGCACACTGCCTGGCTCATCGACACCGCCGGCGAGCACGCCGCCCGCGCCGAGATCGGCGTCTGCAAGGTCCTGGCGTCGCAGGTACTCAAGTCCATCGGGCTGCGCGCCATCCAGGTGCACGGCGCCATGGGTGTCACTGAACAACTGCCGTTGACCAACGTGCTGCTGGGTGGTGTGGTCCTCGGTCTGGCCGACGGACCCACCGAGGCGCACAAGGTGAATCTGGCGCGGCTGGTGCTCAAAGGCTACGACGCCGAGGACCCCGAATGGCCCAGCGAGTACCTGGACACCCGCATCGAGGCAGCCAAGCTGAAGTACGCCGGCGTCATCGATCGTGTCCCCGCGCTCCCGGCGCCATGAGCACCCGAGCGACAGCGGCCGTCGAACGCGCCCTGGACAATCGCCACCGCGAAGCCAGCGCCGAGGTCGAACGCATTCTGGCCGCCACCATCACCGTGATGCAGCGGGTAGCCCCCGACGAAGCCCGCGTCAACGACATCATCGCCGAGGCCGGCTCATCGAAAAAAGCCTTCTACAAGTACTTTTCGAGCAAAGAGGAACTGATGCTGGCCATCCTCGAACGCGGTGTCACCATCATCGTGTCCTATCTGGAGCATCAGATGGCCAAGGAGAAGCACCCGGCCGATCAGATCGCCTGTTGGATCGAGGGGGCGTTGGCGCAGGTCGCCGACCCTCACTTGATGGCCATGAGTCGCGCGGTGAACGACCAGCTCTCGGACAGTCTGCGAGGTGGGCCGGCCGATGACGTGATGGCGCCGATGCGCGACCTGTTGATCGCACCCGTCACCGCTCTCGGCGGCGAGGACCCCCAGCGCGACGCCACTGCCGTCTTCCAGATCACCGCGGCCACCATGCGGCGCAATGTGGGCTCGGCCGAACAACTCGATGCCGGGGATATCGCCCACTTGGTGCGGTTCTGCCTGCGCGGTTTAGGAGTGAAACGGTGAAAGCCATGCTGTGCCACGAATACGGCACCCCCGAGGACCTGGAACTGACCGAGTTACCCGATCCCGCCGCGGGCCCAGGCGAGGTGGTGGTGGGTGTGCGGGCGGCGGCGGTGAATTTCCCTGACGTGCTGTTCATCTCAGGTGGCTATCAAGTCAAGGTGCCGCCGCCGTTTGCGCCGGGCAGTGAGTTCGCCGGGGTAGTTCTCTCCGTCGGTGACGGTGTTGGCCTGCGTCCTGGTGACCGGGTGTCCGGCTCGGTGATGGTGGGTGCGTTCTCTGAACAGATTCTGCTGCCTGCGACCTCGGTCGTGCCGATCCCCGACGGTGTCGAGTTCGCCGATGCCGCGGCGTTCGGGGTCACCTACCGCACCGCCTATTACGCACTACGCACCGTCGCCGATGTGCATGCCGGGGACTGGGTGGTGGTGCTGGGCGCTGCCGGCGGCGTCGGATTGGCGGCCGTCGACCTGGCCGTCGCGATGGGCGCCCGGGTGATCGCTGCGGCGTCCACCGCGGAGAAGCTCGAACTGTGCCTTTCGCGAGGGGCCGAGGCCGCCGTGGATTACGACCGGGAAAAGCTGCGGGACCGGATCAAGGAGATCACCGGCAGTGGCGCTGCCGCCGTGCTCGACCCCGTCGGTGGCCCTTACGCTGAAGCGGCGTTGCGCGGCCTCGGCCGTGGTGGCACCTTCGTGACGTTGGGGTATGCGGCAGGTGCCATTCCGTCGATCCCGCTGAACCTGGTATTGCTGAAGGGAATCACAGTGCGCGGCATGGAGATTCGCACCTTCCACGGCGATCACCCCGAGACCGCGGCGCGGGACGATGCCGAGTTGGCCGAATTGTTCGCCTCCGGTGCCGTCCGGCCCTACATCGGTGCGCGGTTCCCGTTGCATGAGGCCGCACTGGCGCT
>JBEVFK010000160.1:0-16528 GCA_040512325.1 Mycobacterium sp. | reverse complement strand
TCTCGGCGACGATCTCCACGATCTGGCCGTCGATGGCGTTGCGGTGACCGGTCAGCTCGGCGAGCCTGTCGAACAACACCTCGAGCCGCTGCGCCGGGGAAACCCCAGCAGCACCGGCCAAAGATGTTGCGGTCGTGGACATGCCACCAGTATCACAGAAGGGTATGACAATTTTCGGCGCGGCCATTCGAGGTGGGCCAGGGTGCCGATCACCCGAAGTCGACCCGCTGCAACCAGAAATCGAGCAACTCACGATCACCTGCGACGGCAACGGGAGGCCGTCGCTTGTAGATCACCAGCAACAGTTCGGTGAGCGGACCACTCACCGTCACCGCGGCACCGTCGTCACCACGTCGCCACGAGATCTCGGCCCCGGTGAGGTCCACGACCCAGTTCAGGTCGGCATCGGTAGCCCGCAATCCGATGGTGCGGCCGGGTGCCAGCAGCTCGCGCATCGACGGGTGAACCTCGAAATGGAAAGGCAGAGAACCTAGTTCGAGCCACTCCTCGATACCGTCGGCGGCGACGTCAGGATCCAGAGCGAACGAGGCCCCCAGCGCCAACGCCGCGTCCGCCCGATGCACCACCGTCTCGTGGGTGAAGCGGCGCGCATAAAACGCCGAGCCGCCACCGGCCACCGGTGCCCACATGGACGCGTCCGGACCCGCAGCCACCAACGTGTCCCGCAAGGCCTCGGCACCCTGCCGCAACACCGGCGCCAGCTGCGCCGGATCCTCGGACTCGAAGGGCGAGAGATCGCGCAGCGCCACATCGGATATGGGCTCGGTGGCCCGGGTGCGCACCAGCTCCTCGGCCCAACGGTGCCCCCCGTCGATGTGGCGGACCAACTGTCCGACGTTCCATCCGGGACACGTCGGCACCTCGGTGGTCAGTTCGGCGTCGGCGATCTGGCCGGCCAACAGTTCGGATTGCGCCACGATCTCGTCGCAGAACCGGGTGTAGTTCACGGGAGCTCCCCGATCCAGACGTGGTAGGTGTCGAGCCGGCCGATCAGGTCATTGGTGTTCTCCACTGTGGCTTTGCGCAGGGACACAGCCCACCTCCTCGTGCCTACTGACTGCTGCCGCTCCGAGAACTCATCATGACCGATGCGTAGACTCCGGAGTTGTGGCACTGAGCGACTCTGACGTCGACCGGCTGGCGCGGTGTGTCCAACTGGCGCGTATTGCCCTCGACGACGGCGACGAGCCGTTCGGTTCGATTCTCGTCGACGCCGACGGCAACACACTCTTCGAGGACCGCAACCGGGTCAAGGGCGGGGACGCCACCCAGCATCCGGAATTCGCCATCGCCAGATGGGCCGCAACCAACGTGCCGCCGGTCCGCCGGATTCGCGCGACGGTGTACACCTCCGGCGAGCACTGCCCCATGTGTGCAGCCGCCCACGCCTGGGTGGGGCTGGGCCGCATCGTGTACGCCACCTCGTCTCAGCAGCTCTCGTCGTGGCTCGAAGAGTGGGGCGCACCGCCCGCACCGGTGAATCCCCTGCCGATTTCCAGCGTCGCGCCACGTGTTGTCGCCGACGGCCCCGCACCACAATTCGAGGACGAGATGAAGACCCTCTACGAGACCAGGTTCCGGCCATGACCGAACCCGCCTGGGTCGAGCACGCCATCTGGTGGCAGATCTACCCGCTCGGCTTCGTCGGCGCCTTCCCGGCCGAGCCCGCACCCACCGTCGCCGAGCACCGGCTGCGCCGGGTGACCGAGTGGCTTGATCACGCGATCACCCTCGGGGCATCCGGAATTGCGCTCGGCCCGATATTCGCCTCTCGCACACACGGTTACGACACCACCGATCACCGTCTGATCGACCCTCGGCTCGGCGACGACAGCGACTTCGACGACCTGGTGGAGCAAGCGCACAGCCGCGGACTGCGCATCCTGCTCGACGGTGTGTTCAACCACGTCGGCACCGACTTTCCGAAATACCAGGCCGCGCTCGACGGGGACACCGACGCAGCGCGCTGGTTCCGTGGCCGCCCGGGCCGGTTCCACACCTTCGAAGGCCATGGCCAGCTCATCACCCTCAACCATCGCGACCCCGCGGTGGTGGACTACGTGGTGGACGTGATGTCGCACTGGCTCGACCGGGGCGCGGACGGCTGGCGCCTGGACGCCGCCTACGCTGCGCCGCAACAGTTCTGGGCACAGGTACTCCCGCGGGTGCGGGAGTACCACCCGGACGCCTGGATTGTCGGTGAGGTGATCCACGGCGACTACACCGCGATGGTGGCCGAGGCGGGATACGACGCCGTGACGCAGTACGAACTGTGGAAGGCCATCTGGAGCAGCCTCAACGACGGCAACTTCCATGAATTGGACTGGGGGCTGACCCGCCACAACGAGTTCCTGGAATCCTTCGTCCCGCAGACCTTCGTCGGCAATCACGATGTCACCCGGATCTCGAGCAAGCTCGACGACGAACGCCATGTCGCCCATGCCCTGGTATTGATGATGACGCTGGGCGGGGTGCCGACGATCTACGCCGGCGACGAGTTCGGCTTCCACGGCGTCAAAGAAGAACGGGTCGGTGGCGACGACGCGGTGCGACCCGAGTTCGGCGCTCCCCCGTTCGAGGCGGACGCGCGGGGCCAGGAGCTGTTCGCTTTGCACCAGTTCCTGATCGGCCTGCGGCGACGCCATCCGTGGTTGCACACCGCGACCACCAAGGCCGTCAAAGTGGACAACCGCCAGTACCTGTACGAGACGCGCAGCGGCGACAATGCGTTGATCGTGGCCCTGAACATCGACGACAAGCCGATGACGGTGGATCGAGCGGGGCTGGTCATCGGCGGCAGCGGCGCTCCCGCTGAGCAACAGGTGCAGCACACGCAGGTGCCTGCGCACGGTTGGCTGTTGCTCAGCCCCTAGAGCAACTGCACCGTGGCGGGGTCTTCCTCGCCCGAGTAGTACTTGTCGAGGACCGCGACGAAATCCCGGTCGTCGTCGGTGCAGTGCGCGAACAGGGTCATCGAGCTCCGCAGTTTGAGGTTGTCGGGCCAGCCGAACACCTGTTCCGCTGATCGGCCCTCGATGTCAGAGACCAGTCGGCTGCATTCCCTCAGCCGCGGCCCCAGCACGGCGTGCTCGAGATACGCGCGCCCCTCGGCCAGCCCGGAGATTCCGTAATGCACGGCGGTGGAGCTGCGTCCGAGCGCTCCGAGCTGCGGGAAGACGAACCACATCCAGTGGCTGCGTTTTCGGCCAGCGCGCAGCTCGGCCACCACGGTGTCGTAGACCGCGTCCTGCGCGTCGACGAAGCGCTGCAGATCATAGGGCTCAGGCATATTTGCAGGATAGGGTTTCCAACCGATGATGACGACGCCCGCGAACCCGCCCGATGACACTCCGGCCCGCCGCCCGACCGTCGGAAAGTTCGAGGGACGGCTGCTGATATCGCGGGTCAGCATCCAGTCGAAGCTGTTGGTGATGTTGTTGCTGACCAGCATCCTGTCGGCGGCGGTGGTCGGCTTCATCGGCTACCAGTCCGGGCGCGACTCGTTACGCGCGTCGGTGTTCGACCGACTGACCGAGATCAGGGCGTCGCAAACCCGCCAACTGCAGGCGCAGATGTCCGACTTGAAGAATTCGCTGGTGGTGTATTCGCGCGGATCGACGGCCACGCAGGCCATCGAAGCGTTCACCGCGGGCTTCGACGAGTTGCAGACCTCGACCATCACCCCGGAGCAGCAGGGGTCCATCGTCGAGTACTACATGTCCCAGTTCGCCAAGATCGAGGCCCAGCAGACGGGCCAGAAGGTCGACATCCCGGCGGTGCTGCCGAAGTCGAACGCCGCCCGGTATCTGCAGGCCAATTACACTGCCCCGTTTACTGATTGGAGCGAGTCGATCATGTTCGACGACGCGGGCGACGGCAGCGCATGGTCGGCGGCCAACGCACGCTTCAATGACTTCTTCCGCGAGATCGTGCTGCGGTTCGAATACGAGGACGCGCTGCTGATCGACACCAGGGGCAACGTGGTCTACTCCGCCTACAAGAGTGTCGATCTGGGCAGCAACATCGTCTCCGGTCCATTCCGTGGAGGCGAGCTCGGCGCGGCCTACGACGCGGCGATGCGCAGCAACACCGTCGACTATGTCGGTATCACCGACTTCGGCTACTACGCACCCGCCGACGAGCCCGCCGCGTGGTTGGTCTCTCCCGTCGGACCCCCGGGTCAGGCCCAGGGCGTGCTCGCGTTGCAGTTCCCCAGCTCCAAGATCAACCGGCTGATGACCATGGAGCAGAACTGGCAAGAATCCGGGATGGGCAGCACCGGAGAGACCATCATCGCCGGCCCCGACGACCTGATGCGGTCCAACTCCCGACTGTTCGTCGAAGACGTCGAGGCGTACAAGCGTGATGCCGTGGCCGCCGGCACACCGCCGGACGTCACCGACGTCGCCATCCGCCAGGACGGCACCACCCTGGTGCAACCCCTGTCGACGGCAGCCACAGGACTCGCCCAGCGTGGTGAGAGCGGCACCCTGGTGTCGAAGGACTATCTGGGTCACGAAACCCTGCAGGCGTATGCCCCGGTCGACATTCCCGGTCTGCGCTGGGCGGTGATCGCCAAGATCGACACCTCGGAGGCATTCGCGCCCGTGGCGGCGTTCACCAGGACGCTGGTGCTGTCGACCGCGGCGATCATCTTCGCTGTGTGTCTGGCGGCGATGCTGCTGGCCAGGCTCTTCGTGCGACCGCTGCGCCGACTGGAAAGCGGCGCCCAGCAGATCAGCGCGGGCGACTACGACGTGCAGCTACCGGTGACGTCCCGGGACGAGTTCGGTGATCTGACAACAGCATTCAATGACATGAGCCGGAATCTCACGATCAAGGACGAGCTGCTCAACGAGCAACGTCGCGAGAACGATCGCCTGCTGTTGACGCTCATGCCCGAGAACGTGGTGCAGCGGTACCGCGAGGGCGAGGAGAACATCGCCCAGGACCACCAGGACGTCACGGTGATCTTCGCCGATGTCGTGGGCCTCGACGAATTGTCGACGCAGCTGAGTTCCGATGAGAGCCTGCCGATCATCAACCGTCTGGTCCGCGAATTCGACGCCGCCGCAGACGACCTCGGCATCGAGCTGGTCCGCACGCTGCACAACGGCTACCTGGCCAGTTGCGGACTGAACGTGCCGAGGTTGGACAACGTACGACGCACCGTCGACTTCGCCGCCGAGATGCATCGCATCATCGAGCGCTTCAACGGTGAGACCGACCACGACCTCAAACTGCGCGCCGGCATCGACACCGGCACCGTCACCAGTGGTCTGGTGGGTCGGTCGAGTCTGGCCTACGACATGTGGGGCGCCGCGGTGAATCTCGCCTACCAGGTACAGAGCGGGTCACCACGGCCGGGCGTCTATGTGACCTCGCGGGTCTATGACCTCATGCGCGACAGCAGAGGGTTCACCGCCGCCGGGGTGGTCGGCGCGGGTGGCAACGACGAACCCATCTGGCGACTCAAGGTCGGCCACGATGACTAGCCTGCTGGACACCCCCTGGTTCCTGTGGGCCATCGGCGTCGCGATCGGCCTCCCCGTGTTGCTGGTGCTGCTCACCGAAGTACAGCACGCGCTGGCCCGCCGCGGCAGCGCGCTGGTGCGCCCGCTGGCGATCATCCGGACCTACATCCTGCCGCTGGCGGCATTGTTGGTCCTGCTGGTCAAGGCCTCCGACGTGTCGGCAGGCGCCACGCCGGTGCGAATCGTGGCCACGGTGCTGAGTTTCTTGATCCTGGTGCTGCTGATGTCCGGGCTGAACGCCACGCTGTTCCACGGCGCACCGGAAACCAGCTGGCGCAAACGGATTCCGTCGATCTTTCTGGATGTGGCGCGCTTCGCCCTGATCGCGGTCGGTCTTGCGCTGATCATGTCCTACATCTGGGGCGCCAACGTCGGCGGACTGTTCACCGCGTTGGGGGTGACGTCCATCGTGCTGGGCCTGGCGTTGCAGAACGCGGTGGGCCAGGTGATCTCGGGACTGCTGTTGCTCTTCGAGCAGCCGTTCCAACTCGGCGACTGGCTCGACACGCCCGCCGCTCGGGGCCGGGTGGTCGAAGTGAACTGGCGGGCAACGCACATCGACACCGGCAGCGGTCTGCTGGTCACACCGAACTCGGTGCTGGCCGGCGCTTCGTTCACCAACCTCAGCCGTCCGCCGGGTGCGCACACCATCGAGGTGAATACGGTGTTCGGGCTCAACGACCCACCCGATGATGTGTGTTGGATGCTCAACCGAATCGCCACCAACCTGCCGCACCTGCGGGCCGGTTCCAGCCCCACCTCGGTCGCCATGGGCGGCACCGACTACCGGACGTCGATCCCCCTGCGCTCCCCCGCCGACGACGCCGCCAGCAGAGCGATGTTCCTGCGCTGGGTCTGGTATGCCTCCCGCCGCGCCCGCCTGCATCTCGACGACGCCGAGGACGACTTCGGCACACCCGAGCGGACCACCACCGCCCTGCGCATCGTGGCGCCGACGCTGCGGCTGAGCCAGGCCGAGCAGGAGCAACTGCTGCCCGACGTGCGGATCGTCCGCTACGGCACCGACGAAACCCTGCAGTTCCCCGGTCAGGTCCCGAAGCGAATGACGTTCGTGGTCAACGGGCGGGTCCGGCTGACAGCGACCACCGACGACGGCCAGATCCTGCCGGTGCGCACCCTCACCGAAGGCGACTTCCTGGGCCAGACGACGCTGACCCGGGAACCGGTGTTCGCCGGTGCGCACGCGATGGAGGAAGTGACCGTCCTGCAGATCGACCGCGTGCACCTCCAAGAACTCGTCGAAAACAAGCCGGTGCTCCTACACGACATCGGCCGCGCCATCGAAGAGCGCCGGATGTGGGTACGCCGGGCGCTGACCGCGCAGGATTGACCCCGGGGAACAAACCCGCACCCACCAAGGTTGAGCGCTACAGAATCAACTTTGGAGGTTAGATGTCTGAAGCTACTGCAATCCCGGACGCACTGCCGTTGCTGTTTGTCAGCGATCCGATCGTGCTTCCGACCATGGTCGTGCCGATCGAGCTGGATGAGGCGGCCCGTGCTGCCGTCGATGCAGCCCAGGCCAGCGAATCCGGCAAGCTGCTGATCGCGCCACGCCTGGACGACCGCTACCCCACCTACGGTGTGGTGGCCTCGATCGTGCAGGTGGGCCGGATCGCCGGCAGCGGCGGCACCGCCGCCGTCGTCCGCGGGGAGCGTCGCGCCCACATCGGGTCCGGGACCACCGGCCCCGGCGCTGCCCTGTGGGTGCAAGTCACCGACGTCGCGGATGAGCCCGTGACCGACGAGACCAAAACCCTGGCCGCTGAGTACAAGAAACTGCTCCTGGCCATGCTGCAACGCCGCGAGGCGTGGCAGATCGTCGACGTGGTGAACCGGATCACCGACCCGTCAGCATTGGCGGACACCGCCGGCTACGCGTCGTACCTGACCGATGTCCAGAAGCGGGAGCTGCTCGAGACCGAGAACGTCGCGGCGCGCCTGCGCGTCCTAATCGACTGGACCGGCGAGCACCTGGCCGAGGTCGAGGTCAACGACAAGATCGCCGACGACGTCCGCTCCGGCATGGAGAAGACCCAGAAGGAGTTCCTGCTGCGCCAGCAGCTGAACGCCATCCGCAAGGAACTCGGTGAGGGTGAACCAGACGGCTCCGATGACTACCGGGCCCGGGTGGAGGCGGCCGAGCTGCCGGAGAAGGTGCGTGAGGCCGCGCTGCGTGAGGTCGGCAAGCTGGAACGCTCCAGCGAGCAGAGCCCCGAAGGCGGCTGGATCCGGACCTGGCTGGACACCGTGCTGGACCTGCCGTGGAACGTCACCACCGAAGACGCCACGGATCTGAGGGCGGCCCGCGAGATTCTCGACGCGGACCACCACGGTCTGGATGATGTGAAAGACCGCATCGTCGAGTACCTGGCCGTCCGGACCCGACGCGCTCAGCGCGGCATGGCCGTCGTCGGCGGTCGCGGGTCGGGCGCGGTGATGGTGCTGGCCGGGCCTCCCGGGGTCGGCAAGACCTCGCTGGGTGAATCCGTGGCTCGGGCGCTGGGACGCAAGTTCGTCCGCGTCGCCCTGGGCGGGGTGCGCGACGAAGCCGAGATCCGCGGTCACCGTCGGACCTACGTCGGCGCGCTGCCGGGCCGACTGGTCCGCGCGATCGGCGAAGCCGGCTCGATGAATCCTGTTGTGCTGCTGGACGAGATCGACAAGGTGGGCTCGGACTACCGGGGCGATCCGTCAGCCGCACTGCTCGAGGTGCTGGACCCGGCGCAGAACCACACGTTCCGCGACCATTACCTGGACCTCGATCTGGATCTGTCCGATGTGGTGTTCCTGGCCACGGCCAACGTGATCGAGAACATTCCGTCGGCGCTGCTGGACCGCATGGAGCTGGTGCAGATCGACGGCTACACCGAAGACGACAAGGTCGCCATCGCGCGCGACTACCTGTTGCCGCGGCAAGCCGATCGAGCTGCGCTGACCACCGAAGAGGTCACCGTGACCGACGCGGCGTTGCGCAAGATCGCGGCCGACTACACCCGCGAACCGGGGGTGCGGCAGTTCGAGCGGCTGCTGGCCAAGGCATTGCGCAAGGCCACCACGAAATTGGCGGCCTCGCCCGAGCCGTTGGTGATCGACGAGCCGAATCTCGTTGACTACCTCGGCCGTCCGCGGTTCACCCCGGATTCCGAGGAACGCACCGCGGTGCCGGGTGTGGCGACGGGCCTGGCGGTGACGGGTCTCGGTGGCGATGTGCTCTACATCGAGGCCGGGTCCACCGACGGTGAATCCGGTCTGCAGTTGACCGGTCAGCTGGGCGATGTGATGAAGGAGTCGGCGCAGATCGCGCTGTCCTACGTCCGGGCCCACGCCGCGGAGCTGGGAGTCGATCCCAAGTCGCTGGACCGCAAGATCCACGTGCACGTGCCTGCGGGCGCCGTTCCCAAAGACGGTCCGTCGGCCGGTGTCACGATGGTGACGGCCCTGGTGTCGATGGCCACCGGACGCAATGTGCGCTCCGATGTGGGCATGACCGGTGAGGTCACGCTCAACGGCCGGGTGCTGCCCATCGGTGGTGTCAAGCAGAAACTGCTTGCCGCACAACGGGCCGGTCTGAAAACGGTGTTCATCCCGGCGCGCAACGAGCCGGATCTGGACGACGTGCCGGCGGAGGTGCTCGATGCACTCGAGGTCCGCCCGATGACCGACGTTTCCGAGATCGTCGCGCTGGCGCTCGAACCGGTCGCCGAGGCCGTGACGGCTGCGGCGTAAGTCGAGATCGCGATCCGTCGAGATCAAGACCGAAGCCCGGCGTCACCGCGAGGTGGCGCCGGGCTTCGGTCTGTCCAGCCTGCGGTAGCGGCGGTGTAGCTCCTGGCGGGCAACGCCCAGTACGGCCCCGATTTCACCCCACGACATTCCGGCCGTTCGGGCGTTCAGTACAGCGTCGTCGTAACGGTCGTGCGCGTCCGCGAGACCGTCGCGCGCCAACCCGAGTTCGCGGCGACAGGTGCCGCTGTAGAAGTCGGCCACTACCGGGTCCGGGAGATCCGGCGCGAGAGGCTCGCACCGCTCCACTTCACCTTCGAATTCCTCCCACGTGCGCTGGCGGATCTCGGCCAGCACAGGGTCATTCGCCCACCACGGCTCTGCACTTTCGGTCATGAGCGCAGTATGCGGAGGGTGTATGACAAACGTCGGCGGTGTTGAGCGCCGGTTGTCATGAAATCTTGACGTGTGCCCGAAGACACCTACCGGCCACCGGCCCCGAGGTGGATATGTGCCCTCCCCGGCTCGTCAGGAAATCATGACGCCTGCCCGAAGACACCTACCGACCACCGGCCTCGAGGTGGATATGTGCCCTCCCCGGCTCGTCATGAAATCATGACAATCGCGGGACGGGATAGTCTCGCCAGATGCCCAGACGCGGAGAACCATTGCGCAAGCTCGGGTTCCTGACCATCGGCCGGTTCGACACAGCTGACCCCAAACCCGGCCTCGAAGAAGCCCTGCAGGTGATCGAACAGGCGGAGGCCCTGGGCTTCGACAGCGTGTGGCTGCGCTGCCGGCATCTGCAGCCCGGCATCTCCTCGCCGGTGGCCATCATGGCCGCGGCCAGCCAGCGCACCAGCCGCATCGAGCTCGGCACGGCGGTGATCCCGCTGGGGCTGGAGAACCCGTTCCGGCTCGCCGAAGACCTGGCCACCGTGGACATCCTCTCCGGCGGGCGCATCAATCCCGGTGTCTCGGTGGGCACTCCGATGCGCTATGACAGCTACAAGACCGCCTTGTACCCCGACACCTATGACACCGAAGACTTCTCCAAAGACCGGGTGACGCGCCTGTTGTCATGTTTGCGGGGCGAGCCCGTCAGCGATTTCGAAGGCACCGTCGGCATCGAACAGTTCACCCGGCACGTCCAGCCGCACTCGCCCGGTCTGGCCGACCGGGTCTGGTACGGCGGCGGCATGTCTTCCGCACAATGGGCCGGCGAGCAGGGCATCAACTACCTGACCAGCTCGGTGGTGAGCATAGACGGCACAGAGTCGCGGGACTTCGCCACCATTCAGGGCCAGAACATCGACCACTTCCGGGCCCATCATCCCCACCCCGAGAACGCCCGGGTGTCACAGGGTTTGGTGGTGATCCCCACCGATTCGGCCACCGACGACCAGGTGCGCCGGTACCGCGAGTACGCAGCCGGCCGGTTCGAGCGCACCACGTCTCCGCAGGGACCGCGGGGCATGCTCTTCTCCCCCGACTACGTGGGCACCTCCGACGAACTCGCCGACCAACTGTTCGACCACGCCGGCTTCCAGCGCGCCGACGAGGTGGCGTTCGCTCTCCCGTTCAGCTTCGAACCAGAGGACTATCAGCAGATCATCACCGATCTGGCCGAAAAACTGGGACCTAGACTTGGATGGACCCCGACCGAGGAGGTCTGACATGGCCTACGACGAGCACCTGGCCAACCGCATCCGGGAGCTCCTGAGCACCGAACGTGGTGTGCAGGAAAAGGCGATGTTCGGCGGGCTCGCGTTTCTGATCGGCGGCAACATGGCGGTGGCGGCCAGCAGCAAGGGCGGTTTGATGGTCCGGGTACCGCCGGCCGACACCGACCTCCTGCTCGGCCGCCCACATGTGTCTCCGATGGTGATGGGCGGCAGGCAAACTCGCGGCTGGGTGCGGGTATCCGAGGATGGGGTCAAGAGCAAACGCCAGCTGCAGAGCTGGGTCAGCCGCGGCGCGCAGCACGCGCAGAGCCTCCCGCCGAAATAGGCGCCGTTATCCCGTCCGCGCAGCGGGTACGCCGAAGGCCATGAGCACACCCGAAGACATCACCAGGGAGCTGCTGAGTCGTGCGGGCACCACCTATGCCGAAGCCGCGGGCATCACGCTGAAAGACACGCCCAAGCCGCTGTTTCAACTGCTGGTGCTGTGCATGCTGGCCAGCAAGCCCATCAGCGCCGACATCGCCACGCGCGCCGCGCGGGAACTCTTCGAAGACGGGCTGCGCACACCCGAGGCGGTACTCAACGCAGAGCGCCGGACCATGATCGATGCCTTCGGCCGCGCGAGTTACGCCCGCTACGACGAAAGCTCGGCGACCCGCCTGGTCGAGATCGCCGAGGCGGTGCGCGACGACTACGCCGGCGACCTGCGGAATCTGGCGGCCGCCTGCGGTGACGACGTCAAGAAGGCGGCTACGCTGCTGCAGGATTTCACCGGCATCGGCGCCACCGGCGCATCCATTTTTCTGCGGGAGGTGCAGGCAGTGTGGCCCTGGGTGCGGCCGTACTTCGACGATCGGGCCAGGAAAACGGCGCGGGAGCTGGGGCTGCCCGCGGGTGCGGACGCGTTGGGTGCTCTCGCCCCGCATCACACCGCCGAGTTGGCCGCTGCGCTGGTGCGAGTGTCGCTGGACGACGAGTTGCGCACCGCGGTGCTCGGTTGATCCGGATCGGCACCTCCGGCTGGTCCTATGACCACTGGACCGACGTGCTCTATCCACCCAAGTTGCCCAGCGCCCGCCGACTCGCCTACTACGTCGACGCCTTCGACACCGTGGAGCTCAACGCGAGTTTCTACCGATGGCCCAAGGACAGCACCTTCGACAGCTGGCGGCAGCGTCTGCCCGATGGGTTCACCATGACCGTCAAGGCGCACCGCGGACTGACGCACTACCGCCGACTGCGCGACCCCGGGCCGTGGGTGGAGCGCTTCGAGCGCTGCTGGACCGCACTCGGCGATCGACGGGAAGCGTTGCTGGTGCAACTACATCCGGAGTTGGGACGCGACGACGCCCGCCTGGATCATTTTCTGTCCGTCATGCCGGACTGGATCCCGGTCGCCGTCGAGTTCCGCCATCACTCCTGGGATCACCCCGCGGTCTACGACCTGCTCGAGCGCCACGGCGCCGCGTACGTGGTGACCAGCGGCGCCGGACTGCCCTGTGTCCTGCGGGCCACCAGCCGGCTGGTGTATGTGCGGATGCACGGTCCCGATCCCGACGCGCTGTATGCCGGTTCATATTCCGAGGACGACCTGCGCTGGTGGCGGGACAGAATCGTCGAGTGGCAAGACCAGGGCCGTGACATCGACGTTTACTTCAACAACGACGGATACGGCCATGCAGTACGGAACGCCTGGCGATTGCGTGAACTGCTGACCGCCTGAGCCCGTGCCGAGTACCCTCGAATTCGGAACGGAGCCAACATGACACGATCACAGACCTTTGTCATCGTCGGCGGTGGTCTCGCCGGCGCCAAAGCAGCTGAAGCTCTGCGCGAGAACGATTTTGACGGCCACATCGTTCTGTTTGCTGCCGAAGACCATCTGCCCTATGAGCGGCCGCCGCTGTCCAAGGAGTTCCTGGCAGGCAAGAAGATGCTCCGCGATTTCACCGTCGACAACGCGGCCTGGTACCGCGACCACGATGTCGATCTGCGGCTGGGCACCACGGTGACGGCCGTCGATCCGTCAGCACACACCGTCACTCTGCCCGATGACGACACGGTCCACTACGACAAGCTGGTGCTGGCCACCGGCTCGCGCCCACGCCGGCCAGACATCCCGGGCGCCGACACCGACGGTGTGCACTATCTGCGCGACGTCGACAACGCTGAAGCCCTCAATTCGCTACTGCAACAAGGGACATCGCTGGCAGTCGTCGGCGCCGGGTGGATCGGCCTCGAGGTCGCGGCCGCTGCCCGCGACCGGGGTGTCGACGTCACCGTGGTGGAATCGGCGCGGTTGCCGTTGCTGGCCGCACTCGGACCGGAGGTCGCCGAGGTGTTCGCCGAGTTGCACCGTCAACACGGGGTGGACCTGCGGCTCGAGGCCGAGGTCGCCTCGGTCACGGACCACGGCCTGACGTTGGCCGACGGCTCCGAAGTGACGGCCGATACCGTGCTGGTGGCCGTCGGCGCGGCGCCGAATGTGGAACTCGCCGAGCGGGCCGGACTTGCGCTCGCCGACGGGGGCGTGCAGGTGAACGCCTCCCTGCGCACCAGCGACGCCGATATCTTCGCCGTCGGTGACATCGCTGCCGCGCACCACCCGGTGTTCGACACCCGCATCCGCACCGAGCACTGGGCGAACGCACTCAAGCAGCCGGCCGTGGCCGCCGCGGGCATGCTCGGTCGCGAGGCCACCTATGACGAGTTGCCGTATTTCTTCACCGACCAGTACGACCTCGGCATGGAGTACGTCGGCCACTCCGCGGGCGCCACGCGGGTCGTGTTCCGCGGCGACCCCCGCTCCGGTGACAATCCTGAGTTCACCGCGTTCTGGCTCGGGCCCGACAACCGGGTGCTCGCGGGCATGAACGTCAACGTCTGGGAGGGCCTGGACGACATCAAGGCCGTCGTACGCGCCGCTGTGCCCGTCGACGTCGACGCACTGTCGGATGTGGGAGTGAAAATCAGCGAATTGCGGTAGCGACCCGCCGCACACCCAGGCACGTCGCGCTCGTCCCAGCCTCCTGCGCGAGAATGGGCCGCAACTTCAGTGGGAGTTCAAGACGGGGGGTCGGGTGAGCACGCTGGCACTGTCTGACTCCGATCGGTTCTCCGCGCTGTGGATGCTGCCCACCGACCGGGTGGTCCGAGTGCAGGGTCCCACCGTCGACCAGATCGCCATCGCCCTGGACCCGTTGCCGACGGCAGCCCCGGTGGTGGTGAGCTGCGACATGACCGAGGTATCCACCAGCCCGGCGGAGGTGCGCGACGAGCTGCTCGACAGGCTGGAGTCCGTCGCCCGCGCTCAGCTCCAGGTGTGGCTGCCTGCGGCTGAGCACGTGGCACCCGGCAGCGACGCCGACCGCCGCACCGCGCGTCGGCTGGCTCACGAAATCGGGGCCACCAGCGAACATTTCGGGCCGTTTCTGGCCGAGCTCGCCGACGGGGTGTCGACCGGGCGAACCAGCTCTACCCGGTTTGACCCCGAGACCCGGGCCCGCGGGCTGGCCCGGCTCCTGCGCAGCTGTTATGGCCGGGAGTCCGTGGTGCTGTTGCTGCGCGGGCCGCACCGCCTCGCGCCGGACGCCCGGCACGCGCTCGGCTCTGCGGCGCAGTGGCTGGCGAACACCGCGTCGATCGGGGCCTGGGTGCTCGGTGACAACCTGGTGGACGCCGAACGCTTTGCCGTCATCGATGTGCCGGTCCCGCCGTACCTGACCGAACCGGCGCAACCGGTCGGGGACCACCGCCCGCCGGTGCAATTCCCGGTACTGTCCGGAAGACCCCACCCGGGCAGCGCTGTCGAGCTGGATTTCGAGAAAGCGCTCGCCGGCTGTGGCTGGGCACACGGACGGACCTGGAACCAGCTGTACTGTCCCCATCCGTTGGCACCGCCGCTGCGGGTTGACCTGATGTGGCCGGCGGAACGGGTGGTGGTCGAGCTCGACGGTCCAGATCACCGCGGGGCGCTCAAGTATGCCGACGACCGGCGCCGAGACAACGCACTGACCGTCGGCGGGTTCGCCGTACTGCGTTTCAGCAACGACGAGATAGCTGCCGATGTGTCACGGGCCCTTGCCCTGATCGAAGAACTGTTGACGGCCAGACGACGAGATGAAAGGGACATCGGGTGAACATCGGTCCTGACGAACTGACCGGAACCGAACAAGCCGTACTGCTGGTGCTGATGGCCGAGGCCAGGCCGGTGCCCAATCCCGAACTCAGCCGGCTCGGTCCGGAGCTGCGCAAGGACAACCGCGACAAGCTGAACCGCAACGGCCTCGTCGAGAGCACCAAAGTGGGCCGCTCGTATGTCCACGAGCTCACCGACGACGGGTGGGCACTGAGCCGGAAACTGGTGGGTGCGCCGACGCCGCCGGCCTCCTCCGGACAGGGAAAAGCGCTCTACACCGTGCTGCGCGGCCTGGCCCGCTACCTCACCCGGGCCGACCTCCCCCTGGCCGAACTGTTCGCCGAACCCGCATCCGGAGCCGAGCCTGAACCCGTCTCGGAGCCCGTTTCCGACGAGGCACCGCAGCTACCGTCCGACGAGGCGCGCGTGCAGCAGGTCTACGGCCGACTCGCGGCGCAATCGGGTGACTGGGTGGCGTTGGTCCGGCTGCGGGCCGCGCTACCCGATGTCGACCACGAGGACCTCGATGACACACTGAGACGGATGTATCGCATACCCGGCGTACACCTGATTCCCGAAGAGAACCAGAAGGTGCTCACCGACGACGACCGGCTCGCGGCCGTCGTGATCGGTGAGCAGCACAAGCATCTGATCGCGATCGAGTCGTGATGGACGCACTCCACCGCGACGCCCTGGCGTCCCTGCGGCTGACCTGGGCGCCCACCAGCGACGACCTGTGGCGGCCGCAGGCAGGTCTGCACGTCACCGGCCTCAACGAGGGACCACTCGGCGAAGTGCTCGACGCGTTCTCCGACGCCGTGCACCAACCCGACGCCAGCCCGCTGGGGGTGGTGCTGCGCGGCCAGGCCGGCTCCGGCAAGACCCACATGCTGGGCCAGGTACGGGAACGGGTCCAGGCACAAGGCGGGTACTTCTTCATCGTGGAACTGCTGGATGCCACCAGCTTCTGGCAATCGGCACGGGCAGGCATTCTCGAGAGCCTCGGCCGCCCGGGCGCCGGCCAAGAAACCCAGCTCAAGGACGTGCTGTGGGAACTGGCCTCGGTAGCCCACGTCACGCGCGCCGACCGGCGCGCCATCGTCGGCGACGACGAACTGACCCCGGACATCCTCGAACGGTTCGTCACCGGTCTGTTCAAAGTCCATCGCGAGACGGTGCGCCAGTGCCGCCACACGTTGCGCTCCCTGGTGCTGCTGGGGGCACTCGACTTCGGCCAACAGGACATCGGCCTGGCCTATCTGAGCTCCAATGACGAGCCGTCGGGCCGGTCGTCGTGGGGGTTGTCCGTCCCGACGGCCACCCCGCAGGAAACGGTCCGCGACATCGCCCGCATCGTCGCCCTCGCCGGCCCGCTGGTGCTGGCGGTCGACCAGATCGACACC
>JBEVFK010000159.1:0-35277 GCA_040512325.1 Mycobacterium sp. | reverse complement strand
GCTCGAGCGAGCGGCCCGGGGTCTGGACACGCTGCCGCGCAGTGCCCCGATCCCGCGCCGGCTCGTCGAGCAGGCCCAGTCCCTGAGCCGCGACTTCCTGACCGACCCCGGCACGGTGGGGACTCTGCTGCACACCGATCTGCACTACGACAACGTGCTCGCCGGCGAACGGGAACCGTGGCTGGTGATCGACCCCAAACCGCTCAACGGCGATCCGCACTACGAGGTGGCGCCACTGCTGTGGAACCGGTGGGACGAGCTCACCGGCGACGTTCGGGAGGGTGTGCGCCGCCGGTTCTACGCGACAGTGGACGCGGCGGGCTTCGCCGACGACCGGGCGCGGGCGTGGGTGGTGGTGCGGATGGTGCACAACGCCATGTGGGAGCTCACCGGCACTGGACCGGCGGACCACGATTGGCTGACCACCTGCATCGCGGTGGCCAAGGCGGTCCAGGACTGACCCGGTTGGTGGCACAGTGGAGCGATGACCACAGCTGAAGATCTGCACGGTGATCCGCACGTCGACCTCTACCTGGAAACCAACGGTGAAGAGGGCTACTACTGGCGCAACGGCACCGAAATCCTGATCCTGTTCACCAAGGGACGGAAATCCGGCACCGAACGCCGCCACGCCCTGATCTTCCGGCACTGGGGCCAGGACGCGTTCCTGGTGGTGGCGTCCAAGGGCGGCGCCGAGGCGCCACCCACCTGGTTCCTCAACCTGGAAGCCGATCCGAACGCCGAGATCCAGGTCAAGGATCAGCGGTTCGCTGTCCGCGCCCGCGTTGCCACCGATGCCGAGAAGCCAGAGATGTGGGCCAACATGGCCGAGGTCTGGCCTGACTACAACGAGTACCAGAAGAAGACGTCCCGCCCCATCCCGGTGGTGGTGCTGGAGCGCGCCTGATTCTCAGGGCACCAACACCACCGAACCGACCGTTGTGCGGCCTTCGAGGTCACGATGAGCCTGGGCGGCGTCGGCCAGGGGGTAGTGCCCACCGACGGTGACGTCGAGGGTGCCGTGGGCGATGGCCCGGAGCAGTTCGCCGGAGTGAAAAGCGAAGTCGTCCGGGGTGCCGGTGAAATGGTTGCGTGACGGTCGGGTCAGGTAGACCGAACCGGCACCGTTGAGGCGCTGCGGATCCACCGGCGGAACAGGTCCGCTGGCCGCCCCGAACAACGCGAGGGTGCCGCGGATCTTCAAGCTGGCCAGGCTGGCATCGAACGTGGACCTGCCGACGCCGTCATAGACGACGGCGACTCCGTTGCCCCCGGTGCGCGCGCGGACTCCAGCGCCGAACGCGGCGGCACCGCCGTCGTCCTGGCCGGGATAGTCCAACACCTCGACCGCGCCCGCCTGACGTGACAGTTCGGCTTTGACCGGGGTGGACGCCGTGGTGAGCACGCGCGCACCCATGGCGGTGGCCCACTGTGTCAGGATCAGGCCCACACCCCCCGCACCGGCGTGCAGCAGCACGTCGTCACCGCGGTGCACCCGGTACACCGAGGTGATCAGCAGGTGAGCGGTCATACCCTTCAACATCGCGGACGCGGCCACATCGGAGGCGACGTCAGGGGGCACGTGCGCGACGAAATCGGCTGGCGCCACGCTGTATTCGGCATAGGTGCCGAGGGCGTCAGCGCACGCCACCCGGTCGCCGACCGCGAAACCGCGCACCCCGTCACCCACCGCGGCGACGGTGCCGCACACCTCGGAGCCGACGATGAACGGCAGCGGCCGCGGATACATCCCGGACCGGAAGTAGGTGTCGATGAAGTTGACGCCGATGGCCTCGGCCTTGATCAGAACTTCTCCCGGCGCCGGGGTGGGCCGCGGCCGGTCGACCGCGGTGAGCACGTCGGGCCCGCCGAGTTCGGTGACCTCAATGGCGAACATGATCGGTGCCTCCGTTCGCGGCGGCCCACGCGGCTTCGTGGCCCGGTTCGGGGAGCGGCCGGCCGGCCTCGACGGCATAGCCGGCCGGGCTGCTCTGGAACACCACCATCACGCGCTCTGCCGGCACGGCCGCGATGCGGGTGACGGCCGCGGCGATCTCGGTGGCGAGCCGGGTGGTGTCCTCCACCGGATGTCCGTTGCGCACCCACCCGTTGACGAGCACGGGCTGCGCGGGCTTGCCGTCGGTGTAGATATTGTCGGCGGGAAGTTCCTGGAAGACGACGTTGACGTAGATGCTCGGCACGTGGTTGATGGCCGAATGCAGGCGGGTCACTTCGCTTGCCAGCTGGGCCTTGGTGTTCGGGGTCAGCGTGGCTGCGGTGGTGGTGAGGGTGTAGACGGGCATGATGTCTCCTGGCTTGTGGGTGTCGTACGTGCCCGCCCCGTGCGTCTTTGGGTAGTTCGCTCAAGGGCGGGCAGGGTGGGCAGTGTCAGCCCAACCCGGCGTCCTGGGGCCGGGTGGGTGCGACGATGACGGTGGGGCCGTCGGCAGCCAGGGCCGCGAGGAACTCACGCTCCAGCTCGTCGGTGTTCTCGACGTTCACCGCGCGGCAGCCGAAACCGATTCCCAGAGAGGCGATATCGAGTCCGGGCAATTCCAGCCCCGGCACGTGGGGGGTCTGTTCCAGCTCGGCGAACGATTTGAGCACCGAGTACTCACCATTGCGCAGCACGACGAAGACGATGGGCAACTTGTGCTGGGCGGCGGTCCAGATGGCCTGCACCGAATACTCGAACGAGCCGTCGCCGATGGTGGCGACGATGGTCCGCTTCACTCCGCGGGCGCGATCACCCAGCGCGACACCCACCGATGCCGGTACACCCCAACCGATTCCACCGCTGCCGGTGGCATAGAAGCTTCCCGGATGGGTGGCGGGCAACCAGGTTTTCTGATCCAGCATCGTCGAGGTGGATTCCATGACCACCACGGCGTCTTCGGGCTGGTGGGCACTCAGCGTCGCGTAGACGGCGTTGGCGGTCATGGGTGCGGAGCGTTCGGAATCGTCGACGTGGCGGGGGAACACCAGCTGCGTCGGCGGCTCGCGGTCAGCGGGCGTGTCGATCAGTCCGACCAACTCTTCCAGCGCCACGCGGACGTCCCCCACCAGGCTGTCACCGACGGGTGCGACCGCAGCCAGGTGGGGATCGGAGGTGAATTGCAGCAGTTCCGTGCCCTCGGGCAGGTATTCGCCCGCAATGTAGGGATAGTAGCGGAAGACTTGTGCGCCAACGACAATCACCAGGTCGTGGCCGTAGACGGCGTGGTTGACCCCGGCGATGGTCATCGGCAACTGTCCGGTCCACAGCGGGTGGTTCTCCGGGAAGGAGATCCGGTCCGGCAGCGCGGTACCCAGCACCGGCGCTCCCAGTTTCTCCGCGAACGCGATTCCGGCATCCCAGGCGCCAGCACGGTCGACCTCGGGACCGAGCACCAGCAGCGGCCGCTCGGCGCGGTTGATCCGGTCGGCGAACTCACGCAGACGGCCACGGTCCGGTTCAGTGTGGTGGCTGGAGGTGCGGATCACGGCGGGTCCCAGGGCCGGTTTGTCCCAGTCGTCCAACGGAATCGACAGGAACACCGGGCCTTTCGGCTCTTGCATGGCGATGGTGTAGGCCTGCATGAATGCGGCGGGCACATCCTCGGCGCGCGCCGGTTCGTATGACCATTTGACCCAGGGCTGGGGCATCTGGGTGGCATCGCGGTTGGCCAGATACGGGTCGGTCAACATCATTTCGCGGGTCTGCTGGCCGGCGGTGACGATCAGCGGGGTGTTGGCCTTGTAGGCCGCCACCAGGCTGCCGATGGCATTGCCGGTGCCTGCCGCGGTGTGCAGGTTCACCAGTGTGGGCTTGCCGGTGGCCTGGGCGAAGCCGTCGGCCATGCCGAGCACCGACGCCTCCTGCAGGCCGAGCACGTAGGTGAAGTCGTCGGGGAAGTCCTTGAGGAATGTCTGTTCGGTCGAGCCGGGATTGCCGAACACTGTTGTCAGGCCCAGTGATCGGAGCAGATCGTAGGTGACATCGTGGACGGTGGTGGAATCTGACATCAGTTCACCAGCTTTCAGGGTTCGATTGGATACAACCTGCGAGCGGTTTTGCCCGCGGGCACAGTTATGACTGTGCCGCGGGCGGGTGCTGAAGTCGTCAACGCTGCCTGCAAGATCCGGCACGCGGCTACCCGGGCAGCGCGATGCCTGCTACCCGGTACGGAGGACAAGAAGCTGCGTCGGGCAGACGGTTACGCGACCGCCACCGCGACCGCCGCGGTCAGAACGGACGCGCCGAGAGTGGTGACCGCCTGCCGGCGGTCGCCGAGCGTCGAGGAGGTGACCATGAACAGGGTGCGGCCGTCGGGGCCGCCGAGGGCACAGGCAATCGCGTGCGGACCGGGTGTGTCCACGGTGTCGGTGATCTCGCCGCCCTCGCGCACGCGAACGAATTGGTGCGACACCGGGTTGCCGAACCAGACGCCGCCGTCACGGTCGACGGCGATGCCATCGGGGAAGCCGTCGACCTCGGCGAAGACCCGTCGATCCGTCAGCACGCCTGCCTCGCTGAGAGTGAAGGCGGTGATGCGCTGTCCCATGCTTTCGGCCACCAGCAGCGTTGACCCGTCAGCAGTGACGGCCATGCCGTTGGCGAACATCAGATCGGTCGCGGCGAGGCTGACCGCACCCTTGGGGTCGATGCGAATCAGGGGCGCCGGTGCCGGGGCCTCGCCGGCAAGCAGGTCGAACCCGAACTGCCCGAGGAACGCATGACCGTGCCGATCGACCACCATGTCGTTGATCTCCTGGGAGGCCACCGCCCGGACATCGGCATGTTCGGTGAGGCGGGCGCCGTCGTAGCGCAGCACCCGCCGCTGGGTCATCGACGAGATCAGCAATGTCCCGTCGGGCAGCCAGCCCAGACCCGACGGTTGCTCGACCTCCACCAACGTGCTGACCTCGCCGTCGGGTGAGACCCGCAGCACCACATCGGCGAACATGTCGGAGACATAGAGGGCGCCATCATGCCAGCGGGGGCTTTCCAGGAACGCGCGGCCCGTGACAAGCGAGGTGGGTTCTGACACGTGGTGGAGCTTAGCCTCGCCGGTGGGCGTAGCCGGTCTGACGGTCGGTTATCTGCCGGTCCCTGTCGTACACGAGCTGGCCTGCCTCGACATACGCGGGAACTTCGTCGAGCGCGACCACGCGCGCCGACACCTGCGGCCGGTCCGGCGATTCCGGATCCACGCCCTGGAAACGTAACGACAACGTGCCCTGGTCGAGGCCGCCGGTGGAGACCCAGTTGGCCACGCGCGGATCCGCTTTCGACACGACCACCGTGTAGGTTCCGTCGCCGTTCGGCACGGCCTGGGCGTTGTTCAGGCTGGTCTGCGCGTCCCAGTAATTGTCGGTGATGGTCCAGTCGTTGGTCACCGGCACAACAAAATAGGGCGCGCTTCCCGGGTCGATGGTGAGTACCAACGCCTCGTCGTCGGCGAGCTGAAAATAGCCGGCACTCTGCAGCTGTGTCGACAGGAACTGCGCGTGGTAGCCGGGCGCAGACAACGTGTTGGGCTGCCGTGACTCACCGGTGTCGGGGTCGGTGGTGGCCACCCGGATGTACTCGTCCTGCTTGGTGATTCCCAGGACCAGCATCAGCAGCGCTGCCTCGACCGACTGCAACAGCAACGGCGGCTCGGGCAGCGGCGGGATCAGCGACACCAGCGACACCAGCGTGGGATTCCGGGTGACGGCCGGTCCGATGCCGGGGAGGAGGAAGCCGCCGATCTGCGCGAACAGGCTGTCCGGCGGGCCGTCGACCCGCCTGATCGACACCACCATCGGCATCTGAGTGTTCCAGTCCGACAGGGTGTTTCGGGTGGTGATCAGCGTGGCATCCGGTGGCAGCTGAAGGTGATCGGCATCCGGGTGCGGTGCCGGCGCGGCGCTGACCGTGATGGTGAACCGGCCGTCGGAATCGACCTCGAGATCGTTGCCGTTGAGGTTGTGGGCGGTCTCGCCGTTCAGCCCCGTGAGCACGCTGAAATTGGTGTCGGCGGGGCGCTCCCCGGGCGCAAACCGGCCGCTGAGCACGTACTCCGACGCCGCATTGGCCGCGACGAAGCGGTACACCGTGTCCGGGTTGTCATACCAGATCCGGCTGCCCTCGACGGTCTGCCCGGCCCAGGTGTGCGGCGGCATCACCTGCTGCAGCATGGTGGGCTTGTTCGGGTTGAGCAGCTGGACCTCCATCGCCGCCTGCATGGCGTACTCGTCCACCGCCTGATCGAGCTGCTCGAGGTTGGCGCGATCCGGTCCACCCACCAGGGCGAAATTGCGGTGCCCGGACAGCAACCAGGCCGTCTTCAGAACGGCTTTGGTCAGCTGCACCACCGGAGTGCCGACGATCTCGGTGGCCCGGCGTTCGGCGGCAAGCTGTTCTGCGGTCGCCAAAGTGTCTGTGGTTGGGCTTGATTCCGGATCAAATGACTCTGGGCGTTTCGCACTCAGCAGCACCGAGAGTCCCGCGGCGTTCTGCGGGGGAGTGGCGGGGTGGTCGGTGTCAGGCTTGCGTTTCATGGTGACGGAGGTGAGTCGCTGTGCCCGCGTGGCGGAGACCTTCGGTGTGGGTTCCCTCTTGGTGGGCGACTGCGACTTTCGTTCTGCCGACTTTCGCTGTTCTGACGTTCGCTGCGACGGCTTTTGGGCTGCTGACGGCCGCTTGCTCTCGGAAGTGTGTGCTGCCTTGGAGGTCCCGTCATCGGCGAGCGCAACTCCGGAGCTGGTACTGATGGCCGCCCCGATGCCCAGGGCTACGGCCAGCCCGCCGAGGTACTTGGAGTATGAGGATGTGGTCGCCACTGCGTCTCCATTGACGTCGTTGTTGACGCGACTGTAGTGAGGCAATCCGTGGTGTGGGCGGAAATGCGGCCGACGGGGCTTATATTTCGTTGGTGCCTGACATGGATCGACGCAGCATGATGTTGATGACCGGGTTCGGTCTACTCGCCGGCGCGGCAGCCATTCCGGCCGCCCAGGCCGAGCCGCCGCTACCGGGCGCAGAGATTCTCGGGGCGCCGCTGTTCGCCGACGAATTCAACGGTCCTCCTGGCGCGCCGCCGGACTACGCGAAGTGGATCGTGGTGCCGGCGCGCGAAACCATCCGGAATCCCGCGGTGTGGGATCGACCCGAGAACATGGGGCAATACCGCGACGACCGACAGAACCTGTTCCTGGACGGCAACTCCAACCTGGTGATCCGCGCCACCAGGGAAGGCGACAAGTACTTCGGCGCGAAGATTCAGGGCAAGACCTGGGTGGGTATCGGGCACACCTGGGAAGCCCGGATCAAGCTCGAATGCCTGACCCCCGGTTGCTGGCCGGCCTGGTGGATCCTCAACGACCTGCCCGGCCAGGGGGGCGAGATCGACGTGATGGAATGGTTCGGCAACGGCGGCTGGGGGCCGGGATCGACCGTCCATGCCCGGCTGGACGGGCGCACCGCGGCCAACCACCCCGTCGAGATAGATCCCGAATGGCATGTCTGGCGCTGCCAGTGGGACGTCAGCGGTATCCGGTTCTGGAAGGACCCGGTGCCCGGCGCACCCCCGTATTTCGACGTGCCCGCGGGATCGCTGGCCGGGTGGCGGTTCAATGACCCAGGGTTTCAGATGTTTCCGGTGTTGAACCTGGCGGTCAGCGGGTCCGGTGGCGGTGATCCGGCCGCCGGAATCTACCCGGCGCACATGCTGGTGGACTACATCCGGGTGTGGTGAACCAGGGCATAGGGGGCGAGCTGCAACGAATTCTGTTGGCCGCGTTAACAATTCATGACACTCCCCAGAGGGTCATCGCTTCCCGGGCTCCGGAAGTAGGGCCCGCTACGCCCCGACGAACGAGTCGATCCACCCCCGCGCGAAGTACAGCAGGAAACCGGCCGCGACAATCCACAACAACGGGCTGATCTCGCGGCCCTTGCCCGAGAAACTGCGCACCACCACCCAGGAGATGAACCCGACGCCGATGCCGTTGGCGATCGAATAACTCAACGGCATGACGGTGACGGTCAGGACGACGGGCAGGGCCACCGAGAAGTCCGCGAAGTCGATCTCCCGTAGGTGCGAGGCCATCATGGCTCCGACGATGACGAGTGCCGCAGCGGCGACCTCGGTGGGCACGATGGCCGCCAGCGGCGTCAAAAACATTGCGGCCAGGAACAATCCGCCGGTCACCAAACTGGCGAGCCCGGTACGTGCGCCCTCGCCGATACCTGCACCGGACTCGATGAAGACGGTGTTCGACGACGCCGACACCGCACCGCCCACGACGGCGCCTGCACCTTCGACGACGAGCGCGGACTGCAGCCGCGGGAAGTTGCCGTGGTCGTCGGCCAGCTCAGCCTGCTTCGACAATCCGGTGAAGGTGCCCATCGCATCGAAGAAGTTGGTGAACACCAAGGTGAACACGAACATGACGGCGGCGAGTATGCCGATCCGGCTGAAACTGTCGACACTGACCGCGCCGACGAGCGAGAGGTCGGGGACCGCGAACGGCGAACCCGACAGCGTGGGCACCGACAGACCCCATCCGCCCGGATTCTCGGTGCCGGGGCCCAGGTGCCAGATCGCTTCGACCACGACAGCCACCGCTGTCCCGGTGATCAGCCCGATCAGGATGCCGCCGCGGACTTTTCGGGCGACCAGAACGCCCGTCACCAGCAGGGTGAAGACAAAGATCAGCGTGGGCACCGTGGTGATCGATCCGCCGCCGTCGGCGCCGAGACCCAACGGCGGTGACGGGAAGCTGGTGGCTCCGACGAAGCCGGCGTCGACCAGGCCGATGAACAGGATGAACAGCCCGATGCCCGCGGTGATCGCGAGTTTCAGCGGCATGGGCACCGCGTCGAAGATCAGGCGGCGCAGCCCGGTCACCGCCAGCAACACGATGATCAGGCCGTTGATCACCACGAGGCCCATCGCCTCGGGCCAGGTCAGGTCGCCGACAATCGAACTCGCCAGGAAGGAGTTGATGCCCAACCCGGCGGCGAAGGCAAAGGGGAGCCGCGCGATGACGCCGAAGAGGATCGTCATGGTGCCGGCGGCCAGCGAGGTGACCGCGGAGACCTGGGCGAAGCCCAGCTCGCCACCGTCGACGTCCGGTGTCCCGGACAGAATGATCGGATTCAGCACGATGATGTAGGCCATCGCGATGAACGTGACGACGCCGCCCCGCAGTTCGGTGGCGACCGAGGAGCCGCGCGCAGAAATCTCGAAGAAGCGATCGAGTCGATTCACCGTTCGACCATAGGGCGTGGGTGGGTGTCTCGCGAACGCAACTGCGGCGAGGGTCGTCATGACCCTCGCCGCAGGTGGTGCTACCAGCTATACGCTGTTACGTGGTCTGCCTGCTCTGCTTTTCGACGTCGGCCAGGGCTTCCACCTTGTCGGCCTGCGCCCGCTTGGCCGCGGCGTCGGAGCGCTTCTGGGCCGCATCATCACGCTGGGCATCGGCGGCCTTGACCACCTTCTCCTCGGCTTTGTTGATGGTGTTCTGCTGCGCGCGCTTGGCTGCTTCGACATTCTCGACGCGCTTTGCCGCCACTTCGTCAGCCTGCTTCTTGGCGGTCGCGGCGCGCTTGGCGGCCGTCTCCGCCGCGGTGCGCTTGCGCTCGTCGGCGTCGGCCTTGGCCTGCTCGACCTCCTCTTGACGGGTCTCGCGGGCCTCCTTCTGATCCTGGATAGCCTTGTCCGCCTTGCGCTTCAGCGTCTGGTCGGCGTCCTGCAGCTTCGCCGAGGCCTCGGCTTCGAGTTTGGCGGCCTGCTTCAGCGCCTCGCTGCGCTCCAGCAGGGCAGCACCGCGCTCCTGCAGGCCCGCATCACCGAGGAAGCCACCGACGGTGGCGTCCAAGGTGCCCAACGAACGCTCGTAGAACAACCGGCCCGGGGCCTCGGGGTCCACGCGGGCAGAGATCTGCTGCTCGATCAGGTGCAATGGAAAGCGGGCGATCTGGTATTGCAAACGCAGCACCGCGAACGGCACATCGGTGATCTTCATCGAGTACTCCTTTGTCGTCTCAGGAATCAGGGCAGGTCGGCCTGGTCGGAAACCTTGTCGGCGTGCTGCCGCAGGCTCTGGGCAGCGGCGAGATCGCTTTCGGCCTCGAGGGTCTTGTCCTTGCGTTCCTCGGCGGCATCCACCACGTCTTCGGCCGCGTCGTGCAGTTCGGCGCGCTCTTCGGCCTTGGCCTGCTCGACTTCGCGGCGGGCGTCCACATCAGCCTGGGCTTTCGCGGCGGCTACGTCGCGCTGCGCGGCCTGTTCGACGGCCTGCTTCTGCACAGCCTGCTCGGCGCGGACCGACCCCTCGACAGCTGCGGTCTGCGCCTGGACTTCGCGGCGCTCCTGCGCCCCTTCGATCCTGGCTGCGGCTGCTGCTTCCCTGGCCTGCTTCGCCTCGGCGTCGGCGACGGCCTCGACGGCGTTGGCTTCCTTGCGTTCTTTGGCCTGGACCTGATCGAGTTGGCCCTCGGCGGTCAGCGAATCGTTGCCGGTCACGGCACCGGCGACCTCTTTGGCCTTGCCCTTGATCGAATCGAGCAGGCCTTTGCGAGCTTCGTCGGCTTTGTCGTGCGCTGTCATGTGCGTCCTCTCCCGGGTTGCGTTGGAAACTCGGAATTAACGTTTCCGCGTCAGTCCCCGGCATTCCACACCAGCGCCAACCCAAACCTGTTGTGACTTGACCCACTGAAAAGCTGTTTCGTCGCAAATTCTGCGGGTAGGTGCTCCAAATGGGATTTCCCGAGCAACAACAAGCAGTGCCCGGCGTGCAGTCAGCGATGGATCCGGTGCCCGACTGCGGCGAAAAGAGCTACCGCGGCACCGGTCGGCTGGCCGGAAAGCGCGCTGTCATCACCGGCGGCGACAGCGGTATCGGGCGGGCCGTGGCGATCGCGTATGCCCGCGAGGGCGCCGACGTGCTGATCTCCTACCTCAACGAAGACGACGATGCGGCCGTCGTGGCCGAGCTGGTCGAAGCGGCGGGCCGCAAGTGTGTCCTGGTTCCCGGCGACCTCGCCGACCCCGCGCACTGCCGTGCCGTGATCGACCGGGCAGTCACCGAGTTCGGTGGCATCGACATCCTGGTCAGCAACGCGGCCTACCAGATGAGCCATGACAACCTGGAAGAGATCAGCGACGAGGAGTGGGATTACACGTTCCGCCTCAACGTCGGGGCCTACTTCTACCTGGTGAAGGCCGCGCTACCTCACCTGGGCCCGGGGTCGTCGGTGATCGGCAGCTCGTCGGTGAACTCCGATATGCCCTCACCGCAGCTGGCGCCGTACGCCGCTACCAAAGCGGCCATCGCGAACTTCTCGGCGAGCCTGGCGCAGTTGCTCGGCGACAGGGGAATCCGGGTCAACAGTGTGGCGCCCGGCCCGATCTGGACGCCGTTGATTCCGGCCACCATGCCACCGGAAAAGGTCAGCTCTTTCGGAGAGAACACCCCGCTGGGACGCGCAGGGCAACCCGCCGAGCTGGCGCCGGTGTATGTCCTGCTGGCCTCCGACGAGGGCAGCTACATCTCCGGAGCCCGCGTCGCCGTCACCGGGGGCAGGCCGATCCTCTGAGTCAGCCGACAGGAAGCGAGGCCGGTACCGCGGCCGGCGCAGGCAGGGCGGCGGCAGCCGGCAGGGCCGGCGGGGGGACGGCTCCTGGCAGCGGCGCAGGCAGGGCTCCGGGCACGGGGAGCATCGGAACCGGCGGCAGGGCCGGGGGAGCGGTCAGGATGCGCACCAGATCGGGTTTCATGGCCTGTAACTGTGCGCCCCAGTACCCCCAGCCGTGAGTCCCGTTGGCCGGGAACTGGAAGATGGCGTTGCGGCCACCGGCGGCCAGGTACCGGTTCTGGAAGTCCTTGTTCGACGAGACGGTGATGTTCTCCAGGTATTGCGCACTGAAGTTGGTGCCGAAGTCGCCTGCGGTGTCGAACTCGGCGGGCATGCCGCTGCCGCAGTAGATCCACAGCGCGGTCCGGTTGGCCACCAGGCGGCCGACGTTGACCGTGGGATCGTTGCGTTGCCACGCGATGTCGTTGGACGGGCCCCACATGTTCTGTGCCTTGAAGCCGCCGGCGTCGGCCATGGCGAGCCCGATTGCGGTGGGCCACAAGCCTTGGGACGGGTTGAGGAAGCCCGACAGCGAGCTGGCGAAGATGAACTGCTGCGGATGCCAGGTTGCCAGCGTCAGGGCGGCGCCGCCGGCCATCGACAATCCGACCACGGCATTGCCGTTGGGGTCCTGGCCGCGATTGGCCGCCAGCCACCCGGGCAGCTCCTGGGTCAGGAAGGTCTCCCACTTGTAGGTGACTGTCCCGTTCCTGCCCGTCGCCGGCTCGTACCAGTCGGTGTAGAAACTGGACTGGCCGCCGACCGGCATCACCACGGAAATGCCGGATTCGTAGAACCATTCGAACGCGGCGGTGTTGATGTCCCAGCCGTTGAAGTCCTCCTGGGCACGCAGGCCGTCGAGCAGATACACGCTGTGCGGACCACCGCCCTGGAACTGGACACGGATGTCACGGCCCATCGACGGGGACGGGACGTACAGGGTCTCGACGGGCAGACCCTCTCGGGAGAACGCTGCCGCCGTCGGGGCGGGACCCACGGTGATCAAGAAGGCAGGCATCAGCACAGCGGCCAGCGCCGCCACCAATATGCGCGCTCGATGTCCAACACGGAACTTGCTGATTCGGTGGTTCACCGCGTGCCCTCTCCACTGTGCTTCTGTCTTGCCTCGGCCAGCTAACCGCGGGAACGCGCGGGAGTTGAGCGCCCACGCGGGCCGCCGCCGCGTTGTTACCAAGCACATGGACACTCGTGACCTCGCCGTGATGCGTTGGCCTGCCGGCGTCCGCCAAGTGGACGAAAATGCGTGATCTGCGCGACTTTTCGCGTGCGGTCAGACCGCCACGGTGTGCAGCGGGCTCAGGTCGGTCGACATCAGCACGACGTTGTAGTCGCCCCAGATCGACATGTTCCAGTACAGGTTGTGGTAGTCCGAGCCGGTGGCGCCCTGCAGTGCACCGGTGCCCGACCACGGGTGGATCATCGGGGCGTACAGACCGGGATACTGCGCCGAACTCGCCAGCTGCACCGGAGCCGACCAGGCGCCCTCCGGGGTGTCGGCGACGCGCATCTGGATGTTGTTGTTGCCGTCGCCGTAGAGCACGACGTATTTGTCCAGATACTCGTTGTACTGGACCGACATCTCGCTGACATTGCCCCCGGTCTTGGCGCCGAAGAGCCCGCCGAAGTAACCGCCGAAGTTGTTCGGGTTGTTGGCCCAGTCTTTGACGAAGCCGAACAGACCGGTGGAGCGGTCGGTACCGATGATGGGCTTGGCGACGGCCGCGTTGCCGCGGACCCACTTGTTGCCGTCCCAGTACTCGTACTTCGCCAGGTCGGTCACCGATTCCTCGGCGACGCGGGACAGGTATGCCGAGCCGGCGCGGCCCGAGGGTGTGCCCATGGCGTACAGGTACCGGGGATCGCCGTCGGCCACCTGGTCTTCGGGCTGCAGCACGTAGGCCATCTGCTGGAAGTTCTGGTCACCGGGCCGGTAGGAAGTCGAGGAGCGGAGCCAGCCCGCGGAACGGATGGTTGACGACACCGTCTCCCACTTGTCGGTGGCCGGGTTGTACCGCGAGATCGCGGAGAAGTTGGTGGTCCACCGACCGGGGGTGTCCCACGACTTCACCGACATGTAGTTGACGTACTGGCGATCGAGGATCCGGATGCCGGAGGTCGGGATCACGGTGACCTCGGACCCGAACAGGCCCAGGCCGGCCCCGCGGGGGATGAACTGACCGGCATAACCGGTGGGTTCGAGGTAGAGCCCGTTGCCGAGCTTGTCGTCGAAGCTGATCAGCAGTGCGTTGTTGCGCCAGCCACCCTGCATGTTGGCGCCGCTGAAAGTGTCGCCGAAGGCGACGTGCACGAATCGCTTCCCGTCGATCACCCCGCCGTCCCACAGGATGCCCAGATCGGTGCCGTAGATGCCGAACTCGGCGCTGGTGTTCTGGGTGCGCGCGAGGTACTTGCCTCCGAGCCACGCGCCGCCGTTCGGACCGGTGACCCATTGGACCGGCTTGGACGGCAGGCTGCCCGGCAGAGGATCGACGACCGCCGCGGCGGCACTGGGGGACGCTGCGGTGGTGATCTGACCGGCCGGGGTGACGGTGCGCTCAGATTCGGGCCGGGTCCAGCCCAGCAGGGACGCCAGCAGCCCCGGCGCGGGCGCGGGTGCGGTCGGTGTGGTGGTGGCCGACGGGCGGGGGGCCAGTGCGCTGACCTGTTGGGACACTGGGCGCGGTTTCGCGGCAGCGGCGGTGGCCGGTGCCTCGACGGCGATCGGAGCAGACAGGCTGATCGGAGCAGACAGGCTGATCGGAGCAGACAAGCTGGGTGACACCGACGTGTCGGTGACCTCACGGGCGGTTCCGGTGGTGGCCTTCGGGGACTCGTCGTCCGTAGGGGCATTCGAGGCTTTCCTGGAACCTTTGCCGGTGGCCGAGGTGTCAGCGGACGCCGTGTCGTCGGCCTTGTCCGTGTTCTTCGAATCTTTCGCGGGCGCCTTCTCGGCGGAGGTGCGGTCCTTCGAGGTGGACCGGTCCTTCTTGGCGCCGGCCGAACCGTCCGAGCCCGAGGCCGACGAGGAGGTTTTCGACGGTGACGAGTCGGTGTCAGCCCACGCCACGCCGGTGCCGCCGGCTATGGCGGCACCGATGCCCAGCGCCACTGCCAAACCGCCGATGCGGCCGATATGGGCCGCCGCGCTACTCGTCGAGCTCATGTGGACTCTTTCCTGCCGACATCGCCTGGCCCCCGACCTCTGTTTGCCCGAGCAAACCTACAGGTTCGTCAGCTGCGATCAGCGAACGTCAGCCGCAATGCAGGCAAACATGTTGAAATCGTTACCTGGCAACAGTCGCCGGCGACGATCCGGTCGGGCAATGACGTTGCCGGCGCTGAACGGCCTGACTGCTGGCGATGTCAGTTCCGTCGCTGGCTGGATCGTGCTGCGCTGCCGCACAGTTCGTCAGGCGAGCAACGGGGCGAGCTGACGGGCGACCTCGACCGGGCCGGGCTGGCTGCCGGAGTGCAGGACCGAAACCTGGACGTGGTCGGCTCCGGCGGCGCGCAACTCCAGGGTGCGCTTCGCGATGTCGGCCGGGGAACCCCACGCCGTCAGCGCGTCGACCAGGTGATCGCTGAGGGTGGTGATGTCGTGGTCGGTGAAACCCTGCCTGCGGGCCGAGTCCTGGTAGCCGCGGATCTCGCCGAGCAGGAAACGCAGCGGCTGCCGGGCGGTCTCGCGGGCCGCCGCAGGATCTTCGTCGAGCACCACGAACAGCCCGACCGCGAGGGTCCGGTCTGCGCCGAGACGCTCCTTCGCGACTGTCGTGTAGGCGGGTGTCACCAGGATCGGCACCGCTCCGGCGAACCTGTCCCGGGCCAGATCCAGCTTGCGCGGGCCGATCGCGGCGAGGATGCGCCGCTGCTGCGGCACCTCCTCGAGCTGATCGAGGTAGTGATTGAGCGCGCCGATGGCGGCGGGTTGTTGCGGAGCGCCGAGGCCGATGAGTAACCGGCCGGGATACTCGGATTCGGCCTCAACGTAGAGCTGGGTCACCGCGGCGGGGCCGTAGACGCCCGGCGGAATGATCGACGACGCGACGACGGCGCGCCGGGTGGCGGCCAACACGTCGGTGAGCCGGCTCAGCCGGTCCAGTTGCCCGCCGGCGAGCCACAGCGCCGAATACCCCAGGTCTTCGATGGCGGCCGCGGTGTCGAGTTCGCCTCGGGGGACCGCGAATCCCCAGGGGCCGAGGGTGTGTTCGGTCATGGTGCCGACGGTAGGACCTCAACAGCTCTTGATGTCAAGGGGTGGTCTCGACACGATCACGGCTCCGTCTCGAACGACGACCGACAACGTGGCAAAGTCACATCAGTCACTACTGTCACAAGTGACGTCTGGTGTCGGGGCCGGCGTCGTGTCCATCCAGAATCAGCAAAGGCTGTGCAGCGGTCTGCAATTCAGGCCCGGAAGGTGTCATGTCGGCGTTCACGCGACTTGCCTCGATGACGGTCGTCTCGGCGACGGTGGCCGCGCTCGTCGTCCCCATGGCCGCCATCACCCCGGCGGCCGCAGATCCGTGCTCAGTGCCACCCGCCGGCGCGTCGGCGCGTGGCATCGCGCCCTCGTTGCCGAAGTTCCCGATCCTGCACCTGCCCATCGGCCGCAAGCCCGGTGCCGTCGCGAACCCGAACAACCTCACCCCGGCACAGGCCGACGCGGCGGTGGCGCCCAACACGGCTGCCCGCGCAGCAGCCGCCCCCGCTGCCGCCTCCGCGACCCGCGTCGACTGGATCGTCGGTCCGGAAACCGATTCCTACAGCCGCTTTGGCATCTCCGGTACCGATCTGGGCATTGTCTGGGACAACGGATCGACCACCGATCCGCAAGCGTTGATGGCCTTCGGCGACACCTTCGGCAACTGCGGAGTCCAGGACCAGGAGTGGCGCAAGAACGTCCTGTTCCGCAGCGCGGACCGAAACCTGGCCGACGGCATCCGAATTCCCGAGCCGAAGTACGGCGACGTCTACGGCGGGTCGCCCGTGGCGAAGGATCGGCCCGACTTCTCCCGCCAGGTGATCGCCAGCCTGCGGCTGTCGGCCACCGAAGTGACTGTCATTCCCACCGCGGCGATTTCGGTGGGCACCCGCCAATTCGTGAACTTCATGTCGGTGAGCCAGTGGGGCAATCCGGGGCAGTGGTCGACGAACTTCTCCGCGGTCGCGGTGTCCGACGACAACGGCGAGAACTGGACGGTACCGGTCACCAGCATCCGGCCCAGCTGGTTCAACACCGTGCCCGGGGTGCCGTTCGTCTGGGGCTATCAGAACTTCCAGATGGGCGCCTACCTGCGCTCGGGCGGCTACGTCTACAACTACGGGACCGGCGCGGGACGTGGCGGAATGCCGTTCCTGGCAAGGGTTCCCGAGGCCGCGGTGGCCGACAATGCGGCCTACGAGTACTACACCCCGTTCGGCTGGGTGCGTAACACGCCCTACCTCGCGATCCAGGTGGTGTGGGCGCCGGGCAGTGAGATGTCGGTGGCATGGAACGACCACCTGAAGAAGTTCGTCATGCTCTACACCAACACGGTGAACAACGTGGTGCTGCGGACCGCCGACAAGCCGGAAGGGCCCTGGAGTTCGGCCAAGACGATCGTCAGCACCGCTCAGGTACCCGGCGGGATCTACGCGCCGTTCATCCATCCCTGGTCGACGGGCAGTGACCTGTATTTCACGCTGTCGGTCTGGGACACCTACAGCGTGATGTTGATGCGGACGTCCCTGGATTGAACCGGGCCGGATCAGACGTGCACGTTGCGCTTCCCGATCGCGAAGCGCAGGCCTGAGCAGTTGGAGCAGGCGATGCAGAAGAGGCACTCGGAGCAGTTGACGCAGCACAGGCAGGCGACACAGCGCTTGCAGGCCACACATCCGAGGCACGCGACGCACGCCGCCAGTGCCACCGACAGCACGGTGAGCACGCTGGCGGCGATGGCGACACTGCCTGCGGTACCGACGGATCCGGTCACCGCGACGCTGGCCGCGGTGGCTGCCGATCCCGCCACCCCCGCGCTGACGACGGTGGCCGTGGACCCCGCGACGGCGGTGCTGACCGAGGTGGCTGCCGAGCCGGCGACGGCTGCGCTGTCCGAGGTGACGACGGAGCCGGCCACGCCATCGGATTCTGGGGAGTTGTCCACGGCGCTCATTGTGCTCTCGGGTCAGCCTGCTGTCTTGCCGTTGTCCACGATGTAGACCGCGCCGTGGATGGCCGAGGCATCATCGCTGGCCAGGAACGCAATGGTCTTCGCGACATCGGCGACGTCCATCAGCCCCCGGGGTGAGGCGATGCGCATGATGAGGTTCCAGTCGGCGTTCTCGGGGGCGGCGAACTCCGTGGCCTGCGCGGTGACCATGCCGCCCGGGCACACAGCGTTGACACGCAGGCGATCGCCGGTGAATTCGATTGCCAGCGCCCGGGTCAACCCGACCAGTCCGTGTTTGGCCGCGCAGTACCCGGCCGAGTACACCTCACCTTCGATGCCGGCGATCGATGACACGTTGACGATGTTGCCGCCGCTTTCCAGCAGATGGGGCAGCGCGGCGCGGGTCAGGAAGAACGGGCCGTTGAGGTTGACGGCGAGGTCGTAGGCCCAGTCGTCGTCGGTGACGTCGCGGGTGTGGCGCATGGTGTGAAACCCGGCGACGTTGATCAACGCGTCGAGGCGCCCGAACTTCTCGACGCACGACGCCACCGCCTGCGCACACGCCTCCGGGGAGATGATGTCGACTGATTGGTAGTGCCCGCCGGGGACGTCGGCGAACACCGTCGCCATGCGTCCGGCGTCGCGGGAGATGCCGAACACCGTGGCGCCGCGGGCGGCGAACAGTTGCGCGACGGACGCGCCGAGTCCGGAGGAAGCGCCGGTTACCAGGGCGACTTTGCCCGTGAGATCAGTCATTGTCAGACCTTCTCACGGCGCCGCAACCCGTCGAGCACCACACCCAGCAGGCGGCCGGCGCGCGCCTCCCACTCGGACTCTTCCAGGCGGGTCAGGTAGCCGATGAGCAGGATGACGTCGCGGGCGTCGACGTCGGGCCGAAGCGTCCCGTCGGCCCTGCCCGCATCGAGGAACAGGGTGACAGCGTCGCCGATGGGACCCAGGCTGTGTTCTGAAAGGTCTTGCCATACCGCTACTTCCACCGCAGCAAAGACGCCGCGCTTGACCCGGGCATACTCGGCCACCCGATCGAACCACCGTGCGAGCGCCTCGACGGGGGTGTGGCGGGCCAGCAGTGCCGGGGCGGCGGTGACCAGTTCGTCGACGTCGTGGCGGTAGACCTCGGCCAGGAGATGCTCGCGGGTGGGGAAGTGCCGGTACAGCGTGCCCTGCCCGACGCCGGCAGCTTTGGCGACGGCATTGAGGCGCAACTCGTCGGCACCGACGATCACCGTGCGTGCTGCCTCCAGGATCCGGTCACGGTTGCCCTGGGCATCGGATCGGCGTTTCGCTGGCATCGACACTTCCTTGACGTGGCTAAGCGGACATGTGTCCGCTACGGTGGAAGGGGTAACCGGACAAATGTCCACTTTAGCGCAGGGGAAGCCATGCTCAACAACAATTCGAAAGTGGTCGCGATCACCGGCGCCGGCACCGGCATCGGCGCGGCGATCGCGGAACTTCTTGCCCGCCAGGGCCACAGCGTGGTCCTGGGGGCGCGCCGCACTCACCGGCTCGACGAGGTGGCCGAGCGTATCCGTCGTAGCGGAGGACAGGTATCGGTCCACACCACCGACGTCACCCGGTATGAGGACGTCCAGCAGCTGGTGGATTCCGCCGTCCACGAGTACCACCGCCTCGATGTGCTGGTGAGCAACGCCGGGATCGCCAAGACCAGCCCCCTGGCCGACGGTGACGTGGCCGGCTGGTCCGCGATGATCGACGTCAACCTCCGCGGCGTACTGCACGGCATCGCCGCGGCCACACCGGTCTTCCGCCGCCAGGGAGCCGGCCACTTCGTCACCACCCTGTCGACCTCCGGCCTCAAAATCGTGCCCACCCAGGGTGTCTACGCCGCCACCAAGAACGCCGTGCGCACCCTGCTGGAAGCGCTACGTCAGGAAAACACCGACGGCGTGATCCGGACAACCGGGATCTCACCGGGCATGGTCGGCACCGAACTCACCGACTCGATCGACGACCCCGGCCTGCGTGAACAGATCCGGGATCACATGGCCCAGTACGGGATTGCGCCCGAGGCCGTCGCCCGCGCGGTGGAATTCGCGATCAGCCAACCGGCCGATGTGGAGATCGGCGACATCACCATCCGGCCGACGGTGCAGAACTAGCGCGCCCGAGATCGACGAAACGCCGGGAACCACAAGCACTCTCACGCCCGTTTTTCGGTGTGGGCGGCAAGGGGGCGCGACGGTGGGACGGCGGCGAGGAGGGCGCGGGTGTAGTCATCGTCGGGGGCGGCGAACAGCTCAGCCGCGGAACGGTTCTCGACGGTCTGTCCGTTGCGCAGCACCAGCACCTGATGGCACATCCGTTGCACCACCGCGAGGTCGTGGGCGATGAACAGGTAGGTCAATCCCAGTTCGCGTTGCAGCCGGGCCAGGAGATCGAGCACCCGGGCTTGCACCGACACATCCAACGAGGCAGTGGATTCGTCGAGGATCAGCAGTTCCGGCTCCGTCGCGAGGGCCCGGGCGATGCTGACACGTTGCCGCTGCCCGCCGGACAGCTCGTGAGGGTAGCGGCCGGCGAAATCAGACGTCAGGCCGACGAGGTCGAGCAACTCGGCCACCCGCGCCCCCCTGGCCTGCTTGTCCTTGGCCAGTTTGTGGACCAGCAACGGCTCCGCGATCGCCGACCCGACCCGCGCACGGGGGTTCAGCGAGGAGAACGGGTCCTGGAACACCAGACTGATCCGGCGGCGCAGCAATTTCTCCGACGGTCCGGAGGCACCGAAAATGTCGTCGCCACCGAGAGTGGCGGTGCCGCCGTCGGGGGCGAGCTGGCCGGTGAGCGCGGCTGCCACCGTCGACTTGCCTGACCCGGACTCGCCGACCAGCCCCAAGGTGCTGCCCCGGTGGATGTCGAACGAAACATCTTGCACCGCATGCACCGTCGAGCGGCCGGTCGGGCCCTGGACCGGAAAATGCACATCGAGGTCCTCGACGCGCAACAACACCGGGGCGTCGGGGTCCGCCGGTGGCGGCCCGTCGCCACCGATCACGGGCCGCGCCGCCAGCAACTCCCGGGTGTACTCGTGCTGTGGTCGGTCGAACACCTCCAGCACCGGGGCCTCCTCGACGGCGAGACCCTCGCGCAACACCGTCACGTCCTCGGCGACCTGACCGATGACACCCAGGTCATGGCTGATCCACACCACGGCGGTGCCGAAATCGCGTTGCAATGCCCGCACCAACTCGATGATCTGCGCCTGGGTGGTGACATCCAGTGCGGTGGTGGGCTCGTCGGCGATCAGCAGTTCCGGATCACACGCCAGGGCGATGGCGATCATCACGCGCTGGCGCTGTCCGCCGGACAACTGGTGGGGATAGGAGTTGAGCCGGCGCTCCGGATCCGGTAGCCCGACGGCCTCCAACAATTCCAAAGCCCGGTCTTTCGCGGCGCGTCGGGTCTGATTGCGGTGCGCCTCAAGAGATTCGGTGATCTGACGCTCCAACGTGAGCAACGGATTCAGCGAGGTGCCCGGATCCTGGAACACGAAGCCGATACGGGCACCGTGCACCTGTCGCAGGGCCCGGTTCGACGCGCCCACCAGCTGGATGTCGCCCAGCATGCTCGACCCCGACACTCTGGCACCCGGGGCGTCCAGCAGCCCTGTCGCGGCCAGCACCGTCATCGACTTACCCGAGCCGGACTCGCCCACCAGTCCCAGAGTCTGCTCACGCTGCACCTCGAACGAGATGCCGCGCACGATCTCCCGCCGGCCGATCTGCACCCGTAGATCGGCGACACTGAGCACCGGCGTCGTCATCGTCTGCTCCTGGCTTCGATCATGGTGCGCTGCCGGGGATCCAGCACGTCGCGCAGACCGTCGCCGAACAGATTGAACGCCAGGACCGTGACGAAGATGGCGATGCCGGGGAACACGGCCATCCACCACGCCAGTGTGACGAAGCCCTGGGAGTCGAAGATCATCCGTCCCAGCGAGGGTTGCGGTGGTTGAATGCCCAAGCCCAGGAACGACAATGCGGCCTCGGACAGGATGGCGAAGGCCAACGACAACGACGTCTGGACAATCAACGGCCCGGCGATGTTGGGCAGGATGTGCCTGCGCAGGATGTACCCGTGCCCGGTGCCCATGGTCCGCGAGACGGCCACATACGGTTCCACGCGAATACTGAGTGTGCTGGCGCGGGCCACGCGCGCGAAAATCGGGGTGTAGACGATGCCGATCGCCAGGATCGTCGTGGTGACACCGGGCCCCAGGATCGCCACCACGGCCAACGCCAACAACAGCACCGGAAACGCGAACATCACGTCCACGATGCGCATGAACACCGTGTCCACCCAGCCGCCGCGGTAGCCGGAGATCAACCCGACGCTGACTCCGACCACGGCGGCGAATGCCACGCTGATCACGGCCACCTGCATGGACGCCTGAATGGCGACCAACACCCGCGAGAGCACGTCGCGGCCCAGCTCGTCAGTGCCGAACCAGTGTGCGCCGCTGGGGGATTGCAACGCGTTGGGCACGTCGATGTCGTTGATGCCGTACGGGGCGATCCAGCGGGCGGAGACGGCGACCACCACGATGGCCAGCAACGCCACCGCACTGATCACCGTCACCGGATTCGACAGCAGCAGCCGCCAGGAGGACATCCGGGTATCCGCGGTATCGGCGACGGTCATGACAGCCGGATCCTCGGGTCGACCACGGCGTACAGCGCGTCCACGATGAGGTTGATCAACAGGAACAACGCGGCGATCAGCAGTACCGCCCCCTGGATCATCGGGTAGTCGCGGGCCGCCACCGCGTTGTAGACCAGTCGACCCAGGCCCGGCCACGCGAACACCACCTCGACGACGATGACGCCGCCCAGGATGGTGGCGAGTTGGATTCCGGCGATGGTGAGTACGGGCACCAACGCGTTGCGCACGATGTGGCGTTCGGTGATGACCTGCGGTGACAGGCCTTTCGAGCGGGCGGTGCGGACATAGCCGGTGGACGCGACCTCCAACACCGCGGCGCGGATGTAGCGGGTCATGATCGCGCCGGCCACCACGCCGACCGTCAGGGCAGGCAAGATGAGGTGCTGCAGCCAGCCGACCGGATCCGACAGCAGCGGCCGGTACCCCGACGTCGGCAACCAGCCCAGCGTCGTGGAGAACAGCGCGATCAGCAAGATGCCCATCCAGAAGTCAGGCACCGAGACGCCGAATTGACTGGTGACCCGGACGATTCCGTCGGACAGTCGGCCCTCGTGCAGTGCCGAGTAGATGCCGGCGGGGACGGCGATGGCCAGCGCGATCAGGATGCCGACCACAGCCAGTGACACGGTGGCAGGCAGTCGTTCCAGCAGTGTCACTGTCACCGGGTCGCCGTTGCGGAAGCTGACACCGAGGTCACCGGTGAGTGCTGAGCCGATGTAGCTGAAGAACTGCTCGATCAATGGCCGGTCGAGACCGCTGGCGGAGCGCAGCGCCGCATACGCCTCCGGCGTGTACCGGGTGCCGAGCGCGATCCGTACCGGGTCGCCCGGCACGAGGTGCACCAGCGCGAACACCACGATCAGCACGCCGAACAACACCACGAGGGTGTAGAGCAGACGCCGGGCCAGGAACCGCAGGATGGGGGAGCTCAGGACGTTTGTCATAGCCCACCGTCCCGGTTCACGACGGTGGGCTCGCTCGACGCGTCGGCGCGCAGACCGTGCATCAGGTCCACACTGGGCGCTACGGGGGCGCTCATTGTGCGTTCTCCTCTGCCAACGAGGCTGTGCGGAACCGGATTGCGCCGTCACGGCGGGCCTCGTAGCCCGACAGCGCGGTGGTCCAGGCCTGGATGACCGACGGGTTGTAGAGGTAGAGGTAGCTCACGTTGTCGGCGATCAAGGTGGCGGCCTTGGCGTAGTCGTCGGCGCGGGCATCCCGGTCGGTCTCCACCCGGCCGGCGTCGAGCAGCCGGTCCACCTCGGGGTCGGAGAACTTCTGGGCATTGCTGGTGCCGTCGGTGTGGTGCTGGGCGTAGTAGAAGTCGTCGGGGTCGATGTTGCCCAGCCAGCCCATCATCAGCATGTCGAAGTTGCCGGTGTTCTGCTCGTCGAGCCAGGTAGCGAAGTCGACGGTGCGGATGTTGACCGTGATGCCCAGTGGCGCAAGGTTATCGGCGATGATCTGGGCGGCGGTGACGGTCTCGGGGTACTCGCTGGTGACCAGCATGTCGAGGTTCTCCGGCCTGACACCCGCCTCGTTGAGCAGACTCTCGGCCTTGTCGATGTCATAGCTGTAGGTGTCGAACGGCGTGAACCACGGATTGCCCTCCGGGATCGCCAGCTGGTTGAGCGCGGCGGTGCCATAACTGGTGGCCTGCACAATGGCCTCCCGGTCGATGCCGTAGGCGATGGCCTGGCGCACCCGGACGTCGTTCCACGGCGCGCGGGCCTGGTTGAGCGCCAGATACCAGTAGTCGTTGCTGGGGGTGACGGCGAGATGCAGGGAGTCGTCGCCGTCGAGCTGCGCCACCCGTTGGGTGGGAACCGAATCCGTCCAGTCGACCTCGCCGGCCTGCAGCGCCGACAGAGCGGTGGACGGTTCGGAGATGAACCGGAATGTCACCCCCGGCACCTTGGGCGGGCCCGCCCAATACGATTCGTTGGCCGTCAGGGTGATGGAGTCGCCGCTCTTCTGGCCGGCAAACGCGAACGGGCCGGTGCCCACAGGATTTCGTGCGATTTCGCCGCTTTCGACGTTCTTGCGCGAGACGATCGCCATGCCCTTGAAACCACCGAGATTGGTGAGCAGATTGGGCGTGGGGCGATCGAGGCGCAGAACCACGGTTGCGGGATCAGGTGCGCTGACGTCTGTGACCGCACTGAACTTGTCGACGTTGCTGAGCTCTTCATCGATGATGCGGCGATAGGAGAACACCACGTCGTCGGCGGTGAACGGACTGCCGTCGTGGAACATCACTCCCGGCCGCAGCCGGAAGGTCCAGGTGAGCTGATCGGGGGACACCTCCCACGACTGTGCAAGCGCCGGTTGCATCTCCAGGTTCTCGTCGGGTTCGACCAGCGTGTCGTAGACGTTTTCGAGGACCTCGAAAGAGAAGTAAGCGGTGGTCTTGTGGGGATCGAGTTGATCAGGCTCCCCGGCGATGGCCGCGATCAGATTGCCCGACGCCCCGTCACCCAGGTCGACACGCTGGCCGGTGGAACAACTGGCAACCAGCACCACCGTGAACAGGGCAGACAGCACGCTGACAGCGGTGGATACCGCTGATCTTCGCATCAGGTTTACCCCACGATCCCTCGACGCCGGCCGCGTAGGGGTTGCCCGGAATCAAAATGCGATAAACCCGCAGCCGCTAGTCGGTGTGCAGGCGCAGCACCGTCCGCGCTGGTCTCGGCGGGTCGAAGGCAGGGCCGGTGAGTCGGTCCGCGCGGGCGTCATTGCGGCGAAACAGGTGGATGCCGAGGATGCTGCCACCGCCGTGTGTCACCCAATTGGCATGTTGCAGTCGCCAACCGGCTGCTTCGATCTGGGCCAGGATGTCCGTCCGCGATCGGCCCTGCGCACCCGCCTGGGTTCCGGGTTGGCTGTCGATGGATGGCACGTAGGGCTCCTCGTAGGAGAAGAACTGCTCACCATGCTCGAATGCCCGCACCGCCCGACCCGGAACCGACGACCAGAAGGCGTTCTCGGCCGCGCGTCGTGCCGATGTGCTCGGTCGGGGAACCGCCATGGAGGCATCTTGTCAGCCGAGCACCACCCCGTGGACGGAAACGGGCGGATCTGCTAGGTGGACGCGCTGTCTTCGGTTGATTCGTCGTCGCTGTCCGGAGAGGTGTCTGCTCCGGAGTCCGCGTCTTCAGCGTCAGCTGATTCAGGAGCGTTGTCCGGCTTCGTTTCTGCGTCGCCGACCTCGGCATCACGGGAGGTGGATGCCCTCTTGGCGGTCTTGCGGGCGCGGCGGCTCTCGGTAGGTTCGTCGTCGTCATGGTCGTCATGGTCGGCATGGTCGGCAGCGTCGGCAGCGTCGGCTGTCGTGGTGGCGGGTTCCTCGTCCTCGTCCTCGACGCGCGGTTCCGAGCTTGGCTGTGCCGGTTCCGGTGCCACCTCGGCACTCCGCGACGAGGTGATCGACGGGACCAGCGCCGCCGCGGTTGGTTTGCCGTAATCATCTCTGTCATAACCGGTTTCGATGATGGCGCGGAGTGGTCGGTCGAGAGCGTCGAGCACCTGGTCGGGAACGATACCGTCGAACGGCATCAGCAGGGGAATCCGCTGGCTCTCCAGCAAATAGTAGGTGGTGTTGCCGTGCGTGGACTGCTCGGCCGCAGCCAGGGTCTCGGCATTGACGTTCAGGTCCGCTTTGCCGTGCAGGAACACGATTCCCAGCAGGGCGTTGGCCGTCGCCAGCACATTGAGCGGGTACTTCGGGAAATCGGCCCAGCCGTCGTAGCGGTAGGCGATGTCGATCACGGCGTCACCGTCGGTGGGTGTCGCGCCATCGAACGAAATATCCAGGAAGGGAATATGCAAACCGTTGAACCGCTGCATGATTCCGCCATTGGGCCGGTTCGGATTGCCCACCAGAACATAGGTGTTACCCGCGTTCGGGTGGGCGCGCAGGTACCTGGTGGCGACGACCGCGCCCTGCGAAAGGCCGTGAATGATCACCGGGGTATCCGCATCGCCTGCGGCGACAATTGCCGCCCCGAGGCTGACCACACCCTGGTCAACGGACTCCTCGTAGGTCGGGTCGTTGAGGTATCCCTTGGACACCGGCCAGAAGCCGCCCGGATACTCGACTTTCACCGGCGCGTCATGGGCGCCGGCCGTGGCGCCGACAGTGTGATCGACCCAGGTGCTGTAGGCCGAATCAACCGGGACGCGGCCGATATTCGTGCCGCGGACGAAATACGTGCTCGGCGCCGCCGCTACGGTGGGCGTCAACCCCAGCGTCACGACGCCGGCAACTGCGGCGCCCACCATCGCTGTTCTGCCGATGCTGCCCCGTGTCCGCCGCGCACGATGCCGACCGCCCGAATTCGCCATGTGATCCCCCTCGCCGTGTCTTTCGGGCGAAATGCTACGACACCACCTTTGCTGTATGTGCACGAATGGGTGGAGTGGGCCAATGTGGGTCCGCAGCGGGCGGCGGCGTGCCACTGTGTATCCCGGCAGCGGGGGCGTCGGTGGGAAAGGTGGTAGGTGGCAAGTGGGCACTCCAAAGCGAGTCGTGGTGTGGGGCACAGGTTTCGTCGGGCGGATGGTGATCGGCGAGATCGCCGAGCATCCGGAGTTCGAACTCATCGGCGTGGGCGTGAGCAACCCGGACAAGGTCGGCCGCGACGCCGGCGAGATCTGCGGGCTGGCCGCCCCCCTGGGGATCACGGCCACCGATGACGTGGACGCGTTGATCGCGCTGAAGCCCGATGCGCTGGTGCACTACGGACCGACCGCGGCCCACGCCGAGGACAACATCCGGCTGATCGGCCGGTTCCTGCGCGCCGGCATCGACGTCTGCTCGACGGCGATGACCCCGTGGGTATGGCCGGCGATGAAGGTGAACCCGCCCAACTGGATCGAGCCCATCACCGAAGCGTGCGAGGCCGGTGGCGCTTCCTGTTTCACCACCGGGATCGACCCTGGGTTCGCGAACGACCTGTTTCCGATGACTCTGATGGGTCTGTGCTCGGAGGTGCGGACGGTGCGGGCCTCCGAACTGCTCGACTACACCAATTACGAGGGCGACTACGAGTTCGAGATGGGCATCGGCCGCGAGCCCGAGTTCCGGCCGCTGTTGGAGAACCCCGACGTGTTGATCTTCGCCTGGGGTGCGACGGTGCCGATGATGGCCCACGCCGCGGGTATCGAGCTCGACGAGATCACCACCACCTGGGACAAATGGGTGACCCCCACCGAACGCAAGACCGTCAAGGGCGTGATCCAGCCCGGCCAAGTGGCCGCCGTGCGGTTCACCATCAACGGCATCTACCGGGGAACAACCCGGATCCAGCTGGAGCACGTCAACCGCATCGGCCACGACGCCGCCCCGGACTGGCCCTCGGGCACCGAGAACGACGTCTACCGGGTCGACATCGACGGCACCCCGAGCATCTTCCAGGAAACGGCGTTCCGGTTCACCGACGGTTCCGGGCGCGATGCGGCCGCGGCCGGCTGTCTGGCCACCGGCTTGCGCGCCCTCAATGCCGTCCCGGCCGTCAATGACCTGCCTCCGGGGTGGGTGACTCCGCTGGATCTGCCGTTGATCGCCGGGGTCGGCACCATTCGCTGATGTGTTGCTGATCGACCTGCATCGAACCAGACTGTGCAGTCGGTAGGTGTCACACGGTTCCGGAAGTGAGCATTCAGTGTTTGCCGAGTGCCGTCGTCTCCTACTGTAGGGGAGAACTTCGAGCGTCTAGCGGCCAGCTTGCGTCGTTGCAACCTGGAGGCGCCGGTGCGGAGGGCAACAGCTTGGGCCTGGGTGGCAACAGCCGGCGTGGTTTATGTGCTGTTCGCTGTCTGGCTGACGGCCGGCTGGGGTGGTCCGGGCGCAATCCAGCTGGTCAGTGATCTGGGCTCGCTGCTCTTCGGGTCGTTTGCGACGGTCAGTGCCGGGCTGGCGGCGCACACCAGCCGCGGCCGACAGCGTCACGCCTGGTTGGCACTGACGGTCGGGCTGATCGGGTGGGTTGTCGGCGACGCGATCTGGACCTACTACGAAGTGATCCTGGGAATGCAGGTCGCGCCCTTTCCGTCGCTCGCAGACGCGGGTTATCTACTGTTTCCGGTGGCCGCCTGCACGGCGCTGGTGCTGTTTCCCGTGGGCTACGCCGGCCAATCGCACGTCCGTGCGCTCTTCGACGGCGTCATCGTGGCAGGGTCGCTGTTCGTCCTGTCGTGGGCGGTGGGTCTCGACGAGGTGTTCGCCGCCGGTGCCGAATCGGCGTTCGGCTTCGCGGTGTCACTCGCCTATCCGCTGACCGACCTGGTGGTGCTGACCATCGCAGCGCTGGTTCTGGCGCGGGCCAGGGCCGGCCAGCGGGCGGCGTTCATACTGTTGACCGCCGGCGCCGGCGTGATCGCTGTCTCCGACAGCGTCTTCGTCTACCTGGTGGCCGGCCAGGGTTACGTCAGCGGCCACCCCGTCGACCTGGGCTATGCAGCAGGTCTGCTGCTGTTGGCTGCGGCCGGGCTGGTGGCGTGGCGAGCGCCGGCCCACGATCTCAGGCCGGCCCAGGTGCCGTCGCGGATGGCGTTGTGGCTGCCCTACATTCCGCTCCCCATCGCTGTCGGGGTCGGTATGGCCTACACCGCGGACGGCGTGAAAAACCTGCCCGTCTTGGTGACCCTGGCCTTGCTGATCGCCACGGTGCTGGTTCGTCAGTTCATCGTGCTGGCAGAGAATCGGCGGCTGCTGGTGAAGGTTGCCCATCAAGCCCTGCGGGACCCGCTCACCGGGCTCGCCAACCGGGCCCTGTTCCAGGATCGTCTGACGCACGCGGCCGCGCTGCAACTGCGGGATGGCCGCGAAGTCGCGGTGCTGTCCCTGGATCTCGACGACTTCAAGCTCGTGAACGACTCGCTGGGGCACTCGGCGGGCGACGCGCTGTTGAAGGCAGTGGGCGAGCGCATCCTCGGCTGCGTCCGGGCCGGCGATACAGTGGCCCGTCTGGGCGGTGACGAGTTCGCGGTGCTGATCGAAGACGGACCCGAGTCGCCTCTGCTGGTGGCGAATCGAATACGCGAGGCCTTCGACGATCCGTTCCTCATCGACGGGCATATGTGGGCGATGCGACCGAGCGTCGGCGTGGCCATCGGGCCGTCGCCCACCGAAGCCGCCGACGGCTCCGCCGAAGCCCTGCTCAAGAACGCCGATCTGGCAATGTACTCAGCCAAACGCGATCAAGCCGGCATACAAGAATTCACGGCGGATATGCGGCTCATCGACCAGACCGAGCTGAATCCCGCACGGCGACGCAAGAACGCCGATTCCGGCGGCAACTCCGGGGGACGGGCACTGTTCTCTCAGCTACGCCAGGGCATCGAGCAGGGTGACCTGACGCTGGTCTACCAACCCAAGTACCTGGTGGCCACCGGGCACATCGTCGGGGTGGAGGCTTTGGTTCGGTGGACACATCCCGTGCGGGGGCTGTTGTTGCCCGACAGTTTCCTGCCCGTCGCCCGAGAGAACGGACTCATGGGCGCCCTCACCGAAATGGTCCTGACGAGGGCAGCCGACGACGCTGCCCGGTGGCGCGCCGAGGGCTCGGAGATGGGCTTCGCCGTCAACTTGTTCCCGCCGTCGCTGGCCGATCCGAAGCTGGCTCCGCAGATCGTGGGAATCTTGCAGGAGCGCGGACTGCGAGCCGACCACCTCACCGTCGAGATCACCGAAGAGATCCGGCTCGGAAACATGACCAAGACCCGAGAGGTCATGAAACGGCTGCGCGAGGCGGACATTCGAATCGCCATCGATGACTTCGGCACCGGTTACTCGGCGCTGGCGTACCTGGGCGAACTCGAGGTCGACGAGCTCAAGCTCGACCGTCAGTTCGTGACGCCCATTCTGCAGAACGAGCCATCGCGGGTGATTGTCCGCTCCGTGATAGTCATGGCACACGCACTGGGCATCACCTGCGTGGCCGAGGGTGTCGAAGACGGCCAGACCGCGGCCATTCTGGGTCAGTACGGCTGCGACATCATCCAGGGGAACTACTGCAGCCCGCCGGTTTCCGCTGCGGAGGTTCCGCGTCTGCTGCCGATGGACTTCACGGCCGCCGCGAATCTCAACGCCAACTGAAGGCTGACCTCCGCGAACACCGAGGTGCCGCCCAGCGTCGATGCGGTAACGCCGACGGATCCGGGAGCGAAAAACGAACAGACAATGATCAGGTCGGTGGACGCGTGCGGGGGCACGCTCGACGAGGGGCGGAGGCAATGGTGCAGGCGGTCGGTCTGTCGGTTGGCGCCACGTCGCTGACGGCTGTCACCGCTGACACCGCTGTAGTCCGAACACCGGTGCTGACCTTGATCGACGGCCGCCCGCCGATGGTCGGACCGCCCTGGGAGAACCAACTGGCCAGGGGCGACGAGCGGGGACTGACGATCACCGATTTTGTCGAGCGGGTGGGCGATCCCGTCGGCATCCTGGCCGCCGACGGCTCCAGCCATCGCGGCGAAAAGCTGCTGGCCGAGGCGCTGCGGGCGCTGACCTACCTGGCCACCGGGAACCGGCACCGGCCCGCGACCACCGCGGTGACCTACCCCGCCCACTGGCGACCGCAGGCGGTTGCTGCGCTGCAGCGTGCCCTGGGACAGCTGCCCGAATGGTCGCGCGCCCCGATCCTGATGGTCTCGGAGGTGACGGCGGCCGTCACCGCACTGCAGCGCGACCCCGGCCTGCCGACGCACGGGGTGCTCGCCCTGTGCGACTTCGGCGGCAGCGGCACCAGCATCACACTGGTAGACGCCGGCAATGCCTACCAGCCGATCGGCTCCACCGTCCGCCACCCCGACTTCTCCGGCGACCTGATCGACCAGGCACTGCTGACGCACGTCATCGGCACGCTCGCCGAGGCCGGCGCCGTCGACCTGACCGCCACGTCGGCGATCGGTTCACTGAGCGTGTTGCGCGCCAGTTGCCGGAGCGCCAAGGAGCGGTTGTCAGCGACCACCGTCACCGCGTTGCCGGTGGACCTGCCCGGCCACCGCGGCGATGTCCGGCTCACGCGCACCGAGCTCGACGACATGCTGCGGGCGCCGCTGGCCGGGGTGCTCGACGTCCTGGCCGACACTCTGCGCCGCAACGGTATTCGGCCCAGTGACCTGGTTGCGGTGGCAACTGTCGGCGGTGCGGCCGCGACCGTGGCCGTGACCACCACCCTGTCCGAGAACCTGCGGCTCCCGGTGATCACGTCGCCGCGGCCGGGGCTGACGGCCGCGACGGGTGCAGCACTGCGTGCTCTGCGCGGCCCCGTCGACGACAGCGCGACCACGATGGCGCCCGCTGCCTCGGCGAGGGTGCTGCCTGCACCCGAACCGGTGGCGCCGTCACTGGCGTGGTCGCAGGCCGATGACATCCCGGAGGTGGTGCCCCAGCAGGTTTTCGGCAGCGGTCTGACCGGAGCCCGGCCGCAGATCGACTTCCTCGAAGAGCCGTCCGTCGTGGACGAGAAGACCCAGGTGCCGTGGTATCGCCGGCCCGCCCTGGCGATGGCCGCCGCGGCGGTCGGCCTGCTTGCCGCGGTGGGTGGTGTCGGCATCGCGTTGACCACCGACTCGACCGAAACTTCGGCGACCACGGCGGGGCCGACGGTTCCGCCCCCCGTCGATGCCGTTCCGGCACCCGAACCCCTCGCGGTGCAGCCGCCCGCGCCGGCCCCGCAGGTGCAGAACCCGCAGCCGGCACCCATCCGTACGGTGACCGCGGTGCCGGCACCTGTGACCCGCACTCAGGTGGCGCCCGCGCCTGCGCCGCCGCCACCGACCACCACTGCGCCGCCACCGCCACCGACAACGACGCCTCCCACCACGACGACGCCTCCCACCACGACGCCGCCTCCCACCACGACGCCGCCTCCCACGACGACGCCGCCTCCCACGACGACCACCCCGCCGCCACCGGTGACCGAAACCGTCACCGAGACAGTGCAACCCAGTCCCGAACCGGAAGCACCGGCCGCCGAACCGCCTGCACCCGAGCCCGAACCGCCGGTGGCCGAATCCCCGCCGTGGACCCTGCCGCCACTGCCGACCATTCCCGGACTGCCGCCGTTCCTACCCCAGCCGGCGGGTACCTAGAGCACGCGCCGCCCGGTGACCTGCGACTTGGGCAGCCGGCCCGCCCGGGAATGCCCGGCCAGCACCTGGCCGTCGACGAGCACGTCGAACTCCAGGTTCAGGCGGATGGGTTTGCGCACCGACTGACGCCACGTCACCCGCGACCCGTCGACCACCACGTTCTGCAACGGCACCGTCTGGTCGGCGAGGGTGGCGGTGGCGGTGCCGTCGGCCTCGAACCGGTAGTCGACCGCCAACGTGCCGATGGGGGTCTTGATCCGCACCTCCCACCGCCCGGCAATGCTCGTCACACCGACACCGGGAGCCGGCCGCCGCGGGTCCACACCGCGCCCCTGCGTTCATACTCGAACAACTCCTGCACCGCCAAGGCGATCTGCGAACCATAAAGGCGCTCAAGAAGATACAAGCCCAGATCGAGCCCAGAGGTCACGCCGCCCGCCGATATCAGGTCACCGTCGTCGACCACCCGCGCCCGCGCGACCGTGACCCCGGTGGCCTCCAGGACGTCATTGCCCAACACGTGCGTCACCGCCGTGCGGCCCTCCAACAGACCCGCCATCGCCAGTGCCAGCGACCCGCCGCACACGGTGGCGACGGTGACATCCGGATCGGCGAAAGCCTTGGCCATCAACGGGATCAGCTCGGTTTCGCCGACGCGGGCCAACAACACCGGGATGGTGTCGACACCGTCGTCGGGATCACCGTCGACAGGCCCCGCGGCACCCGGGACGATGACAACGCCGGGCTTGGTCGGATCCAGCGCAGCGGTCGCGGACAGCGCCACCTGCCGCACCCCGCTGACCACCGTGCGCGGCCCTTCGGCGGACACCAGCTCGACCGTGAGATCACCTCCCGCGGCGTCGCTCCCGGCACACAGCACCTCGAAGGGGCCGATGACATCAAGTGGGTCGAACCCGTCGAACAACACGATTTGCGCATACACCACACCACCGTGCCGCACGGCGTCGCTGTCGGCGAGTGGCCCGCGCGCCACGCTTCGACGGGATCTGGCCAGCGTGCGCGCCGATCAGCGCGCCCGGTCGTCCTTGGCCAACACCACCGTGGCCAACGGGATCAGCATCGGCCCAGGGCCGGCCGCTACTCGCGCGGCCACCTCGTGCTCCAACCGGTCGACGAATTCACCGCGGCGGGGATCGACGGTGCCGCCGGCGAGGGCGGCCGCCATGGTCGGAAACACGGTCATGCGCGCAAAGGCGGCCCATGACGCACCGAATTTGGTCGCATCCTGGTCCAGGAGGTACTGCGCCCAGAACCGATCCTCGGCGTGGAACACCTCGAGGTGCTCGACGGTCAAATCCTCGAAGCGGTCTTTCGGCGCGAAGGGCGCCAGAAAGTCGCCGGCCGAACGACCTACCAGGGGAAGGGAGATCCCACGCAGGTCGTCGTCGGTCAGCAGGCCGTCGGCGCACAGTGCGCTCAGTCCGTCGACCACCGCCGTCAACAGCGCCTCATATCCGAACTGCCCGTCTTCGTCGATGGCCATGGTCAACACCACCAGCCGTCCGCCCGGGCCCAGTTCGCGGCCGCGGAACGCCACGAACTCGTGCCAGTCGTGCGCGGCCTGGCGGGCGTACTCGGCCTTGATCTCGTCATCGTCGCTGTAGGCGACCTGCACATGGTCGACGACCGGACCCGGGACGCGGCTCAGCCACTGGCACGCCCACGAACTCCACCCCAGCGTCACACTGTTCGACGGCAGGATCTGACTATAGAAGGACCGTCCGATTGCCGAGGCGAACGTGGCGCGGTCGCGCCTGAGATAGCTGTCGGGGTCCTCGTCGAGAGTGCGGAACAACGCGGTGAAATCGTTTTCGGGAACGTCGGTGTGCGCCACCAACACGGCGTGCTCGCTGCGTGTCCTGGTGCGCAGCGCCGCGGTGGCCGCAGCGATGGGCAACAGCGAGTTGTGACCGGTCGCGGCGCCGTAGTCGGCGATCACGATGGGCTGCGGCGGCCGGGGTAGCGGTACCGTCTGCGCGGCCGCCTCGAAAAGTTTTATCGCAGAACGTAATCCGGCAGCCTGCAGCCGGGACGACTCAGTGTGGTGGATGCTGCCCTTGGGCTCCGGACGAACGACGCTGCTGGACTCGGGCATGTTCAGCTCCAGAGACGCCCGCGACCGGGCGGGCAACTGACTTCCAGTGAGACGGCGGCCATGGCATAAAAGGTAGTCCTGTCAGCGCAGGGGCACCGTCCGATCACCGCGCTCGGGCACTCGGCCCGTGACACACTTCCGCCCATGAAAGGCCCGAGAACCGCCCCGCGCGTCGTGCTGGCCATCGCCATCGTCACCCTCGTGGGGTCCATCATCGGCTTCATCGTCACCCTGCTGATGAACATCTTCGTGTGGGACAAGTTCGATGCCTACGGGGAAGTGCCGATCCCGGGCTCGGCCGGCCTGCACCTACCGCAGGGGGAGGTGACCGTCAGCTTCCACACCCAGATCATCGGCACCACCAGCGGCGGCGGGCTGCCGGTACCCAACATGGGCCTCTCGATCGCAGCACCCGACGGGGTGCCCGATCCGCAGATCACCGAGGACATCGGGTCCACCACCACCGTCAACAGCGACGCCCGGATCCGCGTCTGGGTGGTGCAGATCCCGGTGGAAGGGACCTACGACGTCAGCACCGAAGGCAACGTCAGTGCGTTTGTCAGTCCCCG
>JBEVFK010000158.1:0-26946 GCA_040512325.1 Mycobacterium sp. | reverse complement strand
GACGGCGCCGACGGCTGCGCCGGGCACACCGACGGTGATGTCGCCGCGCACGCGTTGTTTGACGCGCAGCAGTCGGCGGCCGGCCAGGGCGATCAGGGCAGCGTCTTCGGTGTCGACGATCCCCGGTGGGCCGGCGTGACAGGCGCCGACATGTTGCGGCACGTACGTGCGCTGCTGCTCGAGCACCGTTTCGAAATCGGCAACGCCGCGGTCCAGGTGATCGGGAATCGGCCCAAGATCGGACCTCGCCGTGATGAGGCGCAGACGCTGCTCACCGGCTTTCTCGGGGCGCCGGTTTCGGTGTCGGCGACCACCACGGACGGGCTGGGGCTCACCGGACGCGGAGAGGGGTTGGCGGCCATCGCGACCGCTCTGGTCTTGCCGATGCGGGAAACCGTCTAAAAGGCCGGTAAGCTGGCACGTCGTGACCGATCGAGGTGACCATCTTGATGGTCTGAAGCTGCACGACACCATGTCCGGTGTCGTGCGCGATTTCGTCCCGGTACGCCCCGGTCACGCCTCCATCTACCTCTGCGGCGCCACCGTTCAAGGGCTTCCCCACATCGGTCATGTGCGCAGCGGCGTGGCGTTCGACGTCCTGCGACGCTGGCTGACGGCCAAGGGCTACGACGTCGCCTTCGTCCGCAATGTCACCGACATCGACGACAAGATCCTGACCAAGGCGGCCGCCGCCGGACGGCCGTGGTGGGAGTGGGCCGCCACTCACGAGCGGGCGTTCTCTGCCGCCTACGACGCGTTGGGCGTCCTGCCGCCGTCGGCCGAACCGCGGGCCACCGGGCACATCACCCAGATCATCGAACTGCTCGAGCGCCTCATCGACACCGGGCACGCCTATACCGGCGCGGGCGACGTGTACTTCAACGTCCTGAGCTATCCCGAGTACGGCGCCCTGTCCGGTCATCGCATCGATGACGTACATCAGGGCGAGGGCGCAGCCACCGGCAAGCGCGACCAACGTGACTTCACGCTGTGGAAGGGCGCCAAGCCGGGTGAACCGTCCTGGCCGACGCCGTGGGGACGCGGCCGGCCCGGCTGGCATTCCGAATGCGTCGCAATGGCACACGAATATCTCGGTGCGGAGTTCGATATCCATTGCGGTGGAATGGATCTGGTTTTCCCGCACCATGAGAACGAGATCGCTCAGGCCCGCGCGGCCGGTGACGAGTTCGCCCGGTACTGGCTGCACAACGGCTGGGTCACCATGGGTGGCGAGAAGATGAGCAAGTCGCTGGGTAACGTGTTGTCCATTCCGGCTGTGCTGCAACGGGTCCGGCCCGCCGAGCTGCGCTATTACCTGGGCAGCGCTCACTACCGGTCGATGCTCGAGTTCTCCGAGACCGCTCTGCAGGATGCGGTGAAGGCCTACACCGGAATCGAAGACTTCCTGCACCGGGTCCGGACGCGGGTCGGGGCAGTGGTGCCCAGCACCTGGACCGACAAGTTCGCCGCCGCACTCGACGACGATCTGGCCGTGCCGTCGGCGCTGGCCGAAGTGCACAGCACCCGCGCCGACGGTAACCGCGCACTCGACGCAGGCGATCACGACGGAGCGATGGTGGCCGCGAGGTCCATCCGCGCGATGATGGGCATCCTCGGCTGCGATCCGCTCGACGAACGGTGGGAACTGCGCGACGAGACCTCCGCGGCGCTGGCCGCGGTCGACGTCCTGGTGCAGTGGGCGCTGGTGGGCCGGCAGGAAGCGCGCGCCGAACGTAATTGGGCTGCGGCTGATTTGATCCGCGACCGACTCAAAGAGGCGGGTATCGAAGTAACCGATACCGCCGACGGCCCGCAGTGGTCGCTACTCGACGGAGACACCAAGTAATGGCCGGCAATTCGCAGCGCAAAGGCGCCATCCGCAAGACCAGCAAGAAGGGTCCCACCGTCGGCTCCGGCGGTGTCCGGCGCCGCGGCCTGGAAGGGCGGGGCGCCACGCCCCCGGCGGTCGAGCGACCCCACCATCCTGCGGCCAAGCGGGCCAAGGCCGCCGCCAAGGCCTCCAGGGGTCGCCCACCCGCCAAGAAGACCGACGACACCGAGATCGTCCTCGGCCGTAACCCGGTGGTCGAATGCCTGCGCGCCGGAGTGCCCGCCACCGCACTGTGGGTGGCCGTCGGCGCCGAAGCCGACGAACGCCTCACTGAATCAGTCACGCGCGCAGCAGAATCCGGGATTCCCATTCTCGAAGTGGCGAAAATCGACCTGGACCGGATGAGCACCAACGGCCTGCACCAGGGCATTGCGCTGCAGGTGCCGCCGTACAACTACGCTCATCCCGACGACATGTTGCGCGCCGCCACTCACGAGGCCACCCCGGCGCTGCTGGTTGCGCTGGACAACATCTCCGATCCCCGTAACCTCGGGGCCATCGTCCGGTCGGTCGCCGCGTTCGGTGGTCACGGTGTGCTGATACCCCAGCGCCGGTCGGCGTCGGTGACCGCGGTGGCCTGGCGTACCAGCGCCGGTGCGGCGGCCCGGTTGCGGGTTTCCCGGGCGACCAATCTGACCCGCACGCTGAAGGACTGGGCCGACGCGGGCCTGCAGGTGGTCGGCCTGGACGCCGACGGCGACACCAACCTGGACGAGATCGATGCCGGCGGGCCGATGGTGATCGTCGTGGGGTCGGAGGGCAAAGGTCTGTCGCGCCTGGTCCGGCAGACCTGCGACGCCATCGTCTCGATACCGATGGCCGGGCCCACCGAATCGCTGAACGCCTCCGTCGCGGCGGGCGTGGTGCTCGCTGAGGTGGCCAGGCAGCGCCGCAGGTAGCGTGATCCGGAACGGCGGATGACGTCTCGGCGATGATGGTGCCCACCGCGAGCCAACCGCAGCCGACGCGGCTAACGTCGAAACGGTGCGTACCCTCACCGCGTTGGCGGTCCTTCTGTTGACGTTGCCACTGACGCCTTCCGCATCGGCCGCCCCGGGTGAGTTCGATCTGCAGTCCCATCGCGGTGGCCGCGGTGAGACCACCGAGGAGTCGCTGCGCGCCTTCGCGAAATCTCTCGAACTGGGGGTGAGCACCCTCGAACTCGACATCGTGCTCTCGGCCGACGGCCAGCCGATGGTGTGGCACGACCCGGTGATCCAGGCGGACAAGTGCTCCGACACCGCGCCGGCATTTCCCGGCGACCCACTGTTCCCCTATGTCGGCAAGCTCGTGGTGGACCTGACCGCCGCCCAGCTGCGCACCCTGGACTGCGGCAAGCTGCTGCCCAACTTCCCGCACGCTGAAGTGGTGCCCGACAACAGGATTGCCACGCTGCCTGAGGTGTTTGCGCTCGTCGACTCCTACGGCGCCGACGTCCGCTTCAACATCGAAACCAAGGTCGAAGCCGACAAGCCCGAGACCTCAGCGCCCCCAGAACAATTCGTCGAGGTCATCCTGGCCGCGGTGCGCGCCGCGGGCAAGACCGCGCAGGTGGAGATCCAGAGCTTCGACTGGCGCACGCTGCCCATGGTGCGTGCCGCCGAGCCGTCCATCCCCCTGGTCGCACTGTGGGATGAGACCACCTGGGTGCCGGGATCGCCGTGGCTCGCCGGCATCGACCCTGCCGTGGTGACCGATCCCATCGATGCCGCGCTGCAGATCGGCGCCGGAATCGTCTCGCCGGCCTACGAACTGGTGGATGCCGCCTTCGTGGCACGAGCGCACGCTGCGGGGGTGAAGGTGATCCCATGGACCGTCAACGAGGCCGAGACCATGCGCGCGCAGATCGGCGCCGGTGTCGACGGCATCATCACCGACTACCCGACCCTGCTGCGCCAGGTCCTCGCCGAGTCAGGGGTGCCGCTTCCCCCGGCCTATCGCCGGGTCAGCTGATGCCGAACAGCTGCACCCCGGCCCACAGCGCCACCACCGCCAGCACCAGCGTGACGGGCACGGTGAGCAGGCCCAGCAGGGTGAACTCGGTGGCGTTGGTGGCAGTGCCGCGGCTGCTCAGCACGCGGCGCCACAACAGGTTCGACAGCGATCCGACATAGGTCAGGTTGGGGCCGATGTTGACCCCGATCAGCACGGCCAGGACAGCGGCGGGACCGCCGGCCGCCACCAGCGGCAGCAGGACCAACACCGCAGGCAGGTTGTTGACCAGGTTGGCCAGCACCGCGGCGATGGCCGCAATGCCCAGGAGCGCAGTCAGGGATGTGCCATCCGGTAGCACCCGTCCCATCGCGGACTCCAGACCGCTGTCCATCACCGCGGCCACCACCACACCCAGCGCCAGGACGAACGCCAGGAACGGAATGTTGGCCGACTGGGCGATCCCCAGAACCGAGCTGCGGCGGTCGATCAGGCCTCGGGCGGCCAGGACGAGCACCCCGGCCAATGCCGCCCAGACCGGATCGACGCCCAGAAAGGAGGTGCAGGCAAAGCCGACCAGCGTCAGTCCCAGCACCACCAGGACGAACACGGGCAGCTCGGGTTTCGCGACGGGTTCGGTACGGGCCACCGGCACCAGGTCTCGGCGGAAGACCCATCGCAGCAGCACGTACTCGGCTGCGACCGCGACCGCCCAGGGTGCCGCCATCAGAATCGTGAACTGGAGGAAGGACATGTCGAGGGTGGCGAATGCCAGCAGATTCGTCAGGTTGGACACCGGTAGCAGGAGCGACGCGCTGTTGGACAGGTGCGCGGTGGCGTAGGCGTGCGGCCGGGCGGGCACGCCCAGGGTGGCTGCGGTGGCCAGCACAACCGGCGTCAACAGGATCACGGTGGCATCCAGGGACAGCACCGCAGTGGTGCCGGCCGCCACCACGAACACCTGCCGCAACAGCTTCGGCGGCACACCGGCGCTGGTGCGGGCCATCAACGCCCCGAAGGCCTGGAACAGGCCCTCGTCGTCGCACAGTTTCGCCAGCACCAGTACGGCGGCGAGAAACGCCACCACGGGCAGCAGTCGCCTGGTTTCGGCGAGGGCGTCGTCGACCGAAACCGCGCCCACCGCCATGAGCAGCAGCGCCGCCGGGACGGCGACCACGGCCTCGGGCCAGCCCTTCGGCCGCGCGATGGCGAAGCCGAGGACGACGACGAGCAGGGCCAGCGACAGGATCAAGGTGAAGTTCAAGCCCAGGGGTCCTCGCGCTGCCAGACCGTGGGCAGGTACAGCGATACACCGTCCGCATCAGCGAGTTGCTGCAGCACCCGCATCGAGACGTCGAGATCATCGACCGCATAGGGCAGCGCCCGCAACGGCTTCGACAACGGCCGGAAGAAGTCATCCCAGTGGATCCCGATGACCGTGCGGGCGCCGACCGCCCGGACCGTGTGCTCCCAGTACCGGCGCAGGTACTCCTCGGGCAGCACCCCGAGCTGGCCGACGCCCAGATAGGCCACCTCGGCGCGTCGGCCGGCCAGGGCCCCTGGCACGAACCCCGCACTGCCCTGGATCAGCAGCCGCTTGTCGGTGGCGGTGTGGCGCACCAGCACCGACCACGATTCCCCGCAGCGGTAGGCCGACGCCCGCACCGGGGGAGTCACCGGTGTGGTGATGGCGCCGGGGAAGCGGTCCGGCGGGCAGTGGTGGGATTCGATGAGCGTCACCTCGTAGTTGCCGAAGGTGTACGGCGTGCCGGGAGTGGCTGTGACGATCCGATCCTCCGGCAAGCCGTGGCCGCGGCCGAGATTGGCCGCCGAGACCCCGCCGACCAGGACGGCGCCGGTGCGTTCGGCCACCAGTGCGCTGTCCAGCGCGTGGTCGATGTGGGTGTGTACCGGGATCACCGCGTCGAGGCGTTGGACCCCGGCCCGGGTCAGGCAGCCATCCACGCGGGCCGCGTACGGCGCCACCTTGCCCAGGCTGACGGCGGCCAGGCTCGGCCGGGAGAAGTAGCCGTCGGTCAGCAGCGCGGAGGTGCCGTCGTCGAGTAACAGCGTCGACACACCCATCCAGGTGATCCGCAGCGGCGAGGTCTTGGTGGCGGCAGGGACCCCGAATTTCACGGCGTGGCGCGAGATCTCCGGTCTGCCCATACGTAGCCGCACCAGACGACCTTAAGCGAACGGCTGCAACGCGACACCGTCGGCGACCAGCCGCTCCCGGACCGCCGTGGCGATCTGCACTGCCCCCGGTGAATCACCATGTACGCAGACAGATTCCACGCGCACAGGGATGACGTCGCCGTTGATGGCTGTCACCAGTCCGTCGCGCACCATGCCCGCCACTCGGTCGGCGATCGCGGCGGGGTCGTGCAGTACGGCACCGGCTTCGCGTCGTGATACCAGTCGGCCGTCGGGGGCGTAGGCACGATCGGCGAAAGCCTCGGCCACCGTGCGCAAGCCCAGTCGTTCGGCCTCTTCGAAGAACACCGAACCCGAGAGTCCGAGCACGGGCAGCTGCGGGTCCAGGGCGTGTACTGCCACCGCGACCGCTCTGGCCTGCTCTCGGTGGCTGACGATCGTGTTGTACAGCGCACCATGGGGTTTGACGTAACTGACGCGTGACCCCGCTACCCGTGCAAGTGCGTCCAGGGCGCCGATCTGGTAGATGATCTCTGCGGTGAGCTCCGCGGGTTCGACGTCGATGAACCGGCGCCCGAAACCTGCGAGATCGCGGTAGCTGACCTGCGCGCCGATCCGCACCTCGCCTCGAGACGCTGCGGTGCAGGTGCCGGCCAGCCGCACCGGATCTCCGGCATGGAATCCGCACGCCACATTGGCACTGGTGACCACGCCGAGCATGGCGTCGTCATCGCCCAGGTCCCAGATCGAGAAGCCTTCGCCGAGGTCGGCGTTGAGATCGACGTGCACCATGGGGTCAGCCTAAGCCGAACGGAATCACCAGCGATTCTCGGTGACGAACTGTTCGAGCGGGCGCCCGAAGGCCCAGCGATCGATCTCCAGCACCGGGCGTTCGGGAAACTCGGGAACCGGGCCAAGGCACAGGATGGCCACCGGGTCCGCATCGTCGGGAATGCCGAGCAGCGCAGCCAAGCGTCTGGGGTCGAACAGTGACACCCACCCCATCCCCAGTCCTTCCACTCGCGCTGCCAACCACAGATTCTCGATCGCGCAGGACACCGACGCCAAGTCCATCTGGGGCAGGGTGCGCCGGCCGAAAACGTGAGCGGATCGCTTGTCGCACAACGACACGACGAACAGTTCGGCACAATCGAGGATGCCTTCGACCTTGAGGGTCATGAACTCGTCGCCGCGTTCGCCCAGCGCGTGCGCGGTCAGGTGGCGTTCCTCGTCGACCACACCATGGATTGCCAGCCGCAATGCGGGGTCGGTGATCCGGATGAACCGCCACGGCTGCATCAAACCGACGCTGGGTGCGGCGTGTGCGGCGGCGAGCAGACGCTCCAAGACGTCGTCGTCGACTTTCGCGTGCGGGACGAATCGGCGCATGTCGCGACGTTCGGCGATGGCGCGGTAGACCGCCCTGCGCTCTTCTGCGTCGAAGGCGTGCTGAGTCACGCGGCCAGAGTAGGCGGTGACGATTGGGCAAAGTCAATTGGAAACGGTTATCGTTACCGCTATGACTCACGTGATGGCATCCCGGCTGGGAGCGCTGGCAGTTGCGGTGTTCGCTGCCCCTTTCGGCCTGGCCGCCTGCTCGAGCGGAAGTGAACCAGCTGCGGCCCCCGGCGCAGAGAGCGCAGGCGACTGTCCGGTGACACCCGTCGACGTCGTGGTCAGCGTCGACCAGTGGGGCGACATCGTCTCCCAGCTCGGCGGGGACTGCGCCAGGGTCACCACGGTGCTCGCGTCCTCCTCGGTGGACCCGCACGACTACGAGCCGGCACCGTCGGATGCGGCGACGTTCGAGGATGCCCGGCTGGTGGTCATCAACGGTGGTCACTACGACGAATGGGCGGCCAAGCTGGCCGCCACCTCCGCGCCGCAGGCGCCGGTGGTCGACGCGCTCGAGGTCGGCGGCGCCGAACCGGCCGGCGAAGATCACGCCCACGAGGGTGACGAACACGACCACGCCCACGAGGGCGAGGCAAACCCGCACGCCTGGTACAGCCCGACGGCGGTTACGGCGGTCGCCGAAGCGGTGACGGCCCAGCTCAGCGCACTCGCGCCCGACGTCGCCGACTACTTCGATGAGCAACACGCCACCTTCGAATCCTCGCTCGAGCCGTACTTCGGCACCATCGACGCCATCAAGGCGGGCGCCGGAGGAAAGACGTACGCAGCCACCGAGGGCGTGTTCGACGACATGGCGGGCGCGGTCGGTCTGACGAACCTCACGCCTGCGGGCTTCCAGGCGTCGAGCGCCAACGAATCCGACCCCTCGCCGGCCGATCTCGATGCGTTCCTGCGACTGCTGGGCGACAAGGGCGTCGATGTCCTGATCTACAACACCCAAACCGAGGGCTCGGTGCCGCAGCAACTGCGTTCGGCAGCCGACTCGGCCGGGGTCCCGGTGGTCGAGGTCACCGAAACGGTGGCGCCGGGCACCGATTCGTTCGAGGCTTGGCAGGTGCAACAACTCGATGCCCTCGCCGAGGCTCTCGGTGTCAACTCCTAGTTCCACGCCTGACAGCGCGCTGTCCTTCGACGATGTCAGCGTGGTGCGTGGCGGACGGCTGATCTGGTCGGAAGGCACCTTCACGGTGCCCTCCGGTGGCATCACCGCCGTCATCGGCTCCAACGGCTCCGGCAAGACCACCCTGCTGCAGGTGGTGCTCGGGCTGATCCGGGTCGCCTCGGGCACCGTGCGGGTGCTCGGGAGACCGCCCGGCCAGGCCACCGAGCTGATCGGTTACGTGCCGCAGAACTATGCGGCCGCGGCGGGCAACGCCATCCGCGCATCCGATGCGGTGATGCTCGGCCTGATCGGCAACCGGTGGGGTTTCGCCCGTCCGACAGCCGACGAACGACGTCAGGTCGTGGAAACCATGGCCGCCGTGGGCGCGACAGACTTCGCCGGCCGGCGGCTCTCGGAGCTCTCCGGCGGGCAGCGACAACGGGTGGCGATCGCCGAGGCGATGGTCAGCCGACCGCAGCTGCTCATCCTCGATGAGCCGTTGGCCGCCATCGATCTGCGCAATCAGCGGGAGATCGTCAAACTGCTCGGGCGGATCCGCGACGAGTTCGGGGTGACGATCCTGGTGGTCGCGCACGACCTCAACCCGCTGCTGGGTGTTCTCGACAGCGCGATCTACCTGCTGGACGGCCACGCTCACTTCGATCTGATGGGTGAGGTGGTCGACGAAGAACTGCTCAGCCACCTCTACGGCACCTCGATCCAGGTAGTGCACACCCCGCAGGGCGACCTGTACATGAGGAGCGTCTAGATGACCATGCAGGTGATCGCGCTTGGCTATCAAGACAACTGGTGGCAGATCCTCACCTCGGCGTTCATGCGCAACGCGTTGATCGGCGGCAGCCTGGTCGCGGTGGCGGCCGGCCTGATCGGCTACTTCATCGTCATCCGCAACACCGCCTTCGCCGCGCATGCGTTGGCGCACATCGGCTTTCCCGGCGCCACCGGCGCAGTGCTGTTGGGAGTGCCGGTGACGCTCGGTCTCGGAGTGTTCTGCATCGGCGGCGCGCTCGTCATCGGCGCCCTGGGCAAGAAGGCCGACGACCGCGAGATCGCCACCGGCACGGTGCTCGCCGCAGCCACCGGGCTGGGCCTGTTCTTCAGCTCGCAGGCGACCAAGAGCAGCAGCACCGTCACCAACGTCCTGTTCGGCAACCTGCTCGCCGTGACACATGAGCAGCTGATCATTTTCGCGGTGTTGGTGCTGGTGCTGGCAGTCACGATCACCGCCATCTTCCGTCCGCTGCTGTTCGCCTCGGTGAACGCCGACGTCGCCGAGGCCAAGGGCGTGCCGGTGAGGGCGTTGTCGATGATCTTCATGGCCCTGCTGGGCCTGGCGGTCACCATGGCCGTCCAAGCTGTCGGCACCCTGCTGTTGTTCGCGCTGGTGGTGACCCCGGCAGCGACGGCGATCATGCTGACCGCCCGACCGGTCGCGGCGATGCTGGTCTCGACCGTGCTGTCGCTGTTCGCGGTGTGGGCCGGTCTGGTGCTCTCGTCGGTGTTCGATCTGCCGCCGAGTTTTGTCATCGTGACGATCGTGTGTGCGGTCTGGCTGGCGGTGTGGTCGGTGGCGCAACGCCCCGGTGCAGTGGCAAAGAGCGAGTCACCCGGGCGCATCGGCTAGCCTCACAGAACATGTCCAGAAGCCCAGCGCCGCGCAGGCGGGCGACGCTGGCTTCTCTGGCCGCCGAGCTCAAAGTCTCGCGGACCACGATCTCCAACGCCTACAACCGGCCGGACCAGTTGTCCGCCGATCTGCGGGAGCGGGTGTTCGCCACCGCCAAGCGCCTCGGATACGCCGGTCCCGACCCGGTGGCGCGCTCGCTGCGCACCCGCAAGGCCGGCGCCGTCGGGCTCTTCATCACCGAACCGCTGACGTACGCGTTCAGCGATCCGGCCGCATTGAACTTCGTGGCCGGGCTGGCGGAGACCTGCGAAGAGGTCGGTCAGGGGCTGCTGCTGATCGCCGTCGGGCCGAGCCGCAGTGTGGCCGAGGGATCCGGCGCCGTGTTGTCGGCGGGAGTCGACGGCTTCGTCGTCTATTCCGCCACCGACGACGACCCGTACCTGCAGTTGGTACTGGACCGGCGCCTTCCGGTCGTGCTCGTCGACCAGCCACGTGACGTCCCGGGCACCTCGATGGTGTGTATCGATGACCGCGCTGCCATGCGTGAGCTCGCCGACTACGTGCTCGGCCTCGGGCATCGCGAGATCGGGCTCCTGACCATGAAGCTGGGCAGAGAACCCAGCGACGAGGAGGGCCTGGCCACGCTGGTCACTCCGGAACGACTGGCGGCCAGCCAGTTTCAGGTGCAGACGGAGCGGATCGGCGGTGTCACGGACGCGATGTCCGCGGCCGGGCTCGATGCCGGCGGGCTGACCATCGTGGAGAGCTTCGAACACGAACCCACCTCAGGCGGCACGGCCGCCGAACTGGCGCTGCAGGCCAACCCGCGCATCACCGCGCTGATGTGCACGGCGGACGTGTTGGCCGTCTCGGCGATGGACCACCTGCGGGCCCGGGGCATCTACGTACCGGGGCAGGTCACCGTCACCGGGTTCGACGGCATTCCCGAGGCGATCAAGCGGGGGCTGGCCACGGTGTCCCAGCCCAGCTTCGAAAAGGGCAGGCGCGCAGGAGCATTGCTACACAGCCCGCCGCGCGACGGGCTGCCGGTGGTCGATGTGCTGCCCACCGAGCTGATCCGTGGACGCACCGCCGGACCGCCGGGCTGATCTTCAACCCCGGCGTGCGGTCACCAGGAACTCCAGCGCGGCGGCGACGTCCTCCGGCGACGAAATCCGGTACGCCGCTTCGGTTTCCCCGGGCCCGACCTTCACGCCGATGTCGTCGCCGTGCAGCCGCCGGAACGCCTTCTCGTCGGTGACGTCGTCACCGAAGAACACCACCGCGGACGCCTCGTCGCGGTGGCGCAGGATGTCGAGCGCTTCGCCCTTGTCGGTGACGATCACCGCGAACTCCAGCACCGCCTTGCCCTCGGTCAGCTGCGCGTTCCACGCAGGCGCTGCCGCACGGGCAGCGGCCAGCGCCGTGGCACCGTCGCCAGGGTCCGCGTTGCGGACATGCAGCGCGACGCTGGCCGGCTTCGGCTCCACGGTGACACCCGGGTACCGACCTGCGATGGCGGCCAGCTGGTCGCAGATCGTCTGCAGCAGCACGGTGTCGATCTCGTGGGTGAAACCGGTGTCGAATTCAGCTCCGTGGCTGCCCACCAGGTGTACCGGCCCGCCCAGGCCGGACAACACGGCCAGGTCGGCGAGCGCACGGCCGGAGATCAAAGCCGCCGACGTCGCAGGCAACGCCGCGAGGGCGCGCAACGCGTCGGCCGCGTTCGCCAGCGGGCGTGCATCGGCAGGGTGGTTCACGATGGGCGCCAGGGTGCCGTCGAAGTCGGAGGTGACCAGCAACCGGGGGACCTGGGCCACCCTGGTCAGCGCGGCAATGACGTCCTCGGGAAGGCTCACCCGTCAGACCTTAGGGCCGTCGTCCATCCCGTGACCCAAGAGCAGCCGGACCGCGAGGTCCAGGCGTTTGCTCACGTCGGTGGCCGACGCCCGCCGCGTCAACCAGGCCAACAGGTTCGACAGCCACACGTCGGAGATGACACGGGCGATGTGGAACTGGTCTTCGCTGGGCTCACCGTCGGCCATGGCCCTGGCGAACATGGAGTCGATGATCTTTTCCACGTGATCAACCTCACCGGCGGCCGAGGCGTCGGCGAAGACGTACGCCCGCGTCATGGCCTCGGTCAGCAGCGGATTGCGCTGCATCGCCCGGTTCAGCTTGCTCACCATGAAATTGAGCCGCTGGTACGGGGTGCCGCCGGACACCGTGGTCCGGTCGGTCTTGGCGTCGATGCGCTCGAATTCGCGGCCGAGAGCAGAAACGAGCAGGTGAACCTTGGACGGGAAGTAGCGGTACAGCGTGCCGACGGCGACATCGGCGCGGTCAGCCACGGCGCGCATCTGGACGGCCTCGTAGCCGCCCTTCGAGGCGATGGCCATGGTGGCATCGAGGATGCGTTTGCGGCGTTCCCGCTGGGCTTCGGAGCCGAGCTCAGACTCTGCGAGTACTGCCACGGTCAGTACCTCACGCGGTTGTGCAGCGGACCGCTGGTCCGCGACTTTTCCAGTCGACCGGGTGTGCGCTGGCACAGGCGCCTGAGACATGCGGCGGGCAGCTCCTTCTTCTCACGTATCGAATGGAAACGATACGCATCGCGGATCTGAATTTCTCACCTCCGCGCCCCCCAGATGTCTGTGTGGGACATCTGTGTACTGCTGTGACGGCAGTCGACTTGACGGTCGATCACTGGCACTATTAGAACACGTTCTAGTGGGCCGCACCGGCCTTCTGTCGCGAAATCGAGGAGTGTGCGGTGTCCGGAGTTGTTGGCGCTGGGGTGGGTCTCGAGGCTGCCGAACTGTTAGCTGCGCGTGAACTGGTGCGCACTTGGGGAGCAGGCTCCGGCGCCATCACGGCGATCCGTGCCGTCGAAGAGGGCAAGCCGGACGCCTGGCGCCCGGTCTTCGCCGGGTTGACCGAATTGGGACTCTTCGGCATGGCGGTCGCCGAGGAGTCCGGCGGCGCCGGCGGCTCGATCGCCGACCTGTGCGCCATGGTCGACGAGGCCGCCGCAGCGTTGGTGCCGGGGCCGGTCGCGCCGACCGCGCTGGCCACACTGGTGGTCGAGGACGCAGCTCTGCTGGAGGCGCTGGTGTCAGGGGAGCGGGCCGCGGGGTTGGCGCTGACCGCTGACCTTCGTGTCGACGCGGGAACCGTGTCCGGCTCGGCCGACTTCGTGCTCGGCGCCGACAGCTCCGCGCTGCTGCTGTTGCCTGCGGGCGACCAGTGGCTGCTGGTGGACGCGACCGCCGACGGCGTCGACGTCGAACACCTGACCCCGACGGACTTCTCCCGGCCGCTGGGCCGGGTCACGTTCACGTCGGCTCCGGCGACCGCACTGTCGGTGCCGCAGCAGCACTTCCGTGATCTGGTGGCCACCGTGTTCGCCGCGGAGGCCGCCGGGATCGCCCGGTGGACGCTGAACACCGCGGTGGAGTACGCCAAGGTCCGCGAGCAGTTCGGCAAGCCGATCGGCAGCTTCCAGGCCGTCAAGCACATGTGCGCCGAGATGCTGTTGCGTTCGGAGCAGGCCGCCATCACCGCATCGGACGCCGCCCGCGCCGCCGCCGAGACGGCCGCGGGCGCCGATCCCCGCCAGTTGTCCGTGGCGGCAGCCGTGGCCGCGTCCACCTGCATCGACGCTGCGATCAGAAACACCAAGGACTGCATCCAGGTGCTCGGCGGTATCGGCTTCACCTGGGAGCACGACGCACACCTGTACTTCCGGCGGGCCTACGCCATCGGGCAGTTGCTCGGCGGGCGGGCAGCGTGGTCGCGGCGGGTCGCCGAGTTGTCGATCGGTGGGCTGCGCCGCAACCTCGGGATCGACCTGAGCGAGGTGGAGGATCAGCGGGCGGCGATCGCGTCGGACATCGCCGGCATCGCTGCTCTGCCCGAGGAGCAGCGGCAGGCGGCGCTGGCCGAGGCCGGTCTGTACGCCCCGCACTGGCCCAAGCCGTTCGGCCTGGACGCCTCGCCGGCAGTGCAGCTGCTGATCGACGAGGAGCTCGCCGCGGCGAAGGTCGATCGTCCCGACATCTCCATCGGCTGGTGGGCGGCGCCCACCATTCTCGAGCACGGCACCCCTGAGCAGATCGACCGCTTCATCCCGGGCACGCTGTCCGGCGAGGTGTACTGGTGCCAGTTGTTCTCCGAACCCGGCGCCGGCTCGGATCTGGCCGCGTTGCGCACGAAAGCTGTTCGCGCTGACGGCGGTTGGCTGCTGACGGGGCAGAAGGTGTGGACGTCCAACGCGCAGAAGGCCAACTGGGCGGTGTGTCTGGCCCGCACCAATCCCGATGCCCCGAAGCACAAAGGCATCACCTACTTCCTCGTCGACATGAGCTCGACCGGTCTGCTGATCCGGCCGCTGCGCGAGATCACCGGCGAGGCGCTGTTCAACGAGGTGTTCCTCGACGACGTGTTCGTGCCCGATGAGTTGGTCGTCGGAGCGGTCGACGGCGGCTGGCCGTTGGCGCGCACCACGCTGGCCAACGAACGGGTGGCGATGGGCGGCGGTGGCAAGCTCGACAAGGGCATGGAGGATCTGCTGCGCGCCGTGGGTGACGTCGAACTCGATGTGGCCGAACTAGACGTCTTGGGCCAGTTGATCGTCGCCGCGCAGATCGGCTCGCTGCTGGATCAGCGGATCGCGGAAATGGCGGTGGGCGGCCGGGATCCGGGCGCGCAGTCCAGTGTGCGCAAGCTGGTCGGGGTGCGTTACCGGCAGGCGTTGGCCGAGCGCGTCATGGAACTGACGGCCGGCGGTGGGCTCATCGACAATCCCGAGGTGCGGTACTTCCTGAACACCCGCTGCCTGACGATCGCAGGCGGCACCGAGCAGATTCTGCTGACGCTGGCCGGTGAGAGGCTGTTGGGCCTGCCGCGCTAGGACAGAGTCGTCTGGCTGCAGGTCCCCGGCGAGGTGAGGTTGTGCCCGCCGTAGACCACCTGGATGTGCGTGCAGATGATGAAACTCGCGCCGGCCCGCGGTCGGCCGGAGCGCCAGTCGGTGGGCACCGACGTGCCGTCGACACGGAAACGTTCGATCGGTCCGCCACCGAATGAGGTCACCGAGAGCTCGTAGTTGTCCACCGACTTGAACCCCTTGGACAGCACGTTGTCGTGGTTGGAGCCCTTGGTCTCGCGCGGCATGCCCGCCGGTGCGCTGAACGCGGCTTCCTGCCACACACTCCGGTCCAGGCTGCGCAGCGTGATGGTCTGACGAGACCAGAATTCCTGCGGGAACCCGGTGGGGCCGCCCGGAGTCATCAGGTTCGCCTGGGTATCCCAGTAGCACCGTCCGTCGGCCGCCACACAGTTGGCGTTGACCCGCACCTCCAATTGGGTGACCGGGTCGACGGGGAACGTGGTGAACCCGGAATCGGACGCGGCCGCCGCCGGTGCCGGATTGGCCAGGCCCGCAGCCAAGAACGCTGCCGCCGCCACTGCTGAGAGCCGCTTCATCTGCACGAAAGTATCCGCCTCGCTACTCGTCGTAGGTCACTTCGACGGAATCCGTCGCGGGCAACGCCTGGCAGCCCAGGATCAGGCCTTCGTCGAGATCCGACGGCTCGAGGACGTCGTTGATGTCCATGATCACCTCGCCGCTTTTCTTGAGTACCGCACAGGCGCCGCAGTGGCCTTCCCGGCAGGAGAACGGGGCGTCGAGGCCTTTGTCGAGCAGCACGTCGAGCAACTTGGCGTTGCGCGGCCAACTCAGTTCGTGGGTGGTGCCGTCGAGCGTGACGACGGCGGTGGCCGGCGGTTCGTCCCCGTCGGCCGCTTCCTCGATCTTCACGGTCTCGAACGGATCGGTGTCCAGCGACCGGAACACCTCGACGTGCACCTGCTTGTCGGGCATCTCGAGAGCCTGCAGCGCCTCCTGGGCGGCGGCCATGAACGGGCCTGGGCCACAGATGAAGGCCTGCCCCGACGTGTGCGCAGCGGCCAGGCGGGCCAGCGTGGCGGCGCTGGGCAGGCCCTGCACGGATTCGAGCCAGTGCACCACCGAGAGCCGATCCGGATACTTGGCCACCAGGTCACGGAGTGCCTGGGCGAAGATCACCGAAGTCTCGTCACGATTGGCGTAGAGCAACCGCACCTGGCCGTTGCCCTCGGCGAGCACCGACTTGCAGATCGCCATCATCGGCGTGATGCCGCTGCCGGCGGCGATCAGCAGGAAGTCACCGTCGAGTGCCTTGGGCACGAAGGTGCCCGACGGCGCGAGTACGTGGATCTTCATGCCGGCATGTGCGTGCTCGCACAACCAGTTCGACGCGTAGCCGTCGGCGGTGCGTTTGACCGTGACCGTCAGGGCCTCGTCGGTGTGCGGCGAACTGCACAGGGAGTAGCAGCGCGCCACCGAGCCGGTTCGATCACTGGGCACACGCAGGGTCAGGAACTGCCCGGGCGCATACCGCAACCGGTCAGCGGGTACGTCAGCACCATCGGGGACGCGGAACACCAATGACCTGGCGTCGTCGGTCTCGGCGACGACGTCGGCGATCTCGAGCTCCAGTACGTGACTGCCGAGCGGCTCGTCCGTCACAACCGTCCCTCCTCCTCGCCGGGGTCCATAACTAGAACAGGTTACAGAAATGCACCTCCGCAGGTCCAGCGGCTGTACGTCGGCGCTTCTCGACACAAATCGTAACGTGTTCTAGTCTTGTACCCAGGCCTTGACGGGTCCCGCACCCCTTTGGAGGAAATGCAGTGACCACCATTGAACATCGTGATGCGCAGTCAGTGCTGGCCGGTATCAACGATGTGCTCCCCCTGATCGCCAAGCGGGCCCAGGCGGCAGAAGATCTTCGGCGCATCCCCGACGACACGATCAACGAACTCGACCAGGTGGGGTTCTTCAAACTCCTGCAGCCCGAGCAGTGGGGCGGTCTGCAGTCGGACCCCACGTTGTTCTACGAAGCTGTCCGGCGCATCGCGAGCGCCTGCGGGTCCACCGGTTGGGTCAGTTCGATCATCGGCGTGCACAACTGGCATCTGGCGCTGTTCGATCAGCAGGCGCAAGACGATGTGTGGGGCGACGACCCGACGGTGCGGGTGTCCTCGTCGTATGCCCCGATGGGCGCGGGCGAAGTCGTCGACGGTGGTTACAAGGTCAGTGGCGCCTGGCAGTGGTCGTCCGGTTGTGACCATGCCACCTGGGCCTTCCTCGGCGGTCCGGTGATCAAGGACGGCCGGCCGGTGGACTTCGGCAGCTTCCTCATCCCGCGCAGCGACTACCGCATCGACGATGTGTGGAATGTCGTGGGCCTCAAGGGCACCGGTAGCAACACCGTCGTCGTCAAGGACGTGTTCGTGCCCCGGCACCGCTTCCTGTCGTACAAAGCCATGAACGACGGCACCGCGGGCGGGTACGAGCGCAACACCGCGCCGGTGTACAAGATGCCGTGGGGCACCATGCATCCCACCACCATCAGCGCACCGATCATGGGCATGGCCTACGGCGCCTACGACGCGCACGTCGAGCACCAGGGCAAGCGGGTGCGTGCGGCGTTCGCAGGTGAGAAGAGCAAGGACGATCCGTTTGCGAAGATCCGGATCGCCGAGGCCGCCAGTGATATCGACGCGGGCTGGCGCCAGCTCATCGGCAATGTGGGCGATGAGTACGCACTGCTGCAGGCGGGTGAGGAGATTCCGTTCGAGCTCCGCGCCCGCGCTCGACGCGACCAGGTCCGTGCGACAGCGCGCGCCATCGCCTCGATCGATCTGCTGTTCGAGGCCTCCGGTGCCACGGCGCTGAACCTCGACCAGCCGGTGCAACGGTTCTGGCGCGATGCGCATGCGGGTCGGGTGCACGCGGCCAACGAGCCGGAGCGCGCCTACCTGATCTTCGGCAACGACGCCTTCGGGCTGCCTCCTGCGGACACGATGGTTTGATCTGACGGCCATGATGACATCCTTTATTCAGGAAACCGAGTCCCAGGCCGAAGTCACCTTCGAGTCCACCTCGCGGTACGCGCAGGTCCGCGAGGACATGAAGCTGCACTATCACGAAGCGGGCGTGGGCAATTCCGAGACCATCGTGCTGCTGCACGGCGGTGGGCCCGGGGCGTCCAGCTGGTCGAACTTCGGGCGCAACATCCCGGTGCTGGCCAAGAAGTTTCACGTGCTGGCGGTCGATCAGCCGGGCTACGGCCACTCTGACAAGCACACCGAGCACGAGCAGTACAACCGCTACAGCGCCACCGCGCTGCTGAACCTGTTCGACCATCTCGGCATCGAACGTGCTGCGCTGGTGGGCAACTCGCTGGGTGGTGGCACCGCCGTGCGCTTCGCGCTCGACAACCCCAAGCGGGCGGGCCGGCTGGTGCTGATGGGCCCCGGCGGCCTGAGCGTCAACCTGTTCGCACCGGACCCCACCGAGGGTGTCAAGCTGCTCGGCAAGTTCACCGTCGACCCCACCCGGGAAAACATCGAGAAGTTCCTGCGCATCATGGTGTTCGACCAGAAGATGATCACCGAAGAACTGATCGACGAGCGGTTCGCCATCGCCAGCCAGCCCGAGTCGATTGCGGCGACCAAAGCCATGGGAAAGTCGTTCGCGGGGCCGGACTTCGAACTCGGCATGATGTGGCGCGAGGTCTACAAGTTGCGTCAGCCGGTGCTGCTCATCTGGGGTCGTGAAGATCGGGTGAACCCGCTTGACGGCGCGTTCGTCGCGCTCAAGCAGATCCCACGTGCGCAGCTGCATGTGTTCGGGCAATGCGGACACTGGGCTCAGCTGGAGAAATTCGACGAGTTCAACAAGCTCACTACCGACTTCCTCGGAGGTTAGCGATGACCATCAAGTCGCTCGGGTATCTGCGTATCGAAGCCACCGACATCTCGGCGTGGCGCGAATACGGGCTCAAGGTTCTCGGCATGGTCGAAGGCAAAGGGCCGACGCAGGACGCGCTCTACCTGCGGATGGACGAGTTTCCCGCCCGGCTGCTCATCGTTCCCGGTGAGAATGACCGCCTGCTGGAATCCGGTTGGGAAACCGCCAATGCCGCAGAGCTGCAGGACATTCGGACCCGACTGGACATGGCGGGCACCCCCTACAAGGAGGCCACGGCCACCGAACTGGCCGATCGCCGTGTCGACGAGATGATCGTCTTCGACGACCCCTCGGGCAACACGCTGGAGGTCTTTCACGGCGTGGCCCTGGAGCACCGCCGAGTCGTCAGCCCGTACGGACACAAGTTCGTCACCGAGGAGCAAGGCCTCGGTCACGTCGTGCTCACCACCCGCGACGACGCCGAGACGCTGCACTTCTACCGCGATGTGCTGGGGTTCTTCCTCCGCGATTCGATGAAATTGCCTCCGCAACTGGTCGGCAGGCCGGCTGACGGCGCGCCGGCGTGGCTGCGCTTCCTCGGGGTGAACCCGCGGCACCACAGCCTCGCCTTCATGCCCGGTGAAACCCCCAGCGGCATAGTGCACTTGATGGTCGAGGTCGGCGAGGCCGACGACGTCGGTCTGTGCCTGGATCGGGCGCTGCGCAAGAAGGTGAAGATGTCGGCCACCCTGGGCCGCCACGTCAACGACAAGATGCTGTCGTTCTACATGAAAACCCCCGGCGGCTTCGATATCGAATTCGGTTGTGAAGGACTCGAAGTCGAGGACACCAGCTGGGTGGCCCGCGAGAGCACCGCGGTCAGCCTGTGGGGCCACGATTTCAGCGTCGGCTTCAAGTAGGGGCTCATGTCGAACGAAGCAGTGATCGACCCGCGCACATTCCGCCATGTGCTCGGGCAGTTCTGCACCGGCATCACCATCATCACCACCTCCCATGACGACAAGCCGGTTGGTTTCGCCTGCCAGTCTTTTGCGGCGTTGTCGCTGGACCCACCGCTGGTGTTGTTCTGCCCCACGAAGGTCTCGCGGTCCTGGCAGGCCATCGAGGCCAGCGGGCGCTTCTGCGTCAACATGCTCACCGAGAAGCAGAAGCACGTCTCAGCCCGGTTCGGCTCGAAGGAACCGGACAAGTTCGCCGGAATTGATTGGCACCCCTCGAAACTCGGCTCACCGGTGATCGAGCATTCGCTGGCCCATATCGACTGCACGGTGGCCTCCGTGCATGACGGCGGCGATCACTTCGTCGTGTTCGGCGCTGTGCACTCGCTCTCGGAAGTACCCCGCGTCAAGCCGCGGCCATTGCTGTTCTACCGCGGTGAGTACACCGGTATCGAGCCGGAGAAGAATTCGCCGGCGCAATGGCGTGACGACCTCGAGGCGTTCATCACCGCCACCACCCCCGACACCTGGCTGTAGGGCTCAGGGCTCAGGGCGTCACTTCTTCTTAGCGCGAGTGTGCGTGTTCGCGCCCGACACGCCGCCGAATTTGTGTGGTTTGCGCACGCTCGTCGGGGCTAAAGCGTCGGGCTTAGATGCAACCCATCTCGCAGATGTTGGCCATCGGCGGCTCGGGCAGTGCGTCCGCAGGCGGAAGCTGGCTGGTGAGGTCGATGTCGTGGTCGAGGTCAGGCATGGCAGGCAGCATGCCGCAGATGAGCATCAACTCGAGCTCACACCCCGGCATCGGTTCTGCGGATGCGGGCGCTGCCAGCATCCCGCCGGCCAGCACCAGACCTCCGACGAGCGCCGCGATACGAACGAACATCGGGCGAGCCTAGCGTGCCGTCACCGGGCCGGAGTGGGCATCGATGAATGCGATGATCGCCGCGGCGACGTCGCGGTGCACGGTCTCGTTGAGGATGTCGTGGCGTCCGCCCTGGTATTCCACGATCTCGAGCTTGTCGATCTGCTCGGCGTAGGCCCGCACCGCCCCGACCGGCGCGATGGCGTCGACGGAGCCGTGGACGGCCAGGGTGGGTACCGCCAGATCGGGCAGGTCCACCCCGAGGCTGTCCCAGATCGTGTCGAGGGCGCGCGCCAGGGCAGCGCCATCGGCGTCGGCGAAACCCAGCGGGTCGTTCTCCAGCGCATCGAGGTAGAACGGATCCGCCGACAGCGACGCCAGGTCGAGTTCGAAACTGGTGTCAGCGTCCAGCAAGCCCGGGATCGGCACCAGCGGCGCACCCGAGAGCACGCCGGCAACGTAGCGCTCGGGATGTGCGAGCAACACCGAGAGTGCGACCGCGGCACCGAATGAATGGCCTTGCAGCACAAGTGGAACACCGGGGTTCGCCTGTTCGGCGAGCTTCGTCAGTTCCTCCGCCAGGCCTGCACTGTCGGCGATCGTGCCGAAGTCGCCACGGTCGCCCGGGCTCAGACCGTGGCCGAGCTGGTCCACCGCCCACAGGTCGATACCCGCTGCGTTGAGGGCGAACCCGTACCGGTGATAAAACGAGGTGTTCTCGCCGAAGCCGTGCAGGAAGACCACGACCGCGTGTGGATCGGTGGCCGCCCAGTGCCGGTAGTAGATGCGTCCGTGCTCGGAGTCGAAGTGCGGCATACACAGACTGCACCAGGCAAAAGGTGTCGCCGCAACTGTTCGGCTCAGCGCGCGCCGGTCGCCTCCAGGATCAGGCGCACTGTTTCCGCCGGGCGGTCCCAGTGCGGAAAGTGGCCGCAGTGCTCGAACCAGTGCAGTCGGGCGTCGGGAAAGAGTTCCACAGCGCGCTGCGCCTGGGCGGGAAAGGTCACCCGGTCCTTGCGGCCCCAGCCGATCGTGACCGGTGCCTGCAGCGATCCGGCGGGAGCGCCCTGCTGTCTGGGGCCGTGGACCAGGGCGTGCAGAGCGTCCTGGATGCTCGGTGAGTGCGCAAAATTGCGCAGTTCCTGCAGCACCAGGTCTGCGTCGAGGGCCCACGGCTTCGCCGAGAATTGCGCCAGCAGCGCGGTGCGGCCCACAGGATTGCTCACCAACGCCGGTAGCAGCGGCTGGATGCGGCGCACCAGCGCGACTGACGGCACCACGGTGGCGCCGAAGAATTTGACCGCCGCCTCTGACCAGAAACCGCCGGGGTCCAGCGCCACCACTGCGCCGCCGTGGCCGCGCCGGGCCATCTCCAACGCCATCCGAGCGCCCATGGAGCTGCCGACCACATCGACGTCGTGGAGTCCCTGGTCGGCGATGAACTGCTGCACGGCGTCAGTGAGGGAGGCGATGGTCACCGGGCCCGGGAGCGCAGGGGAGTCCCCGAAACCGGGGAGGTCGACGGCGATGACGTCGCGTTCTCGGGCGAGCGCGGGGACCACGAGATCCCAGTTGTGCAGGTTGGAGATGCCGTGTATCAGCAGTAGCGGTGGGCCTGATCCGGTCCGTAGGTATTTCATGCCGACGGCATACCCAGCAGAGCGTCTTGTTGTTCAAGGACGCGGTGACGAATCGCGTCCACCACGGCGCCGACCTCGGGGCGGCGCAACGTCTCGGCCCGTGCCACCAGCCAGTAGCTGAGCTGGACGGCCACGTCTTCGGTGAGCACCCGGGTCAGGTCGTCGTGCCGGTCGGCCATGAAACAGGGGAGCAGCCCGAGCCCGGCACCGGCCCGGGTGGCTTCGATGTGCACAAAGACGTTGGTGGAGGAGATGGATTCCCGCATGAAGGGGGCGAAGGCGCGCGCCAGATCGAGATCGTCGACCTGCAACATGGAATCGATGAAGTACACCAGGGGGTGTGGGCGCAGGTCGTCCGTGGTGTGTGGAGTGCCGCGTTCGGCGAGGTACGTGGTGGAGCCGTAGAGACCGAGGCGGTAGTCGCCGAGCCTGATGGCCTCGGCGCGGTGCACCTGCGGCTCCCCGACCACCACTTCGATGTCGAGGCCGGAGCGCTGCTGGGTGGCGCGTCGGGTGGTGGCCACGATCTCTACGACGACACCGGGATGGCGACGCTGTACTCCCGCGGCGGCCGGTGCGGCCACGTAGGCGCTGAAGCCGTCGGTTGCCGACATCCGCACCACACCTTCCAGCGGTCTTTCGGTGCCGTCGGGGGTGGCCAACGACCGCATGGCCGATTCGACCTCCTCGGCCGCCGACAAGGCCTGACGGCCGAGGTCGGTCAGTTCCCAGCTGCCGGCGACCCGGGTCAACACGCGGCCCCCGATCGCCTGTTCCAACGTGGCGATCCGGCGAGCGATGGTGGTGTGGTTGAGGCCGAGCTCGTCGGCGGCGGTGATGTAGCGGCCTGACCGCCCGACCGCGAGCAAAACCAGCAGATCGTCGGCGCTGACGCGCTGCATACCAGGCATATCTGCATTTTTGCAGACTCTTGTTGCGGCTTTGGTCATTGCGGAGGGGTGGAGCCTGCGTCAATACTCAAGAGCAATTGTGGTGGGTATCACATGTGAGAGGACGGCATGAGCCAACCGATAGACAGCCAACCGATAGACAAAGGTCAACCGATAGCGACCAATCTCCGCAGGGTGGTGGCGGCCTCGATGGCCGGCACCGTCGTGGAGTGGTACGAATTCTTCCTCTACGGCACTGCGGCAACCCTGGTGTTCAGCAAGGTCTTCTTCTCCGAGACCACCAGTGAACTGAACGCCATCTTCCTGGCGTTCGCCACCTACGCCGTCGGCTTCATCGCCCGGCCGGTGGGCGGGGTGGTGTTCGGCCATTACGGCGACAAATACGGCCGAAAGAAGTTGCTCCAGTTCAGCCTGCTGCTGGTGGGCGCTGCCACCTTCCTGATGGGCTGTCTGCCGACGTTCGGGCAGATCGGTTACTGGGCACCGGGGCTGCTGGTGCTGCTGCGCTTCATCCAGGGCTTCGCGGTCGGAGGTGAGTGGGGCGGTGCCATCCTGCTGGTTGCCGAACACAGTCCGAACAAGGAGCGTGGATTCTGGGCCAGCTGGCCCCAGGCCGGTGTGCCTGCAGGCAACCTGCTCGCCACCATCGTGCTGCTGGTGCTGACGACCACCCTGTCGGATGCGTCGTTCTTGTCCTGGGGTTGGCGGGTCGCGTTCTGGCTGTCGGCCGTGGTGGTCCTCGTCGGCTACTACATCCGCACCAAAGTGACCGATGCGCCCATCTTCGTTGCCGCGCAGCAAGAAGCGGAGCGGGTCAAGGCCACGTCGTTCAGCGTCATCGAGGTGCTCAAGCGCTACCCGCGTGGGGTGTTCACCGCGATGGGACTGCGTTTCGGCGAGAACATCATGTACTACCTCGTGGTCACGTTCTCCATCACGTATTTGAAGGTGCAGGTGGGTGCCGACACCAGCTCGATTCTCTGGTACCTGCTGTTCGCGCACGCCGTGCACTTCGCCGTGGTCCCCCTGGTCGGGAAGATGGCCGACCGCTTCGGCCGTCGACCCGTCTCCTTCGCCGGCGCGGCCCTGGGCGCCACCTGGGGGTTCTTCGCCTTCCCCATGATGAACAGCGGTAACTATGTGGTGGTCACCGCCGCGGTCACCATCGGACTGATGATCCACGCGCTGATGTACGCCCCGCAGCCGGCGATCATGGCCGAGATGTTCCCCACTCGGATGCGTTATTCCGGTGTCTCCCTTGGCTATCAGGTCACCTCGATCGTGGCCGGGTCGCTGGCGCCGCTGATCGCGGTGAAGCTGTTGGATGTCTACGACTCGTCGGTGCCCATCGCGATCTACCTGGCGGTGGCGTGTCTGGTGACGGTGGTGGCAGTGGTGTTCGCCCGGGAGACCAACGGAATCGACCTGAAATCGCTCGATATCGCTGATGCCGAAGACCTTGCCGATGGAACCTCCAAAGGTGAGCCGAAGGCGTTCGCATGAGCACACTGGCCGGCAAGACGGCGCTGATCACCGGCGGCGGCAGCGGAATCGGGGCAGCTTGTGCCCGTGAGCTCGCGGCGCGCGGCGCCAAGGTCACCGTCGCTGATGTCGACGACGTGGCCGCCAAGGCGGTGGCCGGCGAGGTCGACGGAACGGCTTGGGCCGTTGACCTTCTGGATGTCGAAGCCCTGGAGGATCTCGAACTCGAGGTCGACATCCTGGTCAACAACGCCGGTGTGCAGAGCATCAACCCGATTCAGGACTTCGAGCCTGCGAAGTTCCGCACCCTGCAGGCGCTCATGGTCGAGGCGCCGTTCCTGCTGATCCGCGCCGCGTTGCCGCACATGTACGAGGCGGAGTTCGGCCGTGTCATCAACGTCTCGTCGGTGCACGGGTTGCGCGCCTCGGCGTACAAGGTCGCCTACGTCACCGCCAAGCACGGTCTCGAAGGGCTGTCGAAGGTCACCGCGTTGGAAGGCGGTCCGCACGGTGTCACCAGCAACTGCGTCAACCCCGGTTATGTGCGCACCCCGCTGGTGACCAAACAGATCGCCGATCAGGCGCGTACCCACGGTATCGGCGAAGACGAGGTATTGAGCAAGATCATGCTCACCGAGAGCGCGATCAAGAGGCTGGTGGAGCCGGAAGAGGTTGCGTCACTGGTGGGTTGGCTCGCCTCGCCCGATGCCGGGATGGTGACCGGCTCGTCCTACCTGATGGACGGCGGCTGGACGGCCAGGTAGGGCTCACGCCGAAATCCACCCGCCGATGCGGGCAACGGCCTCGCTCAGATCGGTGGACGGGCCCGCGAACGACATCCGGACGAACGACCCGCCTCGGGCGGTGTCGAAGTCGATGCCGGGCGCGATCGCCACGCCCGTCTCGGCCAGCAGCGTCGCGCAGAACGCCAGCGAATCATCGGTCAGATGGGACACGTCGGCGTAGGCGTAGAACGCCCCGTCGGTGGGGGCCACCCGGTCGATACCGATGTCGCGCAGGCCATTACGCAGGAGCTCCCGGTTGGCCCCGTAGTGGCGCAGATGTCCGTCGGACTCGGCGATCGACTCGGGGGCGAATGCCGCCACCGCCGCGAGCTGCGAGAGCACCGGCGGACAGATGGTGAAGTTTCCGGTCAGGCGGTCCACGGCCCGTTGCAGGGATTTGGGCACCACCAGCCAGCCCAGCCGCCACCCCGTCATCGCGAAGTACTTGGAAAAGCTGTTGACCACCACGGCATCCCGTGACGTGGACCAGGCGCAACTGGTCTGCGGTGCACCGGGATACACCAGGCCGTGGTACACCTCGTCGCTGATCAGGCGCACCCCGGTGTCGGCGCACCACCGTGCGATGGCGGCCAGCTCCTCCGGCGGGATCACGGTCCCGGTCGGGTTCGCCGGGCTGGCGACGATCACCCCGTCCAGTGGCGGCTCGATCGCGGCGAGCATCTGCGCAGTCGGCTGGAACCGGGTTTCCGGGCCGCACGGGATGTCGACCACCTCGCAGCCAAGGGCGGACAGGATGTTGCGGTAACAGGGGTAGCCGGGGCTGGTCACCGCCACCCGGTCGCCGACGTCGAAGCAGGACAGGAAGGCCAACAGGAACCCGCCGGTGGACCCGGTGGTGATGACCACCGCGTCGGGATCCACCTCGATGCCGTGCCGGTCCAGGTAGGACGTCGCGATCGCCTCGCGCAGCTGCGGAATGCCCAGCGCCACCGTGTAACCGAGGTTGTGATGCTCCAGGGCATCGGCGGCGGCGGCCCGCACCGGCGTCGGTGCCTTCGCGCTGGGCTGGCCCGCGGACAGGTTCACCAGATCACCGTGGGTGCGCTGGCGTTCGGCGGCGGCCAGCCACACGTCCATCACATAGAACGGTGGGATGCCCGACCGCAGCGAGACGCTCATCCGATTGAGGCTAACCACTTTCTGGGACGATCTTCCAGGCGGCCGTTGACGACGGTGGAGAATCATCGAATGACCGCATCCAAACTAGGCACTCCGGTCGTGGTGGGAATCGGTCCGGTCAGTGCCGACGATGTCGTACGAGTATCACGCGACGACGCCCCCGTGGTGATCGCTGAGGACGCCATCGCGGCGATCACGGCCAGTCGGAGCCGCATCGA
>JBEVFK010000157.1:0-14467 GCA_040512325.1 Mycobacterium sp. | reverse complement strand
ATGCCGCGGGCGACGGCGGCGGGGATGGGCCCATACCCGGTGATCCAGGCGGGTTCACGACCGGCACCGAGCAGAGTGTCGTCGGTCAGCACCAGGCCCACCGCGAGGGGGGTGGGTTCGGTGGCGGGGTGGCCGGTGGTGCGTTCGACGAGGGTGTCGGCCATGACCTGGTTGCGGCTGCGCCCGTCGAACGTGGTGTCGGCGGCCCGTTTGAGGGCCGCGTAGACCGACACGCCCTGGGCGACCGGCAGCAGCGCGGTCACATAGGTCATGGTGTCGGGTGCCGGGCGGATGGTCACAGTGCGTTCGGTCTCGGCCTTGGCGGCCCGCTCGACCACGGCCTGCGCATCCAACCGGTAGGCGATGGCCTTGGCCTCGGCAGCGATGCGCGCGTCGCCGAGTCCGTCGAGGGCGAACTGATCGGCGCACATCTCCTCATCCAGGGTGCGACGGTCCTCGACGGTGAGGCAGGCCGATTCCCGCACGATCAGCGTGGCCCGCCACTCCGAGAGCTGCCCGGCCTCGAGGGCAGCCAGGGTGTGGGGCATCTCGTGGACCAGCGCTTTGGCGAACCCGAGGTGGCGGTTGCCGCAGTTCGGAGAGTCGCGGCGGGCCAGGGCGATTTCTGAGCCCACGCCGCGGCCCCGCCGCCGGGCCGCCATCCCGGCGGCTTCTTCGGCGGTGCGGCGTGCGGTGTCGAGGGCCACCGCCAGGCGGGCCTGCTCGGCGGCGTCGGCCGATTTGCGCCGTTCCAGCTCAGCGATCCGGGTGATGATCCCGGCTTCATCCAATTCATCGAACATGTGTTCGATTCTAGATCAGCCCACCGACGAGAATCGGCTGTCGCGGCCTCAGACAAATTGCCGGCTCAGCGCCGCGTGCCGGTTCACGTCCTTGTAGAGCAGGTACCGGAACCGCCCCGGGCCGCCCGCGTAGCAGGCCTGCGGGCAGAAGGCGCGCAACCACATGAAGTCGCCCTCCTGCACCTCCACCCAGTCCTTGTTGAGCAGGTACACCGCTTTGCCTTCGAGCACGTAGAGACCGTGTTCCATGACGTGGGTCTCCGGGAACGGGATGGCCCCGCCGGGTTCGAAGTTGACGATGTTGACGTGCATGTCGTGGCGGACGTCGGTGGGGTCGGCGAACCGCTGCGTGGTCCAGCTCCCGTGTGTCCCCGGCATTTCGGTGCCGTCGACCTGGACTTCGTTGGTGACGAACGGTTCCGGTACGTCCAGGCCGTCAACGCGCTGGTAGGTCTTGCGGATCCAGTGAAACCGCGCCGTCTCGACCGTGTCGTTGCGCAGGCTCCAGTCGCAGCCCGGTGGCAGGAACGCGTATCCGCCCGGCGTCAGATCGTGCTTGTCGCCGCCGATCACCAGGGTGAAGCCACCCTCGACGACGAACAGCACACCTTCGGCGCCGGGATCGAGCTCGGGTCGGTCGCTGCCACCGCCGGGCGAGACCTCGACGATGTACTGCGAGAACGTTTCTGCGAAGCCCGACAGGGGTCGGGCGAGCACCCACAATCGGGTGCCTTCCCAGAACGGCAGATAGCTGGTGACGATGTCGCGCATCGTTCCACGGGGCAGTACCGCGTACGCCTCGGTGAACACCGCACGGTCGGTGGTCAGCTGGGTTTGTGGAGGCAGTCCACCGGTGGGCGCGTAGTACTGCGGTGTGGTGTTGTTCATGCTGCACCTCTGGTCAGGAGCCGGCCTTGCGGCTCGTCGTTGATATCGATCTTCGTGCCCCGCAACCAGGTGCTGCGCACCTGACCGGCCAGCGGCCGGCCGTCGTAGGGGGTGATGGCGTTCTTGTGATGGAGCCGGTTCACATCGACCACGTAGGCGTCGTCGGGTGCAAAAACACAGAAGTCGGCGTCGTACCCGACGTCGATGCGGCCCTTGCGGCGCAGGCCCGTCTGCAGCGCCGGCCCCTGGCACATCCACCGGCAGACGTCGACGAGGCTGAAGCCGCGCCTGCGCGCCTGGGTCCACACCGCTGACAGGCCCAGCTGCAGCGAGGAGATGCCGCCCCACGCCACCCCGAAGTCACCGATGTCGAGGCATTTCAGGTCCGTGGTGGACGGCGAATGGTCCGAGACCACCAGGTCGATCACCCCGTCGCCGAGGCCCTGCCACAACAGTTCCCGGTTGCTGACTTCCCGGATCGGTGGGCAACACTTGAATTGGGTTGCGCCGTCCGGGATCTCCTCGGCCGCGAAGGTCAGGTAGTGCGGGCAGGTCTCGGCGGTGATGACGACGCCGTCGCGGCGTGCGCTCGCGATCATCGGCAGCGCATCCGAGCTGGACACGTGCAGGATGTGCACACGGCAGCCGGTCCACCGGGACAGCTCGATCACTTGGGCGATAGCCAGGTTCTCCGCGCCTCGGGGCCGCGAGGCCAGGAACCTGGTGTAGGTCTCGCCGTGCGCGGTGGGCGCGTGTTCGATGGCGTGGGTGTCCTCGGCATGCACGATCATCAACCCGTCGAACGAGGCGATCTCCCGCATGGCCGCCTCGAGCTGATCGGGATCCAGCGGCGGGAACTCGTCGACACCGGAGTGCAGCAGGAAGCACTTGAAGCCGAAGACACCCGCGTCGTACAGCGGCCGCAGGTCGGCGACATTGCCGGGGATGGCGCCGCCCCAGAAGCCGACGTCGATGTGCGCCTGGCCTGCTGCGGTCTTGCGCTTGACCTCCAGCGCCGACAGATCGACGGTGGGCGGAATGCTGTTGAGTGGCATGTCGATCAGCGTGGTCACCCCACCTGCGGCCGCGGCCTTGGTGGCGCTGGCGAAGCCCTCCCACTCGGTGCGGCCGGGGTCGTTGACGTGCACGTGCGAGTCGACGACGCCGGGCATCAACGTTTCGTCGTCGGCGAGTTCGATCACCTCCCGTGCAGCCAGGTCCGAGTGCAACGGTTCGATGGCGACGATGGTGCCGTCTTTCACGCCGACGACGCGGCCCACCTCCCCCGCCGGGCTGATCAGGCGGGGCGCCCGGATCACCAGATCGAGATCGGTCATGCTTGTGCCTCCTCGGTACGTTGGGTGGCCAGTTCCGGCTGCCGGAAATCGCGGATGGAGATCGCGTAATAGAGCACCCCGGCGATGATGACGCCGACGAACCAGGAGAACGCCGACCACGCCTCCCACGGTTTGTACAGCGCGACGAACAACGAGAACACTGCAGCGACAGTGCCGGCGATGAGCGCCCTGGGATTCCAGCCGCGCTTGTAGTAATAGCGGCTGCGCGGGTCGTCGAGGTAGAGCTCCTCAATCGAAACTTGTTGCCGCCGTAGCAGGAAGTAGTCGGTGAAGATCACCCCGAACAGCGGTCCCAGCAGCGCGCCGAGCCCGCCCAGGAAGTAGAAGATGGCCTCGGGGCTGCTGTAGAGGTGCCAGGGCGTGATCAGCACCGCCACGATGGCGCTGATCAACCCGCCGCGACGGAAGTCGATGTGTTTGGGCGCGACGTTGGCCAGGTCATAGGACGCCGACACGAAATTGGCGACGACGTTGATGCCGATGGTGGCGATGACGAAGGTGATGGCACCGATGACCGTGACCCAGATGTTGTCGATCCGCGCGACGATCTCGACGGGGTCGGTGATCGCTTCCCCGAACACCGCGATGCTGCCTGCGGTCACCGCGACCGTCACCACAGCGAAGGCCATGAAATTGATTGGCAGACCCCAGAAATTGCCCCGCACGACGGTGCGCCGGTCGGGTGCGAACCGGGAGAAATCGCAGAAGTTCAGCAGCAGCGTCGAGAAGTAGGTGATGGTGAGTGCGCATGCGACGAAGAAGGCCTGGACGGCGGCGCCGCCGGACTTCTGATCGTCGGTGAGGTTCAGCGAGAAGTCCGACCCCGCCTCGACGACGATCCACACGGCGAGGATGAACATCACCACCCAGATGGCGGGACCGGCCCAGTCCTGGAACCGGCGCACCGTCTCCATCCCGCGGCGGATGACCAGCAGCTGCAACACCCACAGCACCGCGAACGCGGCCCACCCCAGCATGTCGAGGCCCAGGAAGTCCGCGCCCCGATGGTCGGCGACGCCGGGCCATGCCGCGATCGCGAGCACCACCACGGCCTGCGAGGCCAGCCAGGTCTGGATGCCGTACCAGGCGATGGCGATCACCGCCCGGATCAGGGCCGCCAGATTGGCGCCGAAGACACCGAACGAAATACGGGCGATCACCGGGAACGGCACCCCGGTGGCCTGGCCGGCGAAGCCGGTGAGGTTCATCAGGAAGAACACCACCGTGATGCCCAGCACCAACGCGATGAACACCTGCCAGCCGACGAGGCCGGTGAAGAACAGGCCGGCGGCAAACGTGTACCCGCCGATGCTGTGCACGTCGGACATCCACATGGCGAACAGGCTGTAGGTGCCCCAGGTCCGCTCCCGAGCCGGCGCCAGGTCGTCGTTGTACAGCCGTGGGCTCGGCTCGAAGCCATCGGACCCGATGATGGTGGTGTCGCTCATGATCCCTGCTTTCGTGGGAGATGGTCGGTGGCGATGAGCCGGCCGATGCGGACCAGCAGTGGGGTGGGCTCGGCGATGCACTTGTCGACATCGGGCTCGAGGTCGGTGAGGGCGTAGGCCGCGACAATGCCTGCGGCGCGCAGTGCTTCGGCACTCAGTGAGTTGCGGCCACAGACCGCGACCACCGGGATACCCGCGGCCACGGCGGCGGCCGCGACGCCCGCCGGGGCCTTGCCGTACAGAGTCTGCTCGTCGAGGGCGCCTTCCCCGGTGATCACCAGATCGGCGTCGGCGAGCCGCGCGGCGAAATCGACGAGTTCGAGCACCAATTCGACCCCGGGTCGCAGCTCGGCGCCCAGGACGGCGAGCGCGGCGAACCCGGTGCCGCCGGCAGCCCCGGCTCCGGGATGCTCGCGTAGATCTGCGCCGGTCGATGCGGCCACCACATCGGCGAACTGCGCCAGCGCGTCGTCGAGTTCACGGACCTGTGCCGCCGTCGCACCCTTCTGTGGCCCGTACACCGCGGCCGCCCCTCTCGGCCCGGTGAGTGGGTTGTCGACATCGCTGGCGAGGATGACGCGCACCCCAGCCAGCCGCGCCCGCACCCCCGCGAGCTCCACCCGCGCGATCCGGGTGAGCCCGGCGCCGCCGTCGGGCACCGGCGCCCCGTCGGCGTCCAACAGCTGCGCACCGAGCCCGGCGAGGATCCCGGCGCCGCCGTCGGTACTCGCCGAGCCGCCGATGCCCAGGACTATCGCGTCACAACCGGCCGCGATCGCCGCCGACATCACCTCCCCCACACCACGACTCGACGCGCTCATGGGTGCGAGATCGCCACCGGGCAGCCGGCTGAGCCCGGCCACATCGGCCATCTCCACCACAGCCAGGTCCCCCCGGCGGGCGTACCCGGTGTGCACCGGCTCGCCCGTCGGACCCGACGCCACCACGGGCACGTACTCGAATCCCGCGGACAGCGCCGCCGCCACCGTGCCGTCACCGCCGTCGGCCACCGGGACCGACACCACCCGCGCATCCGGACGCACTCCGCGGACCCCGTCGGCGACAGCCTCGGCGACCTGCGCGGCGGTGATTGACCCCTTGAACTTGTCGGAGGCGACCAGCACGGTAGGCATCTTCGTTCCAATCCGGCGGAGGTCAGTCCAGGAGCGCGATCGCGGTGGGGGCGTCCGCGCCCGTCAACGCCAGTTCCTCGAACTCGACGACGCTGTCGATCTCGGTTCCCATGGACACATTGGTGACCCGTTCGAGGATCACCTCCACCACCACCGGCAGCCGATGCTCTTTCAGCAGCTCCTTGGCACGCTCGAGCGCAGGCAGCAGACCGTCGGGTTCGGTGACGCGGATCGCCTTGCAGCCCAATCCTTCCGCCACCTTCACGTGGTCGACGCCGTAGCCACCCAACTCGGGACTGTTCACGTTGTCGAAGGCCAGCTGCACGCAGTAATCCATGTCGAAGCCCCGCTGCGACTGCCGGATCAGGCCCAGGTAGGAGTTGTTCACCACCACGTGGATGTAGCCGATGTTGAACTGGGCGCCGACCGCGAGCTCTTCGATGAGGAACTGGAAATCGTAGTCACCCGACAACGCCACGACGGTGGCCTCCGGATCGGCGGTCGCGACCCCGAGGGTGGCGGGCACCGTCCAGCCGAGCGGGCCGGCCTGCCCGGCGTTGATCCAGTGCCGGGGCTTGTAGACGTGCAGCAGCTGAGCGGCCTGGATCTGGGACAGACCGATGGTGCTGACGTAACGGGTGTCGGGTCCGAACGCCTTGTTCATCTCCTGGTACACGCGCTGCGGTTTGATCGGCACGCTGTCGAAGTTGGTTCTGCGCAACAGGGTTCGCTTGCGTTCCCGGCATTCTTGGGCCCACGCCCCGCGGTCGGGCAGCCGGCCCTCGGCGTACCACTCCTTGGCGACCTCGATCAGCACCTCCAGCGCCGCCCTGGCATCCGAGACGATCGCGTAGTCGGGGGCGAACACCCGCCCGATCTGCGTCGGCTCGATGTCGACGTGCACGAACGTGCGGCCACTGGTGTAGGTGCCCACGCTGCCGGTGTGCCGGTTGGCCCAGCGGTTGCCGATGCCGAGCACAAAGTCCGATTCGAGCATGGTCGCGTTGCCGTAGCGGTGCGAGGTCTGCAGCCCCACCATCCCGGCCATCAGGGGATGGTCGTCGGGGATGGTGCCCCAGCCCATCAGGGTGGGAACCACGGGGATACCGGTGATCTCGGCGAACGCCACCAACAGATCGGCGCCGTCGGCGTTGACCACTCCGCCGCCCGCGACGATCAGCGGCCGCTGTGCGGTGGCCATCATGGCCAGCGCCTTCTCCGCCTGCTTCCGGGTGGCCGCGGGCTTGGGCACGGGCAGCGGCTCATAGCTGTCGATGTCGAAATCGATCTCCCCGAGTTGCACGTCCATCGGCAGATCTATCAGCACCGGGCCGGGGCGGCCCTCGCGCATCACCTGGAACGCCTTCTGGAAAGTACCGGGCACTTGCGCCGACTCCATCACCGTGACAGACCATTTGGTGACGGGCTTGGCGATGTCGGAGATGTTGATGGCCTGGAAGTCCTCTTTGTGCAGTTTGGCCACCGGCGCCTGTCCGGTGATGCACAGGATCGGGATCGAGTCGGCCGACGCGGAGTACAGCCCGGTGATCATGTCGGTGCCGGCCGGACCGGACGTGCCGATACAGAGGCCGATGTTGCCCGCCTTGGCCCTGGTGTAACCCTCGGCCATGTGGGAGGCGGCCTCGACGTGGCGGGCGAGCACGTGCTTGATGCCGCCGTGCGCCCGCATCGCGCTGTAGAGCGGGTTGATGGCCGCGCCGGGCAGGCCGAAAGCCTGCGTGGCGCCCTCCTTTTCGAGGATCAGCACCGCGGCGTCCACCGCACGCATCTTCGTCATGATCGAGTCCTTCCGCTCAGTCGCTCCACTCCCCGCAGGAGGCCGGAGTGGTCGAGGGCGCCGTCGCCGTTGGCGAGCGCGCTGGTCATCAGTTGGGCGACGATCGCGCCCAGTGGCAGGGCCACGCCCACTTCCCGCGCGGCCGCGGTGACGATGCCGAGATCTTTGTTGTGCAGCGCGATGCGGAACCCTGGTTCGAAGGACCGGTCGAGCATGTTCTGCTTCTTCTGATCCAGCACCTTCGACCCGGCCAGGCCGCCGCCGAGCACCTCGAGGGCGGCCTCGGTGTCCACGCCGTAGGCCTCGAGGAACACCACCGCCTCGGCCAGTGCCTCGATGTTCGCCGCGACGATCAATTGGTTGGCCGCCTTGACCGTTTGGCCTGCTCCGCTGGGGCCGACGTGAACGACGGTCTTGCCCACCACCTCCAGGTACGGCTTGGCCGCCGCGAAGTCGTCGGCCGCGCCGCCGACCATGATCGACAGCGCCGCGTTGACCGCGCCCGCCTCGCCGCCCGACACCGGCGCGTCGATCAGGCGCAGGCCCCTGGTTGCGGCCTGTTCGGCCAGCTGGGTGGTGACGTCGGGGCGGATACTCGAGAAGTCGATGACGAGTGTGCCTTCCTTTGCGTTGTCGAACACCCCGTTCTCGCCGGTGAGCACATCGGACACATCGGGTGAGTCCGGCACCATCAGGCAGACCACCTCGGCGTCATGGACGGCGTCGGCCACCGACGTCGCTGCGCGGCCTCCCGCGTCGATCAGCGGGGCGGCCTTCTCCGGTGAGCGGTTGTACCCGGCCACCTGGTGGCCGGCGTTGGCGAGGTGAACCGCCATCGGGCTGCCCATGATGCCGAGTCCGATGAAGGCAATGTTGGTCATGCGTGAATCTCCTTGGATTTCAGTGGCTTTCGATCCAGCCGAAGCTGTCGGCGGACGCGCCGGAGGGTTTGTATTCGAGGCCCACCCAGCCGTGGTATCCGGCCGCCAACAGGTCGGCGAGCTGTCGCATCAGCGGCAATGAACCGGTGCCCGGCTCGTTACGACCGGGGGCGTCGGCGATCTGCACGTGGGCGATTCGATCGGTGTGGTCGGCGATGACCTTGTCGACGTCGTCGCCGTTGACCGCCAGATGGTAGAGATCAGCGAGCAGCCCGATGTTCGGCGCACCGGCGCGGTTGATGACGGCAAGAGCGTCGGCCGCAGTCAGGACCGGGTATGCCGCCGCCCCGCTGACCGGCTCGACGAGCACGGTGCCGCCGATCCGGGCGGCCCCCTTGGCGGCCAGCGCCAGGTTCTCGGCACCGAGCTCGTCCTGTTCCTGCGACGACGCACCCTCGATCCGATTGCCGTACAGCGCGTTGAACGCTCGGCAGCCCAGTTGCTCCCCGATGCCGACGGTGACGTCGATGTTGTCGCGGAACTCCGCCGAGCGACCCGGCCAGGACACCAGACCGCGATCACCGGCCGGCATGTCGCCGGCGAAGAAGTTCAGCCCCACCAGCTCGACGCCGGCGTCGCGCACCGCCGTGATGAAGGCGTCGACGTCCTTGTCGGCCGGTACTGCTTCGGCGAACGGCCACCAGAACTCGACACCCTCGAAACCGGCTTTCTGCGCACGAGCGGGGCGTTCCAGCAAAGGAAACTCGGTGAACAGAATCGAGCAGTTGACCTCGTATCGCAGCGGATGTCCCATCAAATCCTCCTATTCCGCTTTGCGGAAACTTACTTCTGCTTTACGAAAGATGAGGTTACGCTTGTGGCGTGGGTCACGTCAATACCCGAATAGACGGTCCAAACCAACTTCTGGGTACGACCTTCTTGACAAGATGTGTGAGCTGGCTCACCATCGATGAGAAGTAAATGGAATCCTACTTTCGCAATACGGAATCTGAAACCCTAGTTTGCACCCAGGTGCACGACGGTTGTCCACGATGCGAAGAACAATGGGCAAGGAGCAGCAATGGGCATCGCACTCGGACCGAACCAGTACGGCAAGGCCGAAAACCGGGTGGTGCGCGTGTATCGCGATACCGACCGACATGACATCCGCGACCTGAACGTGTCGACCTCGCTGCGGGGCGATTTCACCGCGGCCCACATCACCGGGGATCAAGGCGACGTGCTGCCCACCGATACGCAGAAGAACACCGCGTTTGCCTTCGCGAAGGAGAAGGGCGTGACCTCCCCGGAGCAGTTCGGGCTCACCCTCGGCGCCCACCTATTGGATTCCACCCCCAAAGCGTCGGCGTCCCGGATCGGCATCGAGGAGTACACCTGGGACCGCATCGACGTCGACGGATCCGGTGGTCACAACCACTCGTTCGTCCGGCGCGGCCCGGAATTCCGCACCACCGTCGTCACCACCGACGACAGCGCGGGCGAACGCCGGGTCTGGGTGGTCTCGGGTGTGCAGGACCTGGTCATCCTGAAAACGACGGGGTCCGGCTTCAAGGGCTTCCTGAAGGACAAGTACACCACCCTGCAGGAGACCGAAGACCGGATCATGGCCACCTCGCTGACCGCACGGTGGCGCTACGAGCACGCGGAGGTCGACGACTGGAACAAGACCTACGACGAGATCAAGCGCACCATGCTCGAGGTCTTCGCCGACAGATACTCCGAGGCCCTGCAGCAGACGCTCTATCAAATGGGCGAAGCGGTGCTGGAGACACGTCCCGAGGTGGCGGAGGTCAAGTTCTCCGCCCCCAACAAACACCACTTCGTCGTCGATCTGTCGCCGTTCGGGGTGGAGAACAACAACGAGGTGTTCATCGCCGCTGACCGGCCGTACGGGCTGATCGAGGCCTCGGTGGTGCGAGAAGGCGGCTCCGATCCCGGTGACGCCTGGTTGAACACCCCCGGATTCTGCTGAGGGCCGTGACATGAAACTGCGCAGACGGGCCGGCGGAAATCCGGCGTACCGCGGCCGGCCCGAAGACCAGATGTACGGCTTCGGGCAGCTTCTTGCCTATGGGACACAACACATCCTGACGATGTACGGCGGCGTGATCGCGCCACCGCTGATCGTCGGCGGCGCGGCCGGTCTGTCGCCCGGCGACATGGCCTTGCTGGTGACGGCGGGGCTGTTCGTGAGCGGTCTGGCCACGTTGTTGCAGACGCTCGGCATCGGACCGATCGGCAGCAGGCTGCCCATCGTCCAGGGCATCTCGTTCGCCAGTGTGTCCACCATGGTCGCGATTGCCAGCGAGGACGGCTTGCAGCCGGTCTTCGGTGCCATCATCGTCGCCGGGCTCATCGGCCTGGTGCTGTCGTCGTTCTTCGCTCAACTGGTGCGGTTGTTCCCGGCCGTCGTCACCGGCACCATCATCACCGTCATCGGGCTCTCCCTGATGCCGGTGGCCTTCCGGTGGGCCATGGGCAACAACTCCGAGGCCCCCGACTTCGGTTCGATGGGCAACATCGGTTACGCCGGACTGACCCTGTGCATCATCTTGGTGATCAGCCGGTTGTTCCAGGGCACGCTGTCGCGGCTGTCGATTCTGATCGGGCTGGTGGCCGGCACCGTGATCGCCGCGCTGGCGGGCAAGGCCGACTTTTCGAAGGTCGGTGATGCCGACATCCTGGCGCTGCCGCCCATCCTGCACTTCGGGGCGCCCACTTTCGAAGTGGGAGCGATCATTTCGATGACCATCGTGATCCTGGTGATCATGACCGAGACCACCGCCGACATCCTCGCGATCGGTGAGATCGTCGGAACCAAGGTGGACGCCAAGCGGGTCGGCGCGGGCCTGCGCGCCGATATGGCCTCCACCACCGTCGCCCCGCTGTTCGGGACCTTTCCCGCCAGCGCGTTCGCCCAGAACGTCGGACTGGTCGCCCTGACCGGGATCAAGAGCCGGTACGCGGTGGCCATGGGCGGACTGGTGCTGCTGCTGCTCGGTCTGCTGCCCGTGGTCGGCGCAGTGGTGGCTGCGATCCCCTATCCGGTGCTGGGCGGTGCGGGCATCGTGCTGTTCGGGTCGGTGGCCGCCAGTGGCATCCGCACACTGTCCCGGGTCGACTACGACGACAACCTCAACATGATCATCGTCTCCGTCGCCATCGCCGTGGGCATCATTCCTATTGCGGCACCGGAGTTCTGGGAGGCATTTCCGGAGTGGCTCGGCGTCATCATGCACTCCGGCATCAGCGCCACCGCGATCGTCGCCGTGGTACTCAACGTGCTGTTCAACGAGATCAAGGGTGGCAAGAAACCGGGGGCCTCGGTGATGGCCGCGGCCGAAACCGAACGCGACAAGCTCGGCGACACCCTCGACGACGAACTGAAAGGCCAACAGAAGCCCCCCATCATCGTGCGGCGCCGCCAGGACAGCGGTCAGGCGCATTCAGGCCGGAAGGACGGCAACCCATGACCAGATTCAGATCTGCCACCGCCGAGAAACCACGGACCGCCAAGCACCCCGTCGACGAAATCCTGCCTGCCCCGAAGCTTGTCGTCTACGGCTTTCAACACGTGCTGGCTTTCTACGCCGGCGCGGTGATCGTCCCGATCCTGCTGGCGAATTCGATCGGCCTCACCACCGAGCAGTTGATCCACCTGATCAACGCCGACCTGTTCACCTGCGGCATCGCCTCGATCATCCAGTCCGTCGGGTTCTGGAAGATCGGCGTGCGACTGCCGCTGCTGCAAGGTGTCACCTTCACCGCCGTCTCGCCCATGATCGCCATCGGGCTGTCCGCGGGAGGTGGCACCGACGGACTGCTGGTGATCTACGGCGCGGTGATCGTGGCCGGGCTGTTCACCTTCCTGATCGCTTCGTACTTCTCCCGGTTGATCCGGTTCTTCCCGCCGGTGGTCACCGGTTCGGTGATCACCATCATCGGCATCGCCCTGCTGCCGGTCGCGGCGGCGGACGCGGCCGGTGGGGCCGGGCCCACGCTGGACCCGACCAGCGGCAAGAACCTGGCCTACGCCATGGGCACGCTGGCCCTGATCGTCCTGATCCAGCGGGTGTTCCGGGGTTTCATGGCCACGGTCGCCGTGTTGGTGGGCCTGGTTGTCGGCACCCTGGTGGCCTGGGCGCTGGGCGACGCCCACTTCGACGCGGTGGTCACCTCGTCCTGGTTCGGCGTCACCACCCCGTTCTATTTCGGCTGGCCCAAGTTCGCGGCGGCCGCCATCGTCTCGATGATCGTGGTCATGCTGATCACCGCCGTCGAGACCACCGGCGACGTGTTCGCCACCGGTGAGATCGTCGAGAAGCGGATCGTGCGTGAGGACATCGCCCGCGCGCTGCGCGCCGACGGCCTGGCCACCACTCTCGGCGGTGTCCTGAACTCGTTCCCGTACACCTGTTTTGCCGAGAACGTCGGCCTGGTACGGCTCACCCGGATCAAGAGTCGTTATGTGGTGGCCGCGGCCGGGGTGATCATGATCATCCTCGGACTGCTGCCGAAGGCGGCGGCCATCGTGGCGGGCATCCCGCATCCGGTGCTCGGCGGCGCGGCCCTGGCGATGTTCGCCACGGTGGCGGTGGTCGGTTTCCAGACGCTGTCGCGGGTGGACTTCCACGATCACCGCAACGTCGTCATCGTGGCCACCAGCGTGGGTCTGGCCATGTACGTGACCGCCCAGCCCGACGTGGCGAAGGCGGTGCCGGAATGGGCCCAGATCATCCTGGGCAGCGGCATCACTCTCGGCAGCATCACCGCGATCGGGCTCAACCTGGTGTTCTTCCACGTCGGCAAGGGCCGCGGCCCGGCAGTGGCGGGGGCCCCCGGCGCAGGCATCGTCCGGCTGTCCGAGGTCAACGACATGTCCTCGGAGGAGTTCGTCCGCACCTTCTCCGGACTGTTCCAGGGTCCCGACTGGGTGGTGCAGCGGGCCTACGCCCGGCGGCCGTTCACCGACACCCAGGACCTGCGCCGGTCCTTCCAGGAGGCGCTGTTCGCGGCGGACCAGGACGAACAGGACCAGCTCATCGCCTCCTATCCGGATCTGGGGGCGGTGTCGGTGGCCACCGGCGAGGCGGGCGAGGACTCGATCTCCGATCAGTCGGTGCTCGGGCTGACCCGGCTCGCCGAGCAGGAACACGAGGAGCTGGCGGCACTGACCCAGGCCTACCGGGAACGGTTCGGGTTCACGCTGATCATGGCCGTCCGCGATCAGGCCAACATCGATCAGCTGCTGCGGCACGGCTGGGAACGGCTGAACAATTCGACCGCCCAGGAGCACGCGGCGGCCTTGATCGAGATCGCGAAGATCGCCACCTACCGGTTCGACCAACTGGTGGCCGAGGCCAACCCGATCCACTCGGCCCGCACCCGACATCTCGACAACTAGTGAGGCAGAACATGACCGGCGTTGATATCGCCGTCGACGGATTCAACACACTTCCCGCAGCGGAGGCCAAGCGACGGCTGCTCACGTGTCTGAGCGTGCCGCGGTGGGCCGCGGAGGTGGCAGGGCGGCGGCCGTATGCGAGTTACGCCGCGCTGGCCGCCCAGGCCGAGGCGTCGGCCGCCGAGCTCACCGACGACGACCTCGCCGCTGCCCTGCGCGGCCACCCCCGCATCGGGGAACAGGCCGGCGCGGGGCACACCGCCGAGTTCTCCGCCGCCGAACAGGCCCACGTCGAGGCAGACGACGCCGACGTCATGGCCGCGCTGGCCGACGGCAACCGGGCTTACGAGCAGCGGTTCGGCCGGGTCTTCCTGATCCGGGCCGCCGGCCGCAATTCCAGCGAGATCCTGGCCGAACTGCACCGCCGGCTGGGCAACGACGACCGCACCGAGCGAGCCGAAACCGTCTCCGCGCTCAAGGAAATCACCCTCCTGCGACTCGAAGATGTTGCCAAATTCAAGGAAGTTGCCCCATGAGAGGACGACTGCAGTGGGAACCCTGAGCACACATGTGCTCGACACCAGCGTGGGTCGGGCAGCTGCCGGGATCGCGGTGGCGCTCGAGCAGGGCGGGGTGCAGATCGGCGATGGTGTCACCGACGCCGACGGCCGCATCGGCTCGATCGGGCCGCAGCGACTCGACGCAGGCGACTACACCCTGCGGTTTGCCACCG
>JBEVFK010000156.1:0-12450 GCA_040512325.1 Mycobacterium sp. | reverse complement strand
GTAAAAACACTCCGCGCGATCCTCATTGCGCCACACCGCTGCTGCCACAATCGTGACCTCGACGACACCCCCGTTTGACCCGACCGCTCCCGGGTAACCCTTCTCAGCCCGCCTCGGCGGCCACACCACACCGTTGCCAGCGAGTTCCAGGCGAGGTTTGACACCCCGCACTCGGGGACATTCCAGGCAGATGCTGGAACTGACTGAGCGCGAAACGAAATGGGACGTCGACCAACAATTCGTCCTACCCGACCTGAGCGGTGTCGCCGAAGGCAGCCGCATCGAGCACGACACGATCGACACGGTCAGCGCCTACTACGACACCGACGACAGCGCCCTGCAGACCCACGGGATTCTCCTGCGCCGCCGCGACGGCGACGACGACACCGGCTGGCAGCTGCGACTGCCCAGCGGTGAAGCCGACGAGCTGTACTGGCCGCTGTCGGACCTCCCACCCGCCGAAGCAGTGAGTTTGCTGACCGGTGTCACCGGCGGCAAGCAGCTGCACAACATCGGCACCATCCACACCGTGCGGCGCCGGCAGCGGATCAAGGCCTCGACGTCCGATGAGCTGATCGCCGAGATCGCCGAGGACGAGGTGCGGGCCTCCAGCGGTGACCGGCTGCTGGCCTGGCGTGAGATCGGTGTCGAGGTGGACCCGGCCGCCAAACGCCAGACCAAGCACGTCGAACGGCTGCTGAAGAAGGCCGGTGCAAAACCCGCCCGGTACACCTCGAAACTGGCCCACCTGTCCGGTGCGACCGTCGCCGCCGAGGAGTCGCCGACCGCGCAGGCGATCACGTCCTACCTGAACACCCAGATCGACGCCATCATCGCCGGTGACATCGGGCTCCGGCGGGGCCAGGACCCGATCCACGCCACACGGGTCGGGCTGCGCCGCCTGCGCAGCACGCTGCGGGTGTTCGCGCCGGTACTGCGCCCCGAAGCGGTGGGCGATCTCGGCGACGAGCTCAAGTGGTTCGCCGGACTGCTGGGCGAGATCCGCGACTGCCAGGTACAGCAGCAGCGGTTCGCCGAGGCGCTGGACGCGCTGCCCGACGAACTGGTGCTCGGGCCGGTGCGGGCACGGATCCGGTCTGACCTCCAAGCCATCGAGCTGCCCGCGCGCGGTGTCGTCAGTGCGGCGATGGATTCCGAGCGCTACCTGCGCCTCCTCGCGGTGCTGAGCCGGTGGCGCACCGATCCCCCGCTACGGGCGGGCCTCGCCGAGAAGAATCTGCGCACGTGGGCCCGCAAAGCCGCGCGCCAGGCCGACCGCAAACTGGCAACCGCACTCGAGGCGCAGGGCGCTCAGCGGGCCGAACTGCTCCACGGTGCCCGCAAGGCCGCCAAGCGCGCCCGCTATGCGGCGGAGCTGTACCTCGACCTCCCCGGCAGCACCGGAACAGAGCGGATCATCCAGCGCTACAAAGATATCCAGACGATCCTGGGCGACCATCAGGACACTGTGGTGGCACGCAAGCTGTTACGCCGGATGGGTGCCGCCGCCGGCACCACCAACGGCGAGAACGGATTCACGTTCGGCATGCTCTACGCGCGCGAGCAGCACCTCGCCGACGCGACCGGCCGGGAGGTTCAGCTGCTGTAACCGGCGCGTTTCATCCGGAACTGCCGGGGTAGCCGGAGCTTATGAAAGCTGTTACCTGGCACGGCAAGCGTGACGTCCGCGTCGACACGGTCCCCGACCCCCAGATCCGAGAAAGCACCGACGCCATCATCGAGGTGACGTCGACCAACATCTGCGGCTCGGACCTGCACCTGTACGAGGTGCTCGGTGCCTTCATGAAACCCGGCGACATCCTCGGCCACGAGCCCATGGGTGTGGTGACCGAAGTGGGCTCCGGGGTGAGCAACCTGGCCGTGGGCGACCGGGTGGTGATTCCGTTCCAGATGTCCTGCGGCAGCTGTTACATGTGTGATCTGCAGCTCTACACCCAGTGCGAGACCACCCAGGTGCGCGACCAGGGCATGGGAGCCGCCTTGTTCGGATTCTCCGAGCTCTACGGCGCGGTGCCGGGCGGACAAGCCCAGTACCTGCGGGTCCCGCAGGCGCAATTCACTCACATCAAGGTGCCCGAGGGACCGTCGGATTCGCGATTTGTGTTCCTCTCGGATGTGCTTCCCACCGCCTGGCAGTCCGTCGAGTACGCGAATATCCCCGACGGCGGGTCAGTGACCGTGCTCGGCCTGGGGCCGATCGGCGACATGGCGGCACGCATCGCCCAACACAAAGGCTATGAGGTGATCGCGGTCGACAGGGTGCCGGAACGGCTGGCCCGGCAGCAGGCCCGCGGAGTCCGCACCCTGGACCTGACCACTCTCAACGGCTCGGTGGGCGACGCGGTGCGTGAACTCACCCAGGGCCGTGGCACCGATTCGGTGATCGACGCCGTGGGCATGGAAGCGCACGGTTCACCGGTGGCCACAGCGGTGCAGCAGCTGACCGGGCTGTTGCCCGATGCCGTGGCCAAGCCGATGATGCGCAAGGCCGGCGTCGACCGGCTCGAAGCCCTCTATTCGGCGATCGACGCCGTGCGCCGCGGCGGCACCATCTCGTTGATCGGCGTGTACGGCGGCATGGCGGACCCGTTGCCGTTGCTCACCATGTTCGACAAGCAGCTCCAGGTGCGAATGGGCCAGGCCAACGTCAAGAAATGGGTGGACGACATCATGCCGCTGCTCACCGACGAGGATCCCCTGGGCGTCGACACCTTCGCCACGCACACTCTGCCCCTCGACGAGGCACCGCACGCCTACGAGATCTTCCAGAAGAAGCAGGACGGCGCCGTCAAGGTCATCTTGAAGCCCTGACGGCCCGCCCCTCGGTCGAGCTCGCTACGCGCCTGCCGCGGCAGCGAGTTTGGCCGGGTCCGACGTCACCTCGTCGATGACGGTGTGGATGAACCGCATCTTCTCCAGCACCGGTGCGGGCAGCACGAACGGATACAGATCTTCCTTGCCCATCGACCGGTTCACCATGTTCAGCGCCCAGGACAACGGCAGCCACATCTCGATGATGCTGTCGAACCCGCTGGGCCCCAGGGCTCGTCGCTCGAACGTGGCCGCGGCCGGAGCGAAGCTGAAGGCCGCGGCGGTGTCCAGGGTGTCCCGGATGTGCAGGTAGTGGGCGAACGTCTCGGCCCAGTCTTCGGCAGGATGCATCGTCGCGTAGGACGACACGTACTTCTTCTCCCAGCCCGGAGGCGCACCCTCGCTGTAGTGACGGTCGAGGGCAGCCTGGTAGGACGACTCGGCGTCACCGAACAGCTCGGTTGCCCGCTCCAGGTATGCCGGCGAGGTACCGACGAGCCGGTAGTAGTAGTAATGACCGATCTCGTGCCGGAAGTGCCCGAGCACCGTGCGATACGGCTCGTCCATGGAGACGCGCAGTTGCTCGCGGTGCACGTCATCACCCTCGGCGAGATCAAGGGTGATGAGCCCGTCTTCGTGACCGGTGAACACCTTCTCGAATTCGCTCGACAGCAGATCGAACGCCAGCCCGAACTGCGGGTCCTCATCGCGGCCCACGATCGGCAGTTTGAGGTCGACGAGTTCGACGATCAGCCGGCGCTTGGCCCCCTCGGCGACGGCGAACGCGGCCATCGCCACGGTGTCACTGTCGTTGGGGCGGGTCCGGGTCAGCGCGCACGACGTGCACAGCCGGCGTACCGGTTCCACCGGCACCAGCCAATTGCATTTGGCGGCAAACAGATTGGCACACAGTTGGTACTGGCTGCTGTCGACCGCGCCACCGTGTTCGCTCTCCTCGCCCGAGGCGATGACCAGGAACGCCATCTCGTGCAGCGAGAAGCCCACCGGGCTCTTGCAGGACAAGCACACCGAGTTCTCGAACGCCAGCCGCTGTCCGCAGTTGGGACAAATGAAATCACGCATGGAGAACACCACTGGTGTAGGGAGCCACGTCTACGGCCACGTCAATCACACTGCTTTCCGAATCGGTGTAGATGATGCCCCGAAGCGGCGGGACATCCGCGTAGTCTCTACCCCAACCGACCACGATGTAACGCTCGTCGATCATCTGATCATTGGTCGGGTCCATTCCCAGCCAGTCGCCCTGCGGGGTCCACACCGCCGCCCAGGCGTGCGTGGCGTCGACGCCGACCATGCGTTCCTTGCCCGGGGGCGGGTCGGTGGCCAGGTAGCCCGACACGTAACTGGCCGCCAGGCCGTTCGCCCGCAGGCAGGCGATCGCCAGCCGGGCGAAGTCCTGGCAGACGCCCTCCCGCTCTTCGAGCACCTCGGCCACCTTCGTGGACACGGTCGTCGATCCCGACCGGTAGGTGAAGTCCTCGAAAATGCGGCCGCTGAGATCGGTGAGCACGTCGATGAGCCGCCGCCCCGGGAGGAAGCTGGGCGCGGCGTAGGCCCGCACATCGTCGGTGATCTCAGGAGTCATCAGGTCGAGCGTGAATTCCGCAGCCAGCGCACCCTCGGGTCCAGTGGGACGGGCCAGCTCCCAGGACTGCGTCGCGGCCCCGGCCGCGTACAACTCGGGCGCGGGTGCGTACACCTCGACCACCGAGCGCGCGGTCACGTTCAGGGCGCGATGGCGTTCGGTGACATGGAAATACGAGCACAGGTTGCCGTAGCCGTCGCGGCTGACCGAACTGTCGTCGGCGCCCGGGTCGATCTCCAGCTCGTAGGACAGACAGTGTTGCCGCGGCGACTCGCGGGGCGTGAGAAAGCCGCGGCCGTAGGAACTGGTGACCACATCGGAGTACCGGTACTTCGTCTGGTGGGTGATCTTGTAGCAGCGACGCGCACCCGTGGCGGGCAGCGCCGGCACCGGTCCGTCGGGGAAAAGGCTCACGGCATGACCCGGCGTTCGTCGGGTCCCCACAGCGGCTGCATGCCGCCGGGCAGCGACAACTGCGTCGCGGTGATCACGGTGGCGAGCTCTCGCAACCCGCTCTGCACACCGTCGAGCAGTTCGGCCAGTTCGTTGCGCCGGCCCTCGGGGGTCACATCCTCGAGGTCGGCGGGATCGAGCCGCCGCAGCCGATAACCGATCTCGTCGACCAGCCGCTCCACCCGCGACGAGCTCGACGCGCCGGGCAGCGACCGCAGATTGGTCCGCACCCGTTCGAGTTGGTAGACCAGCGAACGCGGATTCTCGGCGTCGAACAGCAGCAGTTCGGCCACAGCGGCCACACTAACCTGGCCCAGATTGCGTCGCCGGTAGATCATCGCCGACTCACAGGACACCAGGGTGGCCTCGGTGATGGTCTGCTCCGCCTCCGGGCTGCGGGCCACGGTCATGGTGGCGCGCAGCAGCGCCGAGAGCATCAGACCCCGTTCGATGCGTTTGCCGATGTCCATCATCGTCCAGCCGACGTCCTGGACCATCGACTCGGCCGCCACCCCGGACAGGGCCAGCATCCCCGACAGCGTCTTGGCATGCGCCGAGGCCATCTCCGCGTCCCCGCGCAGCTGGGAGTCCGGTGGTGCGTCGGAGGAGTGCAGCACCGCCCGGTCCACGGTGGCCAGCACCATCCAGGTGTCGTTGGACATCTGATCGCGCACCGCCCGCGCGGCCAGCCCGAGACGTTCCACCGATTGCGCCAGCGAACCTGGCCTGCGACGGTCCGCAGTGAGCATCCACAGTGTCGTCGGCGCGATGGCGATCATCTCGGCGCGGTCGCCGTCAGATCCGGTGTCGGTGCCGGTGATGGCTCCCAGCGCCGTCAACAACACGGGCACACATTCGCTGGCGTCGAGGTCCTGCCGGTGCCGGTACTCGTGGTAGCGCTCGCGGGTCACGGTGAGCAGCCGGGCCATCTGCTCGGCCCGCTCGGCGTAGCGACCGGTCCAGAACAGGTCCGAGAGCACGCGCGGCGAGCTGACCGCCCTGGTGCCGCTGGAGATGACCGTGGGCAGCCTCGGCGGCTGCCCGACGGTGCGCTCGGCCGCGGCCTTGGTCGCCGGCAGCACCCAGATATCTTTGGCGGCAACACTGTTGAGCTTGTAGGCCGCCATTCCAGGGGCCAGCACATACCCGAGGCCGCCGATCATGGGGGCATAACCGCCCCGCTGTGACACCGCGAACAGCCGCATACCGACGCTGGCTGCCGACAGCCCACCCTGATAGTGGTCGGTCGGGGCCGACGAGAACTGGGGCAGTTCCTGGCCCACCCACTGCCAGGGGGCCGCGGTGATCCGCGCCGCCAGCGCCTCCCGTTGCGCGACCGACAGGGACGGGCCGACGATCGGGGCACCGCCGGTGGTCGGCTTGATCAGCAACGAGCCGAGGTTGGCCAGCAGGTGGGAACGTTCGTTGGCGATCCCGGCCCAGTACATCGGTGCGGTGTTCAGCAGCGGTGTCTCGCCGACGAGGAACTCGGCCAGAGCGGGCAGGAACCGCATGATGCCGGGGCTTTCCAGGATGCCGCTGCCGAGGCCGTTCACCACCGACACCGACCCGCGGCGCTGCGCTTCGACGAGGCCCACCACACCGAGGCGCGAGCTGGCCCGCAGATCCAATGGATCGACGTACTCGGCGTCGACGCGGCGAAGCACCACATCCACGCGCTTGAGCGTGCCGAGCGACCGCATCCAGACCTTGCCGTCGCGGACCACCAGATCGGCGCTCTCGACCAGCGGAAAACCCAGCAGCGACGCCAGGTACGCCTGGTCGAAGGCGGTCTCGGAGTGGATACCCGGGCTCAGCACCACCACCACGGGATCTTCGGCGGCCTCGGGGGCCGCTTCGATCAGCGACAGCCGCAACGCCTGGGCGAACGGCGAGGTGGGCCGCGGGGCGATCCGCTCGTAGAGGTCGGGAATGGTGTGCGCGACCACCCTGCGGTCGGCCAGCGCGTACCCGGCGCCGGACGGCGCCTGGGTCCAGTCGGCGTTCACCACGAAACCGTCGGCGCCGGCCCGGCTGATGTCGCAGCCGTGCAGGAACAACTGATGTCCGCCCGGTGCTGCGATACCGCGGGCGGCCCGGACGTAGCCGGGGTTGGCGAACAGCAGTTCCGGCGGCAGCACACCACTGGTCAGGGCCCGCCGGTCACCGTAGAGGTCGGCCAGAACCGCGTCGAGCAGGCGGGACCGCTGCAGGAGCCCGGCCTGGAGCACCTCCCAGTCCGCCGACGAGATCAGCAGCGGGAGCGCGTCGAGATTCCACGGCCCGGGTTCGGCGGTGCCGTCGCTGTCGGTGGACAGTGCTTCGCCGTCGCTGTCGAGCTGGATGTAGGTGATGCCGTCGTTGTCGACGAGCCCGCGCACGTCGGTGCGCAGTCGGTCCAGGCCGTCTCGGCCCCGTTCGCCGAGGACTTTCGCGACCTCGCGCCAGGTCTCGCGGACATTGCCCGCGGCGTCGAGGAACTCGTCATACCCCGAGGCCAGACCGCCGCGGCCCCCGCGGATGTCGAACAGCGCCTGCTGCGAACGCGCGGTGCGGTAACCGGCGAGCAGCCGATCGGGATCGCGCCCCATGCCCTCCCGTGGTGGTCCGGAAGCAGGCAGCGGTGATGACAACGCCTGGCCTCCCGGTTCCTCGACAACTGCAGGCGCGGGCGTAGCTGCGTCCACGCCCGTCACTGCAGCACGGTACGCACCCGACGGAGATCGAGAATCCCCGGCGCGCCCACGTCGGTGGACTGCCGCGCCTGCTTCTCGCGGATATCGGACATGTCGACCTTGCCGGGAGTGAAACCGGACGCCTCGAAGCGCCGACCGCGACGGGATTCCGCTTCGACGGCATTGACCGGCGGCGAGTCGTAGGACCGACCGCCGGGATGGGCCACGTGGTAGGTGCAGCCACCACGGGACATCGCCGAGTCGACCTCGATCAGTTCGAACCGCAGCGGGCCGTCGACGGTGATGGTCGGATGCAGCGCGCTCGGCGGCTGCCAGGCGCGGTAGCGCACCCCGCCGACCTGGATATCGGAGTTGTCGGTGGCCAACAGCGGTATCGGGTAGCCGTTGCAGGTGACGATGTAGCGGTGCCGGTCGGCGCCGATGAGCCGGACCTGGATGCGCTCCACCGAGGAATCGACATAGCGCGCAGTGCCGCCGGCTGTCGATTCCTCGCCGAGGGTGTTCCACGGCTCGATCGCCCCGCGCAGTTCGATCTCGACACCGTCGAAGACCGCCGTGCCGATGCGGGGGAACCGGAACTCGGTGAACGGGTCCAGCCAGCTGGTGTCGAAGTTGATCCCGTAGGCCCGAAGATCAGCGGCCACCGCGGCGATGTCATGGATGATGAAGTGCGGCAACAGATATCGGCCGTGGAGGTTCTCCCCGTGCCGGATCAACGGCGCGCGCAGCGGCTCGCTCCAGAACCTGGACACCAGCGCGCGCACCAGCAGTGATTGCACCATCGCCATCTGGTAGTGCGGGGGCATCTCGAACCCGCGCAGTTCCAGCAGCCCGAGCCGGCCGCGTGGGCTGTCGGGACTGTAGAGCTTGTCGATGCAGAACTCGGCGCGGTGGGTGTTGCCGGTGATGTCGGTGAGCAGATGCCGCAGGGCGCGGTCGGTGACCCACGGAGCGGCAGTTTCCTTGCCGCCGGGCTGAGTCAACCGGGCGATCTCGGCGAAGGCGATCTCCAGTTCGTAGAGGGCCTCCGACCGGCCCTCGTCCACCCGGGGCGCCTGCGACGTGGTGCCGACGAATCGCCCTGAGAACAGGTACGACAACGACGGATGCCGCTGCCAGTAGGTCAGCAGCGAGACCAGCAGATCAGGCCGGCGCAGCAGCGGCGATTCGGCAGGAGTGATGCCGCCGAGGGTGATGTGGTTGCCACCGCCGGTGCCACCGTGTCCGCCGTCGACGTCGAAGGACTCGGTGGACAGCCGGGCCTGCCGCGCTTCGGCGTAGAGCGTCTCGAGCTGAGCGCGTTGTTCGGCGAAGCTGCGGGTGGGTGCGACGTTGACTTCGATGACGCCGGGGTCGGGGGTCACCGACATCGCCTCCAGACGTGGGTCCGACGGCGGTCCGTAGCCTTCGATGACCACCGGGGCGCCCACCGCGGTGGCGGCGGCTTCCAGCCGGGCCACCACGTCGACAAAATCGTCGAGGGTGTCCGTCGGCGGCAAGAAGACGTAGAGCAGGCCGTCCCGCACCTCGGCGACCATGGCGGTGGTCGGGGCGTCGTCGGACTCATCCAATTCGGCGTCGGCCACGGGTTCGGCGACGGCCGCGGCACCCCGCAGCGGACCGCGCCGGACCAACGGGTCACCCGGGAACGTGGGGCGCGGCGGTTTCCAGTTGATCGAGTTCAGCGGCAGCCGCAGCCCGGCCGGGGAATCGCCATCGAGCAGGACGATGCGGCCGCGGCGCAGCTGCCAATCCGCGCTGGCCCAGCCGTCGTCATCGTCGCGCCGGTGCAGCGGCAGTACGTAGGCCACGGGCTCGTCCACCGACTCGTCGAGCCGGGCCAGCAGCTGGTCGCGACCTTCGGCGGAATCGGCCGCCAGGTCGTCACCAGGGGCCACCGGGTCTCCGACCGGTAGCCGGACCGCAGCGGCCAACCGGCTCAGCGGGTCTTCATAGGCGGCGCGGACCTGCGTGGCCGGCAGACCCAGGCCGTCGGCGATGACGCCCAGCAGCTGCGCGCCGATGTCGGCGGGCAGGGCCGGCGGGACGATCTTGTCGGCAGGCCAGGGGTCGGCCAGCAACGTGTCGTCGCTCCACAGCGGTTCGCCGTCTTTACGCCAGTACAGGTTGATCATCCAGCGCGGCAGCGGCTCGCCCGGGTACCACTTGCCCTGGCTGCGTTGGACCAGCCCGCCGGGGGCCCACACCTTTTTCAGCCGGGCGGCCAGGACGGAGGCCCGCTCCCGCTTGTGGGGCCCGTCGGCCTCGACCGTCCATTCCGGGGCGACCTGACTGTCGATGGAGACAAAGGTCGGTTCGCCGCCGACGGTCAGACGCACATCCGCGTCTTCCAGGCGCCGATCGACACGGGCACCGAGGTCGATGATCGACGCCCACGCGGCGTCGGTGTACGGCAGCGTGACGCGCGGGTCCTCGTGCACGCGGGTGACGGTGTTGGAGAAGTCCAACACCGTCTCGGCTTTGCCGGTCGCGCCGGTGATCGGCGCCGACGAGGACGGATGCGGTGTGGCCGACAACGGGATGTGGCCTTCGCCGGCGAACAGCCCCGAGGTCGCGTCCAGGCCGATCCAGCCTGCGCCGGGGATGTAGACCTCGGCCCAGGCGTGCAGGTCGGTGAAATCGGCGGCCGGACCGGACGGTCCGTCGAGGGCAGGCACGTCGGAGGCCAGCTGCACCAGATAACCCGAGACGAACCGGGCGGCCAGGCCGAGCTGACGCAGGATCGACACCAGCAGCCAGGCAGAGTCCCGGCACGAGCCGATGCCCGTGCGCAGCGTGTAGTCCGGTGTCTGCACGCCGGCTTCCATCCGCACGCTGTAGCCCACGTCGCCGTTGACGGCGCGGTTGAGGGCCACCAGGAAGTCGATGGTGCGGGTGCCGGGGCGGACCGAGAAGTCGTGCACCCAATCGGAGACGAGCTCGCCGGGGCCGGAGTCCTCGGAGTCTTCGTCCACCGGGCGCAGATACGGCTTGAGATCGTCGAGCAGCGCTTTGGGGTAAGAGAACGGGACGGTCTCTGCCCATTCCTCGATGAAGAAGTCGAAGGGGTTGATCACCTTCAGATCGGCGATGAGTCCGACGTTGATGCTCAGTTTGCGGGTGCGGCTGGGGAAGACGAGCCGGCCCAGGAAGTTGCCGAAGGCGTCCTGCTGCCAGTTGATGAAGTGATCAGCGGGCTCTACCTCGAGCGAATACGCCTCGATGGGCGTCCGGGAGTGGGGCGCGGGGCGCAACCTGACGACATGGGGGTGCACCTCCACGAGTCGGTCGAAGGTGTATGTGGTGCGGTGCTCCAGCGCCACTTTGATTCCCATAGCGGTTGATCCCATCACAACCGGCAGCCCTGCGCATCGCGCGAGGTCACCGCGTGTCCGCTGGGTCGCCCCCGACGGCCGGGTCGCTAACTGCGGGAGGAGTGCGGCAGCAGCGTCACATTGGGCCGCAGGATCAGCACCAGCACCCCGGCCACCACGATGCCCACCAGGTTGACCACCAGCTGGAGCGCGGATTTGGCGGCCAGATCCCAGTCGCCGAGGGTGGCCGCCACCGCCGCGAAACCGGCCGCGGTCACGGTATAGACCGAGATGAAGACGCCGACGAGACCGGTCGCCTTGGCCGACACCAGTGACAGCATTCCGGCCGCGCCGGCCAGTAGCGCCACCACGAAAGAGACCGGCCCCACCTGGAAGATGAAATCCACCTCTTCGAGGTTGTGCACGCTGTCCACGGTCAACCAACCGAAGGCCTCGGCGCCCATGGTGGCGACCGCGGTGATCGCCATGGCGAGCGGGAAGCCGACCAGCAGCGCCAGTGCCGCGCGCCGCGCCAGGTCCATCCGCCGGCGTACCAACGCCACCGACAGTGCCGCCAGCGGACCGAACTCGGGACCCAGCACCATGGCCCCCACCACCGTGACCGTCGAATCGGTGACGACACCGATCGCCGTGAGCAGACACGCCAGCGTCAGGAAGAGCAGGAACGTGACGCTCAGCGAGGACTCCTCGCGGGTCCGACCGATGAGTTCATCCCAGACCAGCGCGTCGGCGGGATCGCCGTCGGCGGCGTCCTCGGCCTTGTGCGCCCGGGTGGACAGCACGGTGTCGAGCACCTCGAGGGTGATCGCACCGCAGTGCTGGACATCGAGTTCCTTGAGTTGCTTGATGAGGCCGTTGGCACACTCCCTGGCGATGTCGGCGGTGATCTCGTCGCCGGCGGGTTCGATGGCCGCGCCCTTGTGCAGCAGGAGGTTCGCGACCCCCACCTCGCCGCGCAGGACGTCGAGAATCGGTTCACGAAGCCCCTCGGGTGCGATGACCCGTAAATGCAGCATTGGCGCAAGTTAACCGGCTCGTGCAGGAGAAATGAACGACTGGCCGCTAAATGTGGGCACTCCACACCAAGCTGTTATAGATTCACACCGAAGCAGCAAAATCCTGGTCAGAACACTGGTAGACGGAGAACTTTCTGTGAATTTTCCACAAGGGGTCAGGCGATGACCTTGGATGTGAAAACTCGCAGGGATCGGATCGAGCAGCGGGTGCGATCCGCCCACGAGGTGGGATACACCGCTCTGGCGGCCGAGTTCGAGGTCTCCGAGATGACGATCCGCCGCGATGTGGAGGCGCTCGAGGCACTCGGGGTGCTGCGCCGGGTGGTCGGCGGCGCTATCGCTGTGCAGGGCAAGGACACCGAGCCGTCGTTCGCGACCCGCATGGCCGACGGTGCGCAGCAGAAGAACCACATCGCCGATGTCGTGGCCGACCTGATCGGCCCGAACGAGACTCTGATCCTGGACTCCGGCAGCACCGCACTGGCCGTCGCCCACTCCCTGCAAGGCCGCGG
>JBEVFK010000155.1:0-41875 GCA_040512325.1 Mycobacterium sp. | reverse complement strand
ATGAGCACGGTGGCGACAGGTCCACGGCCACGGTCCAGGTGCGCTTCGATCGCCACACCCTGGGCTTCCATGTCCGGGTTGGCCCGCAGGTCCAACGAGGCGTCGGCAGTCAGCAGGACCGCTTCCAGCAGGGCGTCGATATTGGTGCCCTGTTTGGCGGAGATGTCGACGAACATGGTGTCGCCGCCGTACTCCTCGGCCACCAGGTTGTACTCGGTGAGCTGCGCCCGGATCTTCTGCGGATCCGCGCCTTCCTTGTCGATCTTGTTGACCGCCACCACGATCGGCACATCTGCTGCCTGCGCGTGGTTGATGGCCTCCACCGTCTGCGGCATCACGCCGTCGTCGGCCGCGACCACCAGGATGGCGATATCGGTGGCCTTCGCACCACGGGCACGCATGGCGGTGAACGCCTCGTGGCCCGGGGTGTCGATGAAGGTGACCAGTCGCTCGTTGCCTTCCAGCTCCGTGAGGACCTGGTAAGCGCCGATGTGCTGGGTGATGCCGCCGGCCTCGCCCTCACGGACGGTGGCGTTACGGATCGTGTCCAGCAGTCGGGTCTTGCCGTGGTCGACGTGACCCATGACGGTGACCACCGGCGGACGGAACTCCAGATCGTCCTCGCCGCCCTCGTCCTCGCCATAGGTGAGGTCGAACGACGACAGCAGCTCACGGTCTTCGTCCTCGGGACTGACGACCTGGACGACGTAGTTCATCTCGCCGCCGAGCAGCTCGAGGGTCTCGTCACCCACAGACTGGGTGGCAGTCACCATCTCGCCGAGGTTGAACAACGCCTGGACCAGTGCGGCCGGGTTGGCGTCGATCTTGTCGGCGAAGTCCACCAGGGACGCGCCGCGGGCCAGCCGGATGGTCTCGCCGTTGCCCTGGGGCAACCGCACGCCACCGACGACCGGTGCCTGCATGCTCTCGTACTCGGCGCGTTTTGCGCGCTTCGACTTGCGGCCACGCCGCGGCGCACCGCCGGGACGACCGAATGCACCGGCCGCGCCACCGCGCTGGCCGGGACGACCGCCACCGCCGCCGCCACCGGGGCGACCACGGAAGCCACCGGCCGCTGCGCCACCGGCGCCTGCGCCTGCACCTGCGCCGGGAGCGCCGCCGCCGCGGTAGTTACCGCCGCCGCCTGCGCCACCGGGACGAGCACCCGGGCCGCCGCCTGCGCCGGCCGGACGCGGACCGCCACCGGGCCGTGGGCCGGGACGCGGTCCACCGCGACCGGGCGCACCCGTTGCGGGACGCGGAGGCATATTGCCTGGTGAAGCGCCGCCACCCGGACGGGGCGGGCCACCGGGACGGGGGCCGCCACCGGGACGCGGCGGGGCACCCTGCGGGCGCGGTGCCGGACGTTCGACCGGTTGCTGGGTGGAGAAGGGATTGTTTCCGACCCGCGGCGGGCGAGGCGCACCGGGCTTGGGGCCGGCCGACGGGGCCGGACCGGGCCGAGGGCCGGGTGTGGCGGCCGGTGCACCGGGGCTGGCCGCGGATGCGGGCGCCGGAGCTGCCGGAGCCGCGGGAGCGGGTGCAGCGGGAGCGGCCGGAGTAGCGCTGGCCGCGGGTGCCTGCGGCGCCGCGGGCGCCGGAGGCGGAGTGGGTGCTGCCACCGGAGGCGGCGGTGCCACGGGGGCCGGCGCTGCCGGCTTGGGAGCGCTGGGGCGGGGCCCGGGGACGGGCGACGACGATGCCCCGCCGGCGCCGTTGCCTGCATTCTTGGCGGGGGCCGGCGCTGGTGCGCCGCCCTTGTCGGCGGCGGGCTTGCTGCCGCCCAATGACTCACGAAGGCGTCGCGCGACGGGTGCTTCCACCGTCGACGACGCCGATTTGACGAACTCGCCCTGTTCGCTCAATCGGGCGAGAACTTGCTTACTGGTGACACCGAGTTCCTTAGCCAACTCGTGCACGCGGGCCTTACCTGCCACTACATCTCCTGTCTGGAGGCGACAGCGGTGGTGTGGCGCCGCGCCTCGGGTTTAGCTATGACGCATGGTCATCGGGACTTCACGGTGTGCTCATGTTCTTCGCTGCCTGTCTCTAGCCGGGTTGGTTCTGCTGCGTCCGCCTGGCTGACGAACTCGTCCACCTCGGAGGTGTCCGATGAACCGGTGATGCGCAACGCTCGAGCGAAAGCTCGCCGCCGGATCGCTGCGTGTAAACACTGCGGGTCAGGATGCAACCAGGCACCCCGCCCCGGAAGATTACCGGCGGTGTCAACGACCACGGCATGCTCACCGTTTCCGTTCGACCTCGCCACTACCCGAAGCAGTACGACGGCCAACTCTCGCTTCCGACACCCGACACATGTGCGCACCGGTCCGTTCGTGCTCCGGTGCTTCCGCGCGTCGGTTCCAGAAGTCTCGCGCTGGATCACGGTTCAGTCTACCGTCACAACGCCCCTGTTCTAAATCAGCGGTCCTGCGGCGTTCCGTGCGACTGCCGCTGACCCTGGGGACGGTCGGCTCCGTCGTCGCCCGACGGCGCCACATCGCTGCGGATATCGATGCGCCAGCCCGTCAGGCGAGCGGCCAGCCTGGCGTTCTGCCCCTCCTTGCCGATGGCCAGGGAGAGCTGGAAGTCCGGCACCACCACCCGGGCGGCCCGCGTGCTGGCGTCGATGACGGTCACCGAGATCACTTTCGCCGGCGACAACGCATGCGCCACGAAGCGAGCGGGGTCTTCGTCGTAGTCGATGATGTCGATCTTCTCGCCGGACAGTTCACTCATCACGTTGCGTACCCGTTGGCCCATGGGCCCGATGCAGGCGCCCTTCGCGTTGAGCCCGGGCAACTTCGAGGTGACGGCGATCTTGGAGCGATGCCCCGCCTCGCGGGCCACGGCCACGATCTCGACGGATCCGTCGGCGATCTCCGGCACTTCGAGCGAGAACAGCTTGCGCACCAGGTTCGGGTGGGTACGGGAGAGCCGGATCTGCGGTTCCCGGACCCCGCGGGTGACACCGAGGACAAAGCAGCGCAGGCGGTCGCCGTGCTCATACCGTTCGCCCGGCACCTGTTCGGACGCGGGGATGATGCCCTCGGAGTACTTGGTCTCACTGCCCATCCGCAGTACCACTTCGCCGCGGGCGTTGGCGCGATTGTCCCGCTGGATGACACCGGCGACGATATCGCCCTCGCGGGCGGCGAACTCGCCGTAGATCTTCTCGTTCTCGGCGTCGCGGAAGCGCTGCAGCATCACCTGGCGTGCGGTGGTGGCTGCGACCCGGCCGAATCCTTCTGGCGTGTCATCCCATTCGCTGATCACGAGACCTTCGTCGTCGTGTTCGCGCGCCATCACCTTGACTTCGCCGGACTTGCGGTCGATGTCGATGGTGGCGTCGGCCGAGTGCCCTTCGGTGTGCCGGTAGGCGGTCAACAACGCCGACTTGATGGTGTCGAGCAACTCACCCGCCGGTATTCCGCGGTCGACCTCGATCGCATGTAGCGCGGCCATATCGATGTTCATGCTTCTGCCTCCGTCCCGGCAGCTCCAGCAGTTTCGCCAGCCTGTCCGACCATCTCCAACTCCCGCGCGCTAGGCGGCGAAAAGTCTACTTGCACAACAGCTTTGGCAATATCACTGAGCGCGAATTCGCGCACCGACCATTTGCCCGAGCCTTTGACACCATTGCCAACCACCAGCCGCACCACACCGGCCCCGTCGCGCGACGAGACAGCGGCGATCCTGCCGGTGACCTGCTCGCCGTCGACGAGGTCGAGCTCCACTTTGCGGCCGTGGGCGCGCCGGTACTGCTTTTCGGTGCTCAGCGGACGATCCACGCCGGGCGAGGTGACTTCCAGCAGATAGGGATCGGTGGACTCGGGCAGCTTCTCGAGTAACTCCGCGGCGATCCGGGACAGCTCGGCGACGGCGTCGAGGGTCAGTGGTGTGTCGCCGTCGACGATCACCGCGACCCGCGCCGGGCGGGTGGCCGCATCGAGTCGAACGTCCTCGATCTCGTACCCGGCCCGCCCGAACTCACCATCGAGTAGCTCGATCACCTGATGTGGTGAGGGCAGGCCATTTGACCGCTCAGTCACGGCGAGCTCCTCATCTTGAGTTGTTGTCTTGTCACTCCGCGGTGGTGCACAGTTTTCCGCGAACCAGCCAACAACGATACGCCAGGAAAACCGTGGTGAAGCCAGAAAGGCCGGTGCAGGGCGGACCTGCGGGAGTGGCAGGATGTTGCTGTGGGCAGCGCACTCGTCTCCGATCGCGGCGCTGTCGGCAGGCGTGACGTGCTGATCGGGGCAGGTCGCGGCGCACTGGGTCTGGCACTCGCGGCGCTCACCGTCACGGCGTGCGGCAGCGAACCGCCACCCGATGTGACCGACCTCCGGGCGCAGTTGGCTCTGGCCTACAACGACAGTGAACTCGCCCGCGCTGCCGTCCCGGCGGCGCCGCGCGCACTCGTCCCGGCGCTCACGCAGGTGGCCGGCGAGCGCGCCCGGCATGCGCAGGCCATCGCCGATGAGATCTCCAGGACGCTGGGCACCTTCGTTCCGGCGACCGCGGAAGTCACCTCGTCGCCCGCACCGCCGACCGGGCAACAGGGCGCCACCACCACCCCGGCTCCCCCACCCACCGCCGCCGAGGTCGTGGCCGCACTGCGCACGGCTGCCGACCGGGCCGCCGAGTCGGCGGCACAGGAATCGGGATACCGGGCCGGCCTGCTGGGGTCCGTAGCGGCGTCGTGCACCGCCGCCTACACCGTGGCGCTCGCGGCGGCAGGGCCCACGACGTGACATCTCCGCAACCCACGACCTCCGCTGAGCCGTCGCGACCGTCGGCGCCCGGCGCCGGCGCCCTCTACGACGCGCTGGGAGTCGAACACGCCACCATCTACGGGTACGGAATCGTCTCCGCCCACTCCACCCCCGACGACAACTGGCTGGTCTCCGCCGCGATCTCCGAACACCGGGAGCGGCGGGAGTCGCTCATCGCGATGCTGGACGCCCAGTCGGTCGAACCACCGCCTGCCGCGCCCGGATATCTGCTACCCAGCGTGGTGAATGACCCGACGGAAGCCGCCGAACTGGCCGTGCAGATGGAGCGGGACAGCGCCGTCGCCTGGCGGGCCGTCCTCGAGCAGGCCGACACCGAGGACGACCGGACATTCGCGGTCGCCGCGCTGCGCCAGAGCGCGGTGTTGGCAGCGCGCTGGCAGACCCTGCTGGGCACCTGGCCCGTCACCGACGCCTTTCCGGGCGGGCCCGAGTAACTACCCGGTCAGCGCCGCCGCGATCTCGGTGGCTGCCGCGTCGACGGGCACTTCGCGGGCCTCCCCGGTGAACCGGTTACGCAGTTCCACCACACCGTTGGCCCAGCCGCGGCCGACCACCACCACCCACGGCATCCCGAGCAACTCGGCATCCTTGAACTTCACGCCCGGCGAGGCCGTCCGATCGTCGAACAGCACGTCGAACCCGAGCCGGTCGAGGTCGCCGGCCAGCTCCCCTGCGCCTGTCCGGGCGTCGGCGTCCTTGTTCGCGATCACCACATGGACGTCGTAGGGGGCCACCGAGGCCGGCCAGCGCAGGCCGAGGGCGTCGTGCTGCTGCTCGGCGATCACCGCGACCATCCGGGAGACACCGATGCCGTAGGAGCCCATGGTCAACCGGACCGGCTTGCCGTTCTCGCCGAGGACGTCGGCGGTGAAGGCGTCGGTGTATTTGCGGCCCAGCTGGAAGATGTGCCCGATCTCGATACCGCGCGCCGAGACCAGCGGACCTGCCCCGTCCGGCGAGGGATCCCCGTCGCGGACCTGGGCTGCCTCGATGGTGCCGTCGGCGACGAAATCGCGGCCGGCCACCAGCCCCACCACATGCCGGTTGTGTTCATCGGCGCCGGTGATCCAGGCCGTGCCATCCACGATGCGTGGATCGACAAGATAACGAACTCCGTTGTCCAGCAGAGCTTTCGGGCCCACATAACCCTTGACCAGGAACGGGTTCTTGGCGAAATCGGCGTCGCCGAGCAGGACGTACTCGGCCGGCTCGAGCGCCGCGCCGAGGCGTTTGTCGTCCACTTCGCGGTCGCCGGGGACACCGACGGCCAGCAACTCCCATTCCCCGCCCGGCACGCGGGTCTTGAGCAGCACATTCTTCAGCGTGTCCGCGGCAGTGACCTCCCGGCCGGCGAACTGTGGCAGCTCGGCGCTGTTGGCCCAGTCGACCAGCGTCGCGATGGTGGGCGCATCCGGGGTGTCATGAACGACGGCAGCGGGCAGCCCGTCGATGGGCAACGATGCCGGGACCTGGGTGATCACGGCTTCCACGTTGGCCGCATAACCCGATTCCAGGCAGCGTACGTAGGTGTCCTCGCCCACGTCACTTTCGGCCAGGAACTCCTCGGAGGCGCTGCCGCCCATGGCGCCGGAGACCGCCGAGACGATCACGTATTTGACGTCGAGGCGGGCGAAAATCTTCTGGTAGGCCTCACGATGGGCGTGGTAGGCGTTCTTGAGGCCGTCGTCGTCGACGTCGAAGGAGTAGGAGTCCTTCATCAGGAATTCGCGACCCCGCAGGATGCCTGCCCGGGGCCGAGCCTCATCACGGTATTTGTTCTGGATTTGATAGAGGATCACGGGAAAGTCTTTGTACGAGCTGTATTCGCCCTTGACCGTCAGCGTGAACATCTCTTCGTGGGTGGGCGCCAGCAGGTAGTCGTTCTGCCTGCGGTCCTTGAGCCGGAACAGGTTGGGGCCGTATTCGGTCCAGCGGCTGGTGGTCTCGTACGGCGCGCGGGGCAGCAGCGCCGGGAACAGGATCTCCTGCCCGCCGATCTGGGCCATCTCGTCGCGCACGATGTTCTCGATCTTGCGCAGCACCCGCAGGCCCAGCGGCAGCCAGCTGTAGAGACCGGGGCCGACCGGGCGCACGTAGCCGGCCCGGATCAGCAGTTTGTGGCTGGGGACTTCGGCATCGGCCGGGTCGTCACGGAGGGTGCGCAGAAACAGCTGGGACATGCGGGTGATCACAGCGGGCCAGCCTACCCAGCCTGCAACTCAGTCCCGACCCTGCCAGGTGCAGAGGCACACCTCGTTGCCTTCGGCGTCGGCGAGCACCCAGAACGCGGGAGCGGCGGCGTCGCTGAGCAGGATGCCGCCCGCCGCCAGCGCGGCGTCGAGGCGCGTCCGGGCGAGCTCGACCGGAATGTCGACGTCGAGGTGAATCCGGTTGCGCTGTGGACGCGGCGTCACCATTTGCTGGAACCAGATGGCCGGACCCCGGCGCAACGGATCCAGCAGCGCGTTGTCGGGCAGGTCCGGTGGAGCCGGCGCGTCCACATATCCGGTGACCGCCTGCCAGAACGGCCTGATGGCAGGGATGTCCATGGCGTCGATCGCGATCTCCATGGCCTGCGGAACCGCGGTGGCATCACCCGGTTGGGTACGCAGGCCGTGCTCGGCCACTGCCGCACTCACCTGCGGCGCCAGTCGCAGATCCACACCCGTCACCGCGCCGACTGCCGGGCTGTGCAGCCGCAACACCACCCGGTCGGCGTGCAGGTCGACGGTCAGGTGTCCGGCACCGTCAGCGCCTGCGGCGTGCACCGCGACACCGGCGACGTGGACCGCCGCCGTCAGTGACGACACCGGCACGTGGGTGATCAACACACCGAGGATCAACCGCCAGCCCAGCGGGTCGGCCAGCTGAGAGATCTCGTGGCGGGTCAGAGTCACAGCTCACCTGCTTCCACGGCCTCACGGGTGTGTTGTGCCTGGGCGATGTCGCGGGCCGAGAAACCGATCCAGAAGGCCGCGACGCCGACCAGAACGGCGATGGCGGCGACCCACAGCAGTGAATAGGTGTAGCCGTACCCCAGCGCGTCGAGCTGCGCGGAGGTCATGTCCTTGACGGGGCCGGTGGTACCGCCCAGATACAGCGTGCGGGAGGTCTGCACCGCCATGACGACCACCAACACCAGCGGTCCGCCGAGGTTCCACACCATCAGGGTGATCGCCGACACCGGGCCGATCTCGCTGGCGCCGACCTGCGCCACCGCGCACAACGGCAGGATCACCGAGATGACGCCGATCCCGAAGCCGCCCACCACGATCGCCCCGAAGAGATCGGGAAAGTACGGGATGCTGCGGTCGAGCGTGGAGCCGTACAGCATGGCCGCCACGACGTACAGTCCGCCACCGATGATCAGCCAGCGCGGAGCGATCCGGGGAGCCAGTTTGGTGGCCAGGACGTTGCCTACGCCCACCGCGGCGGCGAACGGCAGGAAGCAGATTCCGGCCCGCAATGCCGAATAGCCGAGCACGTCCTGGGCCAGCAGACCGACCATCACCGTCACCGTGAGCAGCACCCCGCCGCCGAGAAAGTAGGCGATGAAGGTCATGACCCGGTTGCGGTTGTCGAAGACCGAGAACGGCACCAGCGGGTTCTCGGCGGACCGCTCGGCGAAGACGAACGCGAGGAAGAACCCGGCGGACGCGATCCCGGCCCCGATCACCCACGGATCGAGCCAGCCCCGTGGCGGCCCCTGGGTGAACAACAGCACGGCCGCGGTGCAGCCGAGGGTGGCCAGCAGAGCGCCGGTGATGTCGAGTTTGAGTCGTTCGTGGCGGGTCTCGGCGATGCGGTAGACGGCGATGACGATGATCACGACGCCGATCGGGACGTTGATCAGAAATGCCCACCGCCACGACGCCAGCGTGGCGACGCCGCCGAGCACCAGCCCCAGTACCGACCCGGAGGCCTGCATGGCAGCGGAGACGGCCATGGCCTTGTTGCGGGCATGCCCGACGGCGTAGGTGGTGGCGATCAGGGCGAGACCGGTGGGCGCTGCCACCGCCGCGCCCATGCCCTGCAGCGCACGCGCCACGATCAAGGTGTACTGGTCGTCGGCAAGGCCGCAGACCAGTGAGGCGAGGGTGAACACGCCGACACCGGAGATGAAGGCCCGCTTGTGCCCGATGGCGTCGCCGACGCGACCACCGAGCAGCAGCAGACCACCGAACGCCAGGACGTAGGCGGTGATGACCCAGCTCTTGCCTGCGTCGGAGAGGTCGAGATCGGCCTGCATCTGCGGCAGCGCGACGATGACGATGGTGCCGTCGAGTGTCGACATCAGGGCCATGCCGGTGATCGCGATGATGGCGACGCCGAGAACGCTGTCCGACAGCGGCGCGACCGCCCGCTCTGACCCCGCCATGGATCAGACCCTACCCACGGGGTGTGACGACACACCCGAAGTCGGAAGGCGGGATGCTATCCACAGGAGTTGTGCACAGATGTGGACAAATGACATCGATGTGATTTCGCCGCCACCATCAACTCGTGCACCTCTGAGCGGTGCACAAGGCAGGCGTTGATCTGCAGGTACCCACCTCGACGCCGTCTCAAACCCAGTTCGGCGAGGGCATCTGACGGGTTTGGCGGGGCCGCCTGCCGGCAACGATCTCACCATGACGAGTCCCACGTCGCCTGCGCCCGTACGCCACCGACGGGTGAGCGTCGACGGCATCAACACGTTCTACCGCGAGGCCGGCCCCGACGGCGACGGAGAGTATGGCACCGTGCTTCTCCCCCACGGCTACCCGTGCTCGTCGTATGCCTTCCGGAATCTGCTGCCTGCGCTCGGGGACCGGTGGCGCCTGGTGGCCCCCGACCTGCCGGGCTTCGGGTACAGCGCCACACCGCCGCCGGAGGACTTCGGCTACACCTTCGACGCCTACGCCCGCTTCCTGCGCAGCTTCGCCGACACCCTCGGGTTGCAGAGGTACGTGCTCTGGCTGCACGACTACGGTTCCCAGTTCGGTTTGCAACTGGCGCTGTCGGCGCCCGAACGGGTTGCGGGTCTGGTGATCCAGAACGGCGACATCTACGCCGAGGAGTTCGGACCGAAGTACGACTTCCTCAAGGACTCGTGGAACAACCCGGGTCCGCAGTCGCGGCGCACGATCGCCCAGCACGTGACCGAGGAGGGGTTCCGCAGTGAGTTCGTCGGAGAGCTGCCCGCGGCACTCGCCGACCGCATCAGTCCGGACCTGTGGACCCTGCACTGGGCGTTGACGACGCCCGAACGGGTGGCCAACCTGATCCGGTTACTGGAAGACCAGCCGACGACCCTGGGCTGGTTCGATGCCGAGCAGGCCTACCTGCGCGAGCAGTCACCGCCGACACTGATCGTCTGGGGCGCCAACGACGGCTACATGCCCGCGCCGTCCGCCCGGGCCTACCTGCGCGACCTGCCCGATGCCGGCATCCACCTCTTCGACGGCGGTCACTGGCTGCTGGAAACCCACCTGCACGACGTGGTCCCGCTGGTACGGGACTTCCTGGCGGGCGTCTATCCCTAGCGGGTCAGAGCTCGCCGGCGTCGATGGCGTCTTTGACTTCCTGAGCGTGCGCCACCTGGCTGGCGGTGTAGCCGATGAACAGTGCCGCGGCACCCACCAGGACCGCGACCGCGGCCACCCAGAGCAGGCCGTAGCTGTAACCGGCGTCGAGCGCGCCGAGCTGGGCCTCGGTCATGTCCTTGACCGGGCCGGTGGTGCCCCCCAGGTAAAGGGTGCGTGAGGTGATGACGGCCTGGATGACGGCGAGAACCACCGGGCCGCCCAGGTTCTGCAGCATCAGCGCGATCGCCGACACCGGCCCGATGCGGTCGAAGCCCACTCCCGCAATGGCGGACACCGTCAACGGCACCACGATCATGCCGATGCCGAATCCGCCGACGGTGATCGGGATGACCAGGTTGGGGAAGTACGGGATCCCGCCGTTGAGGGTGGACCCGTAGATCATCGCGGCCAGCACCAGGATGCCGCCACCGATGACGAGCAGCCGGGGCGGGAAGATCGACACCAGATGCGAGGACAGACCGAGGCCGATGCCCAGGGCGATGACGAACGGGATGAAGCCGATGCCGGCCTTGAGGGCGCTGTAACCCATGATGTCCTGCACGTACAGGCCGATGGTGACCGTCAGCGTGAACATCACACCACCGGCGAGGAACACCGCGGCGAAGGTCGCCACCCGGTTGCGATCACGGAAGAGGTCGAACGGAACCACCGGGTTCTCGGCGGAGCGCTCGACGAAGACGAACGCCACGAAGGACAGCGCCGCGACGGCGAAGGAGGCCATGGTGAGCGGGGTCAGCCAGCCGTTCTCAGGGCCTTGGGTGAAGCCGAACACCGCGGCCGTACAGCCCAGGGTCGCCAGCAGCGCACCGGCGGCGTCGAGCTTCATCCGCTCTTTGTGTGTCTCGCGCAAGGTGGTGTACGCCAGGTAGATCACCAGGATGCCCACCGGCACATTCACCAGGAACGCCAGCCGCCAGGAGACCTCGGTGAGCGCGCCGCCCACCACGAGTCCCAGCACCGAGCCGACGCCCGTCATGGCCGCGAAGACCGCCGTGGCGGCATTGCGCGCCGGGCCCTTGGGGAAGGTGGTGGCGACCAGTGCCAGGCCGGTCGGCGAGGCGATGGCCGCACCCACACCCTGCAGCAGGCGGGCGACCACCAACGTGGCCTCGTTCCAGGCGATACCGCAGAGCACCGAGGCAATGGTGAACAGCACGACGCCGACGATGAAGGAGCGTTTGCGTCCGATGGTGTCGCCGAGCCGCCCGCCGAGCAGCATGAGGCCGCCGAAGGTGAGGACATACGCGGTGATCACCCAGCTGCGGCCGGCATCGGACAGACCGAGCTCGTCTTGGATCTGCGGCAGCGCGACAATCGCGATGGTGCTGTCCATGGTGGCCAGCAGCTGCATACCGCCGATGGCGATGACTGCATAGAGGAAGCGTCTGGACGGCAGCCAGCTGGGAAACTTGCCCGCCCCTGGGACCGACGGTGTCTCCATTTTCACCGGCAGCGCGCGGTTCGAACCAGCAGCGCGTGCTTCCGCGTGTGCCCGTTCGGCGTCGTTGAGAGCCGTCATAGGTGGCTACTCTACAGTAATCTTAAGAGTTGTTTAAAGCTCGAGCAGGTCACGAAACCTACTCGGGGGTCGCCCCGGGTCCGGGTGCCTGCTCGGGCGCCGCGCCTGCCGCGAGGCCTCTGACCAGCCCCGCACCCACTCCGACGACGTCGCCGATGACGATGATCGCGGGTGGACGGATGCCGTCCGCACGAATCACTTCGGCCACATCGGCGAGCGTGGCACGCACAATCCGCTCGGCTGATGTGGTGCCGTGCTGCACCACCAGAACCGGCGTCTGCGCTGGTCGACCGCCATCGCGTAGCACCTTGGCGAACAGCTCGATGCGTTCGACCGCCATCAGCAGTACGAGCGTGCCGGACAGTGCCGCCAGGGCACCCCAGTTCACCAGCGAGTCGGGATGATCGGGGGCGAGGTGGCCGCTGACCACGACGAACTCGTGGTTCACCGCCCGGTGGGTCACCGGGACCCCGGCGGCCGCGGGCACGGCGATGGCGCTGGTGATCCCGGGTACCGCTGTGACCGGGATCCCGGCGGCGGTGCATGCCAGGATTTCCTCATATCCGCGGGCGAAGACAAAGGGGTCGCCGCCTTTGAGCCGCACCACGAACTTCCCGGCACGCGCCCGGTCGATCAGGACGTCGTTGATGGCCTCCTGCGCCATCGCCCGGCCGTAGGGGATCTTGGCGGCGTCGATCACCTCGACGTGCGGGGCCAGTTCGGCCAGCAGTTGCGGCGGCGCCAGCCGGTCCGCGACCACGACATCGGCCTGTGCGAGCAGTCGACGGCCGCGGACGGTGATCAGCTCCGGATCGCCCGGCCCACCACCGACGAGGGCCACCGAACCTTTCAGCCCGTCGGCGGCCGTGCCTTCGCTGGCGATCACCCCGCTCTGCAAGGCCTCGTGGATGGCCGAGCGGATGAACGCCGAACGGCGGTGTTCGCCGCCGGCGAGCACTCCGACCGAAAGTCCGGTGTAGTCGAAGGTCGCCGGGGTGACGGCGCTGCCCTCGACGGCGATGTCGGCGCGCACACAGAAGATGCGGCGGCGATCGGCCTCGTCGACGATCGCGGCATTCACCTCGGGGTCGTCGGTGGCGGCAATGGCGTACCAGGCATCGGCGAGGTCGCCGTCGCGGTAATCGCGCAGTTGCAGAGTGATGCCCGCCGTGGCCTCGACGGCCGGGGTGGCGATGCGGGTGATGACGTGGACGTCGGCGCCGCTGTCGACGAGCAGGCCCAGGCGGCGCTGAGCCACGGATCCTCCACCGACGACGACAACCTTCTTGCCGGTCAGGCGGAGCCCGACGAGGTAGGCGTTCTCGGTCACCCGGCGAGCTTAGTCCGATGCCGCGACGAGGCCTGCCGCGGCGTGCGCGACGAAACGGCGCACCGCCCCCGGATGTGTCGCGGGGTGGGTGTGCAGATAGGAGGCGTGCACCCCGCCGTGTACGGCGCCGTCGCGCCGGGTGCTGCCGTCGGGCAGTCGATACGCCCACGCCGGCGAATACGTACACGCGAAATCCACTGTGGTGCGGTGGAATTCATGACCGACCGCGCGGGCGCCCGCCGCGTGCAGCGCCGAGTCGGCGACCGCGACGGCATCTCGGTAGCCGAGGGTGAGCCGCGGGGTGAAGCGGGCCGAGCCGTGCAACACCCCGCACATGGGGTGGCCGTCGAGATCGGACATCAGATAGGTCAAGCCCGCACACTCCGCGTACACCGGTCCCCGCTGCGCCAGCGTGCGGATCTGCTCACGCAAGACCGCGTTGCCCGAGAGTTCCACCAGATACTCCTCGGGGAAACCGCCGGGCAGTACCACCGCGGCCGTGTCGGCCGGCAGCGATTCGACCAGCGGATCGAACTCCACGACGGCGGCACCGGCGGCGGCCAGCAGTTCCGCGTGCTCGGCGTAGCTGAAGCTGAAGGCGCGGCCGGCCGCGACGGCCACAATCGGGGCGCCGGCAACCGGCTCGCCGATCACCTCAGCGGGTCGCCACGGCGCCCAGGTCTGCCCCGCCGCCTGGGCGGCGATCGCTTCGACCGCGGCCAGATCGACGTGCCGGGCGACCAGCGTTGTCATCGCGTCGACGGCGGCGCGGGCGCTGCCGCCGTGTTCGACGGCGGTGATCAGCCCGAGGTGCCGCGACGGCACCGCGAGTTCGTCGCTGCGCGGAATGGCGCCGAGGACCGGCAGGCCGACGGTTTCGCAGGCCTGCCGAAGTACCTGCTCGTGGCGTGAGGACCCGACCCGGTTGAGGATCACCCCGGCCAGGCGCGTGCCCGGGTCGAACGTGGAGAATCCGTGCAGCAGTGCGGCAATGCTGTGCGCCTGGCCGCGGGCGTCGACCACGAGCACCACCGGTGCCCGCAACAGCGCGGCGACATGCGCGGTGGATCCCGTCGCCGGACCGGTCGCGGCGCCGGCGGGGTCGATACGGCCGTCGAAGAGACCCATCACCCCTTCGATGACGGCGATGTCGGCGCCGGCCCGCCCGTGGGCATACAGCGGCCCGATCAGGTGGTCGCCCACCAGCACCGGATCGAGGTTGCGACCCGGTCGGCCGCTGGCCAGGGTGTGGTAGCCGGGATCGATGAAATCGGGCCCGACCTTGAACGGCGCCACCTGATGCCCCGCGGCGCGCAGCGCCCCCATCAGCCCGGTGGCGACAGTGGTCTTCCCGCTTCCCGAAGCGGGCGCGGCGATGACCACCGCTGCGCCGCTCACCACTCGATACCCTTCTGACCCTTGCGGCCCGCGTCCATGGGGTGCTTGATCTTCGTCATCTCCGTCACCAGATCGGCGGCCTCGATCAGCTCGGCAGGCGCATCACGGCCGGTGATCACCACATGCTGACTGCCGGGCCGGTTACGCAGCACTTCCACCACCTCGGCAGTGTCCACCCAGCCCCACTTCAGCGGGTAGGTGAACTCGTCGAGCACATAAAAATCATGCTGATCGGCGGCCAGCCTGCGGGCGATCTCGGTCCAGCCGTCGGCGGCTGCCGCGGCATGATCGGCGTCGTCACCGGATTTGCGCGTCCACGACCAGCCCGCACCCATCTTGTGCCATTCCACCGCGGCGCCCACCCCGTGTGCGTCGTGGAGTTCACCGAGCTGACGGAACGCCGCCTCCTCGCCCACTTTCCACTTGGCGCTCTTGACGAACTGAAACACCGCCACGCTGAGCCCGGAGTTCCACGCGCGCAATGCCATTCCGAAGGCGGCGGTGGATTTCCCCTTGCCGGGCCCGGTATGCACCGCCAGTACGGGCGCGTTGCGACGGGCTCGGGTGGTGAGCCCGTCGTCGGGGACTACGGCTGGACGGCCCTGTGGCATACCTGTTCTCCTTCCGCGAGCTCAGGCGACGCTGCGGACGGCCTGGGTGAGGGTCTCGGCACGCAACTGCTCGAGCCGCAACACCTGCGCACCGAGTTGCCCGCCGAGAGTCCCCGCGAGCCCGAGCCGGATATAGGACGTCTCACAATCGATCACCACTGACGATGCGCCCTCGGCGACCAGTCGCGCGGCCGCGGTGCGGGCGCGTCCGAGCGGGTCGGGACCCCCGGTGGCCCGGCCGTCGGTGAGCACCACGACCAGGGGCCGACGCACCCGGTCGCGCACCTTTTCGCGCGCCACCAGATCACGGGCGGCCAGAAGGCCCTCGGCCAGTGGGGTTTTGCCCCCGGTCGCGAATTGCTGCAGCCGCCGCGAGGCGATGTAGGCCGACGCCGTCGGGGGCAGCACGACAGCGGCCTCCCGTTGCCGGAAGGTGATGACGGCGACCTTGTCGCGGCGCTGGTAGGCGTCACGGAGCAGCGACAGCGCGGCACCGCTGACGGCGGACATCCGGTCCCGCGCGGCCATGGAGCCGGATGCGTCGACGACGAAGATCACCAGGTTGCCTTCACGGCCTTCGCGGATCGCTTTGCGCAGATCGTCGACGCCGGGGCGGATGGGTCCGGCGCTGCGAGGTCGGTGCGCCGCGGCCAGCACCGTCGCGAACAGGTGCATGCCGTGTCCGTCGGCCTCGGCCGAGGTGGCACCGACCACCGCGCCCGTGCGGTTGCGGGCCCGCGACCGCCGCCCAGGGGCGCCTTCGCCGATACCGGGCACCCGCAGTGCCTTGGTGCGGAAGACCGGAGCCGGTGGCGAGCTGGGTTTCGGCGACGCGGACGATTTCGAGTCCTTCTGCGGCGCAGCACTATCGGTCGGCTGCGGCGCTCCGCCACCGGAGGGATCGGGCTGAGGATCGGGGTCGGGCTCAGGCTCGGGGTCCTGGCCGTCCTGCGCGGCGTCCGCCAGCGCGTCGTCGATGACCCCCGGGTCCAGTCCGGGGTCGTCGAACGGATCGCGGCGGCGGCGGTGTGGCAGCGCCAGTTCGGCGGCCACCCGAATGTCTTCCTCGGCCACGGCCGGTGCACCGCGCCAGGCGGCATGGGCCACCGCGGTGCGCGCCACCACCAGATCGGCGCGCATCCCGTCGACGTCGAACGCCGCGCACAACGCGGCGATTCCACGTAATTCCTTGTCGCCCAACACTACGTCGGCCACCCGCGTCCGCGCTGCGGCGATCCGGCGGGCAATGTCGGCGTCGGCCTCGGCGTACCCGGCGGCGAACCCGTGCGGGTCGGCTTCGTAGGCCATCCGCGCGCGAATCACCTCCACGCGGACGTCGACATCGCGCGAGGCGCGGACGTCGACCGTGAGGCCGAAGCGGTCGAGCAGCTGCGGCCGCAGCTCCCCCTCTTCGGGGTTCATGGTCCCGATCAGGACGAAACGTGCTTCGTGCGAGTGCGATACACCGTCGCGTTCGATGTGCACCCGGCCCATGGCCGCGGCGTCCAGCAGCACGTCCACCAGGTGGTCGTGCAGCAGGTTCACCTCGTCGACGTACAGCACGCCGCCGTGCGCCTTGGCCAGCAGACCCGGCGAGAAGGCGTGTTCCCCGTCGCGCAGCACTTTCTGCAGATCCAGCGAACCGATCACCCGGTCCTCGGTGGCACCGATCGGCAGTTCCACCAACCGGGCGCCGTCGATGGCGCCCAGCACGCCGGCCAGACCCCGCACCGCAGTCGATTTCGCGGTGCCCTTCTCGCCGCGGATGAGAACGCCGCCGATGTCGGGTCGCACGGCGCACAGCACCAGCGCCAGTCTGAGCTGGTCGTGACCGACGAGCGCGGTGAACGGATAGACCGGTGAGGTCACGCCTGGTCCTCGGTGCGGCTACCCGGCCGCAGCATCGGCACATGGGGAATTCCGTCGTCGACGTACTCGTCACCGTCGCGGATGAAGCCGTGCGCCGAGTACATCTCCACCAGATAGGTCTGCGCGTCGATGCGGCAGCGGTAATCGCCCACCTCGGCCAGCGCCGCCTGCAGCAGCCGGGTGGTGTGCCCCTGGCCGCGAGCGGTCTGCTTGGTGCACACCCGCCCGAGGCGGAACGACTTGGACCCGCCGACGTGCTCCTCCATCAGGCGCAGGGTGGCGATCACCTCGCCGTCGGGTGCCTCCAGCCAGAAGTGCCGGGTTTCGGCCAGTAGATCGCGGCCGTCCAATTCCGGGTAGGCACAAGCCTGTTCGACAACGAAGACCTCGACCCGCAGTTTGAGCAGTTCGTAGAGCGTTGCTGCGTTGAGGTCCTGTGCCCAACTGCGGCGCAGCGCAACCGTCACGCGACTCCTGCCGGTTCGGGATCTTCGGTGTCGGCAGCGGAGACCGACTTGTCGGCCCCGGCCTGCAGTGCGGCCGCGCCGGCATCGGTACCCGATTCCAGCCCGAGGATCTTGGTGCCCCACGACCACACCTCGTCGAACAACTCCGGTTCGTGGGACAGCTCGGTGCCCAGCGAGGGGATCATCTCCTTGAGGCGGGGCTGCCACGCCTGATAGCGGTCACCGAAGCACCGTTCCATCACGTCGAGCATCGCGGGGACCGCCGTCGAGGCACCGGGCGAGGCGCCGAGCAGTCCGGCGATGCTGCCGTCGGCGGCCGCGAGCACGGTGGTGCCGAACTCCAGGGTGCCGCCCTTTCCCTTGGCCGGCTTGATCACCTGCACGCGCTGACCGGCCAGGGTGAGATCCCAATCGGAATCGACTGCGCTGGGCGCGAAGTCGCGCAACGCGTCCACCCGGTCGGCCTCGGAGAGCCGGAGCTGGCTGACCAGATACTTCACCAGGCTCAGCTGGGTGAGACCGACGCCGAGCATCGAGGTCAGGTTGTGCGGCTTGACCGAGAACGGCAGGTCCGTGACCTTGCCCTGCTTGAGGAACTTCGGTGACCAGCCCGCGAACGGCCCGAACAACAACCACGGCTTGCCGTTGATGATCCGGGTGTCGAGGTGCGGTGCCGACATCGGCGGGGCACCCAGCGGCGGGAAGCCGTACACCTTGGCGCGGTGCCCGGCGGTGACCAGTGGATTGGCCGTGCGGAGGAACTGCCCGCCGACCGGGAACCCGCCGAAGCCCTTGGCTTCGCTGATGCCCGACTTCTGCAGCAACGGCAAGGCGTCGCCACCGGCGCCGACGAAGATGAACTTGGTGTTGATGGTGCGTTTGGCGCCGGTACGACGGTTGCGCACCTTGACGTTCCACCTGCCGTCGGACTCCTTGGACAGGTCGAGCACCTCGTGGCCGAAGAACGCGGTGGTGCCGCTGCGCACGCCGTAACCGATCAGCTGCTTGGCCAGCGAGCCGAAGTCGATGTCGGTGCCGTCGGTGGTCCAGTTCAGGGCCACCGGGGTGGAGAAGTCGCGCTTGGCGGCCATGAACGGGAGGCGACGGGCGAACTCGGCCTCGTCATCGATGAACTCGGTGGTGGCGAACAGCGGGTTCGAGGCCAGCGCGTCGCGTCGCTTACGCAGGTACTCGATGCGCTCGGCGCCTTCGACGAAGCTGACGTGCGGCACCGGGTTGAGGAAGCTGCGGACATCGGTGAGCACGCCGTTGTCGACGGCGTGGGCCCAGAACTGCCGCGACACCTGGAACTGCTCGTTGACGTGCACCGCCTTGGTGATGTCGATGGTGCCGTCCGACTTCTCCGGGGTGTAGTTGAGCTCACACAGCGCCGAGTGACCGGTGCCGGCGTTGTTCCAAGGATCGCTGCTCTCGGCGGCGGCACCGTCGAGGCGTTCGATCAGCGTGATCGACCAGTTCGGCTCCACGATCCGCAACAACGCACCCAGGGTGGCGCTCATGATTCCGGCCCCGACGAGCACGACATCTGTCCTGGTTACTTGGGCGTCTGACACGAGTTCGTTCGTCCTTCGCACTTGGGCGGGCCGCCGGGTGCCGGCGGTGATACCAGTTCCCAGGTTATCCCGCCAGGGTCGGCCCCAATCCGGCGAGTCAGGTGATTTTCCTCGCCCTGCTCCGTCGTCACCGCGGCGAGTGCGGAATCCGCAGCCCGTCGACGAGGATCCGCAGCAGCCTGGCCTGCTGACGCTGGTCGCGATCCGGCTGCTCCCCCACCCAGACGATGGCCGCCGCCATGTCGAGGACGTCGTCGATGTGCGTGTCGGCACCGAACTCCCCGGCGTTGACCGCACAGGTGATCAGGTCGGCGCCCGCGGCCTTGGCCGCCCGGCACGCGTCCTTGCCGTCGCTGTCGGCCTCCGGCGGGGTCACCAGGGTGCGGGCCAGGCCGTCGAACATGCCGCCCTGGGCGACGTAGGAGGCCAGCCAGCGCTGGAAGGCCGCCACCGGGTCGTCGTCGTCACGCAGTTCCGCCCCGAGGGCCGCGATCTCCCACAGCCCCTCGTCGATCACCGCCAGGACCAGGTGGTCTCGGGTGGGAAAGTGCCGGTAGAGCGTTCCCGGGCCCACTCCGGCGGCTCTCGAGATGTCATCGAGCGACGCCGTCACCCCGGACTGGGCGAAGGCGACCCTGGCCGCGTCGAGCACCCGCTGCCGGTTGCGGACGGCGTCGGCCCGCATGGGTCGGCTGCTCCGCGCTTCGACCGCAACCATGACACGCCCTCTCGACAAACGGAGACAGTCTCCATATATTGACCGGAGACAGTCTCCGAATTCTACGTCCACCGACAGGAGAAATCATGCACCTGACCGCGATGGCCGTGCCGGGGTCCGGCGACACCGCAGGACTCGACGCCCTGCTCGATGACATCGTGGCAGCCGAGAGTGCCGGATACAGCCGGATTTGGCTGCCACAGATGCCCGCGATCCCGGGCGCCAGCCCGTGGGACGCGCTGACCACGCTGGCGCTGGCCGGCAGTCGCACGTCCCGGATCGAGTTGGCGACCGGGGTCGCGATCGCCTACCACCAGCACCCGCTGACACTGGCGCGTCAGGCGCTGACCACCAATGCCGCCGTGGGTGGCCGACTGACACTCGGGATCGGCGTCGGCCACCCGTCCCACATCGAGGCCCTCGGTTACCCTTACGAGCGCCCTGTGGCCTATCTGCGGGAATACCTCGAGATCCTGATCCCGGCGATGTCCGGTGCCGCCATGGACCATCACGGCAGCCGGCTCACCGCCGTCGGGCAGGTGGACCTCCCCGGAGCGGGCGCTCCCCCGGTGGTGCTCGCAGCGCTGGGACCACGGATGCTCGACCTCGCCGGCGAACTGGGCGACGGCACGGTGACCACCTGGACCGGCCCGAAAACCCTGGAAGACAACATCATTCCCCGCATCACGAAAGCCGCGGCGGCGGCCGGACGGGCCGCTCCCCAGGTCATCGCCGGACTACCGGTGGTGGTCACCAACGATGCGGACGCGGCGCGGGAGTCGCTGTCAGCCGCCTACTCCTACACCGGCGACATGCCGTCCTACCGGGCCGTGCTCGCCGCCGAGGGGGCCTCGGGAGTCGGTGACGTGAGCATCGTCGGCGACGACGCGCAGGTGGCACGACAACTCCGTAGGTTCGCCGAGATCGGCGTCACCGAATTCGTGGCCCTGCCGTACGGCGATCCTGCCACCGTCACCCGCACCACGGAGCTGTTGGCCGCGCTGCGATTGTGACCCGCGAGGCTATGGTGAACCGGTGACGGCATGGGATCCCGACGTGTTGCCGGGCTACCTACAGACAACCATCGAGCTGGGCGCCGACCCGCACGGTGAGGGCGACCTCGTCGCCACCTTGGTGCGCCCCGCCCACACGGGTGCTGCGGCACATGCGGTGCTGGCCGTACACGGTTACACCGACTACTTCTTCAACACCGAACTCGCCGACCACTTCACCAGCCGCGGGTTCGCCTTCTACGCGCTGGACCTGAACAAGTGCGGCCGGTCCTGGCGCGACGGGCAGACGCCGCATTTCACCACCGACCTGTCGCGCTACGACACCGAACTCGAGCGGGCGCTGGCGATCATCGCCCGCGAGACCGAGGGGGCCACGGTATGTGTCTATGGACACTCCGCCGGCGGGTTGATCGTCACGCTGTGGCTGGACCGGTTGCGCAGGCAGGGACGCAGCGCCGCACTGGGCATCGGCGCTCTGGTGCTCAACAGTCCGTTCCTGGACCTGCACGGTCCGGCGATCCTGCGGACCCTGCCGACGTCGGCGGCCTTGATCGGCCTGGGCCGGTGGCGCAAGAAGCACGTGGTGCGCAAGCCGACACCCGGCGGTTACGGCACCACGCTGCATCGCGACTACGCCGGCGAATTCGACTACGACCTGACCTGGAAACCGCTGGGCGGTTTCCCGGTGACATTCGGCTGGATCAACGCCATCCGGCGCGGCCACGCCCGCCTGCACCGCGGCCTCGACGTCGGAGTGCCCAACCTGATCCTGCGCTCGGACCACAGCGTCGCCGAAGCGGGCGATCCGGACTCCTTCCAGCAGGGCGACGCGGTGCTCGATGTGCGCCAGATCGCGCGGTGGGCAGGGTGCGTCGGCGGCACGCACACCACGGTGGCACCGATTACCGACGCCAAACATGATGTCTTCCTTTCTCTTTCGTCACCTCGCAGCCAGGCCTACCTCGAACTCGACGGCTGGCTGGACCGCTACCTCGGCAGCTCGCGTCGCGAAGCCAGCACCACCAACCCCACCGGACAGGACTGACCTTCGTGGACCATTTCGACCTGACGATCATCGGCACCGGATCAGGCAACAGCATCATCGACGATCGCTACGACACGAAGAAGGTGGCGATCTGCGAGCAGGGCACCTTCGGCGGCACCTGCCTCAACGTCGGCTGCATTCCCACGAAGATGTTCGTGTATGCCGCCGAAGTGGCTGCGACCATTCGTGATTCGGCCCGGTTCGGTATCGACGCACACATCGAGAAGGTGCGCTGGAGCGATATCGTCTCGCGCGTCTTCGGCCGCATCGATCCGATCGCCCAGGGCGGCGAGCGGTACCGCAGCTCCTCGCCGAATGTGACGGTGTTCGGCTCTCACACCCGCTTCGGCCCCACCCAGGCCGACGGCCGCTACCTGTTGCGCACCGAGGCCGGCGACGAGTTCACCTCCGATCAGGTGGTGATCGCCGCCGGTGCCCGCGCGGTGGTGCCGCCTGCCATCGCCGACTGCGGTGTCGAGTTCTACACCAGCGACACCATCATGCGGATGTCGGAGTTGCCCGAGCATCTGGTGATCGTCGGCGGCGGGTTCGTCGCCGCCGAATTCGCGCACGTATTCTCGTCTTTGGGCACTCGCGTCACCATCGTCATCCGCGGCTCGACGATGCTGACGCACTGCGACGACACCATCTGTGAGCGGTTCACCGATGTCGCCTCCAAGAAATGGGAGATCCACAGCAGGCGTACCGTCACCGGGTCCCGACCCTGCGACTCCGGGGTCGAACTCGTCCTCGACGACGGGTCGGTACTGCGGGCCGACGCGCTCCTGGTCGCCACCGGGCGGATCCCCAACGGCGATCAGTTGTCGGCCGAGCTCGCCGGTGTGGAGGTCGACGACTACGGGATGGTCAAGGTCGACGAGTACCAGCGCACCACCGCCCGCGGCATTTTCGCCCTGGGCGACATCAGCTCCCCGTATCAGCTCAAGCACGTCGCCAACCACGAAGCCCGGGTGGTGCGCCACAACGTACTCGAAGACTGGGACGACACCGACCGGCTGGTGCCCAGTGACCACCGCTTCGTGCCGTCGGCAGTGTTCACCGACCCCCAGATCGCCACCGTCGGCATGACCGAGAACGAGGCCAGGGCAGCCGGCTACCAGGTCAAGTCCAAGGTGCAGGACTACGGGGATGTCGCTTACGGCTGGGCCATGGAGGACACCACCGGGATCGCCAAGATCATCGTCGAGGAGGACAGCGGCAAGATCCTGGGCGCGCACATCATGGGCCACCAGGCGTCGTCGCTGATCCAGCCGCTGATCCAGGCCATGAGCTTCGGCCTCGGCGGCCAGGACATGGCGCGCGGTCAGTACTGGATCCATCCGGCACTGCCCGAGCTCATCGAGAACGCGCTGCTGGCCCTGTGCGGTGAGCCGCCTTGGCCGCCGCCCCGGCGTCACTGAACAACAGGGGCTACCAGCCTTTTCGGGCCAGCGCCGCCCCGAGGTCGAATCCCCAGGGCAGCTCGAGCCGGTGCGCGGCCAGCAGCGCGGCATCACCCAGCACCGCACCGGTTTCACCGTCGGCGACCACCCGGCCGTGGTCGATCACCACCACCCGGTCGCACAGTTGCGCGGCGTAGGGCAGATCGTGGGTGACGATCAGCATGGTGGCGCTCAGCGTCTGCAACGTCTCGGCCAGCTCGCGGCGCGCCACCGGGTCGAGATTGGCCGACGGTTCGTCGAGCACCAGGATCTCGGGTTCACAGGCAAGCACCGCGGCCAGCGCGGCGCGCCGCCGCTGGCCGCCGGACAGATGCGCGGGGCTGCGGTCGGCGAGGTCGGTCATCGCCACGACCTCGAGCGCGCGCCGTACCCGGTCGGCCAACTCGTCGCCGCGCACACCGAAGTTCGCCGGTCCGAAGGCGACGTCCTGGGCCAGGGTCGGCATGAACAGCTGATCGTCGGGATCCTGGAACACCAGGCCCACCCGGCGACGGATATCGCGCAGTGTCTTGCGGGACAACGTGATCCCCGAGATCTCGACGGTGCCGATCGTACCGGTGAGCACCCCGTTGAGATGCAGCATCAGGGTGGTCTTACCGGCACCGTTGGGGCCCAGCAGCGCCACCCGTTCGCCGGCGGCCACGCTGAGTTCAACGCCGTCCAACGCCACCTGGCCGTCTGGATAGGTGTAGGACAGGCCGGAGACCCGCACGGCGGGCGCCGTCATCGCAGCACCCACGCCGAGGCGGCGACCAGTACGCCTGCGGCGGCGGGCACCAACGCGGCGGTCCACTGCGCCGCCGAAGCCCGCGGTACCGCCGCCACTCCGGCGAGTTCCGGCATCCGGCCGTCGAAGCCCCGCGACAGCATGGCCACATACACCCGTTCCCCGCGTTCATAGGACCGCAGGAACAGCGCGCCGACACCTTTGGCGATGGCACCGATCTGGTGCAGCGCCCGCGGTGAATCACCCCGGGAAATCCGCGCCATCCGCATCCGCCCGATCTCGGCCGACAGCAGGTCGAGGTAGCGGATCATGAGCAGCAGCACAGAGGTCATCAAGGCGGGCACTCCGAGCCGGCTCAGCGCCAGGGGCAACTCGCGGGCCGTGGTGGTGGCGGCGACGGTGAGCGACGCGGCCACCCCCAGGGTGCCTTTGATGACGATGCCCCACGCGGCCCACAGCCCGGGCACCGACAGCGCCACGCCCGCCACGGTCACCTGCTCGCCGCCTTCGGCGAACGGCAGCAGCACCGCCAGCACCACAAACGGCACCTCGATCAACATGCGAGGCAGGATCCACCGCAACGGGATTCGGGCGATACCCCACACCGTCAGCAGGATCAGCGCGTAACCGCCGTAGGGCCAGAATGTTTCGCGTGGGGTGGCGACCACGGCGAGCACGAACACCACCAGGCAGACGACCTTGACCTCGGCGGGCAGCCGGTGCAGCGGCGAATGCCCGGCGCGGTAGAGCGGGTGCGCGTGCCCCGCGCCCACCGCTCAGCCCTTCGGACTGCGGCTACGTGCGATCACCCAGAAGGCACCGCCGGCGAGGGCGAGGGTGACCACGACTCCGATGATGCCGGCGAACCCGCCCGAATTCTCCTGGCCACCAACCGAGTAATCGGCCAGTGGTGAGTCCGCCAGCGGGTGCTCGGTGGCGTCCTGGGCGATGCAGGTGCCGGTGAGCTCGTCACCGTCGGTGGTTTCCACCACCTGGCAGCCCTGCAGGGTGGCCGAATCCAGGCCGTCCGGACTCGAACTGGCGAAATACGACACCACACCCGCGATCAGCAGCGTGACGACCACGAAGCCGATCCAGAACGTCCAACTGCGTTTCTGCGAAGTCCGGGTGGTCACACTGCCACCGTCGAGTCCACCCGGCTGGAACGCAACAGGTACACCAGATCGGGTCGGGCCCGCACCACGGCGGTCACGGTCAATGCCGTGATCACCCCCTCACCGATGCCGATGAGGACGTGGGTGCCCAGCAGGTACCCCGCGACCGTCGTCAACGAGGTCTGCCCGGCGCCGCCGATCGCATACTCGACCACGACCATCATTGCGGCGCAGACGGTTCCGACCAGCGCGGCGATGAAGGAGATGGTCCCCAGCACGCGTACCGACCCACCGTGGCGGCGCTTGACCACCGCGTACAGCGCGGCCGCGGTCGCGTACCCGGCGGCGACGCCGACGACGCCCATGTTGACGATGTTGGTGCCCAGAGCCGTCACCCCGCCGTCGGCGAACAGCAACGACTGCACCACCAGCACGATCGCGATGCACAGCGCACCGGTGTAGGGGCCCACCAGGATCGCGGCCAGCGCACCGCCGAGCAGGTGCCCGCTGACTCCGGGCAGGATCGGGAAGTTCACCATCTGTACGGCGAAGATGAAGGCGGCCACCAGGCCGGCCAGCGGCACCGTGCGCTCGTCGAGTTCGGCGCGGGCACGCCAGGCGCAGAGGGCCACCGCACCTGCGGCAATGGCGAGGAACAGCAGCGAGACGGGAGCGTTGACGATCCCGTCGCTCATGTGCATCGCCACGGAGGTCACGGTCACGGGTCGAGCCTAGGCCCGGCACAATTATCTGTCCACCTGTTCAGATATTCATGCAGCGGCCTCAGCTGTGGGCAGCGCCGATCCAGTGCAACAGGTTGTGCACGGTGTGATCCTCCAGCCGGTAGCTGGCCTGCCGCCCCACCCGTGTGGACGTCACCCAGCCCTGCTGGCGGAGCACCCGCAGTGCTTGGGAGACGGCGTTTTCCGAACGCCCCAGGGCGGCGGCCAGGTCGCCGACGCAGATTCCCGGTGCGCGATGCAGACTGAGCAGGATCTCCAGCCGATTGGGATCCGACAGCAGGTCGAAGCGCACCGTCCAGCCGGCGATGTCGACATCCGCGAGCGCCGACGACGCCGCATTCACCTGGGACTCGTCCCCCGCGGTGGCCATGCGACGAATCTAGTCCAGGAATCCGTGGAGTAGTGCGGCCGACCCGGCGACGTGGGCACGCATGGCGGCCGCCGCGGCATCACCGTCCCCGGCCAGGATGGCGATGACGATCGCCTCGTGCTGTTCGTCGGAGTGGGCGATGTTGCGGGCCAGCAACGGGATCTGGTCCAGCAGCGTGTTGAGCCGCATCCGGTTCTCGGCCACCAGAGACACCAGCGACGGTGTTCCCGCCGCCTCGGCGATGGCCAGGTGCAACCGCGAGTCCAACCGCCGGTAGTCCTCCAGCTTGGCCGCCCGCACGTCGGTCAACCGCGACCACAGCTCTTCGCGCTCCCCGGCCGTCAACGTCCGCAGCGCGGCCATCCTGGCGGCCCCGGATTCGAGGATCTCCCGCAGCTTCAACGCGTCGTCGATCTCGTCGCGGCTGACCCGGGTGCCGTCACCGGTATGGGCCGGAATCTCGCTCGCCAGAAAGGTCCCGCCGTAGCGGCCCCGCCGCGACACCAGGTACCCCGCCTCGGCGAGGGACTTGATGGCCTCCCGCACGGTGTCACGGCTGACGCCCAGACGCGCGGCCAGTTCCCGCTCCGGCGGCAACGACTCCCCCGGATGCAGCACCCCGAGCCGGATGGTCTGCAGCAGTCGCGCCACGGTGTCCTCGAAGGCGTTGCCAGGCCGAACCGGTCGCAGCAGAGCCTCGCTGGCGTGCTGCGGATCCGGATCGGCTGACATCGACGGGCCGACTACAGCGGGGTGACGTAGGCGTTGCTGATACCGCCGTCGACCAGGAAGGTCGAGGCAGTGATGAACGACGCGTCGTCGGAGGCCAGGAAGGCCACCGCGGCCGCCAGCTCCTCGGGTTCGGCGAAGCGACCCAACGGAATGTGCACCAGCCGCCGTGCCGCCCGCTCGGGATCCTTGGCGAACAGCTCCTGCAGCAGCGGAGTGTTCACCGGGCCGGGGCACAGTGCGTTGACCCGGATACCCTGACGGGCGTACTGCACACCCAGCTCGCGCGACATGGCCAGCACGCCGCCCTTCGACGCGGTATAGGAGATCTGGCTGGTGGCCGAGCCCATCACCGCCACGAACGACGCGGTGTTGATGATCGAGCCCTTCTGCTGCGGAACCATATGGCGCAGTGCGGCTTTGGAGCACAGGAACACCGACTTGAGGTTGATGTCCTGCACCCGCTGCCAGGCGTCGATCCCGGTGAGCTCGATCAGGTCGTCCTCGGGCGGGCTGATGCCGGCATTGTTGAACGCGATGTCCACCGAGCCGTACTTCTCGGCCGCGGTGTCGAACAACGTGTCGACGGCCACCTGGTCGGCGACGTCGACCTGCACGAAGGTCCCGTTCAGATCGTCGGCGACGCTCTTTCCGGTGGCGGGATCGATGTCACCGATGACGATGGTGGCCCCCTCGGCCTTCATCCGTTTGGCGGTGGCCAGGCCGATACCGCTGGCCCCACCGGTGATGACGGCCACCTTGCCGGCGAGGCGCTGCGTCAGGTCCATCTAGAGTTCTCCTATCGCGATGAAGACGTTCTTGGTCTCGGTGAAATGCAATGGTGCGTCCGGTCCCAGCTCGCGGCCGAGCCCGGACTGTTTGAAGCCGCCGAACGGGGTGTTGTAGCGCACCGAGGAGTGCGAGTTGACGCTCAGGTTGCCGGCTTCCACGGCACGGGACACCCGCAGTGCCCGGGACAGGTTGTCGGTCCAGATGGAGCCCGAGAGGCCGTAGGGGGTGTCGTTGGCCAGGGCGATGGCGTCGGCTTCGTCCTCGAACGGCAGCACCGTCACCACCGGCCCGAAGATCTCCTCGGTGACGGTGCGATCGGTGCGCTGCGGGATCAGCACCGTCGGCGGGAACCAGTACCCGGGGCCCGAGGGCGCCGAGCCGCGGAACGCCACCGGTGCGTCGTCGGGCACGTAGGCGGCCACCGACTCCCAGTGCTTCCTGGCCACCAGCGGGCCCATCTCGGTGGCCTCGGCGCCCGGATCGCCTACCACCACACCCTTGACCGCCGGTTCGAACAGTTCCATGAACCGGTCGAACACATTGCGCTGCACCAGGATCCGGCTGCGAGCGCAACAGTCCTGGCCGGCGTTGTCGAAGACGCCGTACGGCGCGGTGGCGGCCGCCTTCTCCAGATCGCAGTCGTCGAAGATGATGTTGGCGCTCTTGCCGCCGAGTTCCAGGGTCACGCGCTTGACCTGTTTGGCGGCGCCGGCCATCACGTGGGTGCCGACCTCGGTGGAGCCGGTGAACACGATCTTGCCGACACCCGGATGGCTGACGAAACGCTCGCCGATCACCGACCCCTTACCGGGCAGCACCTGGAACAGATCCGGCGGCAGGCCGGCCTCGACCGCCAACTCCCCCAACCGGATGGTGGTCAACGGTGTCCACTCGGCGGGCTTGATCAGCACCGCGTTGCCTGCGGCCAGTGCCGGGGCGAACCCCCACGATGCGATCGGCATCGGGAAGTTCCACGGGGTGATGATGCCCACCACACCGATCGGCTCGTTGAACGTGACGTCCAATCCCCCGGCGACGGGAATCTGCTTGCCGGACAGGCGCTCCGGGCTGGCGGAGTAGAACTGCAGCACGTCACGCACGTGCCCGGCCTCCCAGGTGGCGTTACCGATGGGATGTCCGGAGTTGGCGACTTCGAGTGCGGCCAGTTCCCCGATGTGGGCGTCGACCGTCGCGGCGAAGGCGCGCAACGCGGCGGCCCGCTCAGCGGGTGGTGCTGCCGCCCAGGCGCGTTGAGCCACCGCAGCCCTGGCGACGGCGTCATCGACGGCGGCGAGGTCGGTCTGGGGGACGGCGCGCAGCACCTCCTCGGTCGCCGGATTGATCAGCGTCGACTCGCTCATGAAACCCTTTCTGTCGCATAGGTGCGTGCTGCGTCGACGACACCGGCGAACAGCCGCAGGTCGTCGAGACGTTCCTCGGGGTGCCACTGCACCGCCAGCACAAACGGTGCGCCCGGCAGCTCCACCGCTTCCACCACGCCGTCGCGGTCCCAGGCGCTGGCCAGCAGGCCGGTGCCCAGCTCGTCGATGGCCTGATGGTGATAACACTGCGCGTCGGTGGACGCGCCGATCAGGGCGGCCAGCCGGGTGCCGGGCACGGTCTGGATGGCGGAGGTGTTGAACACCGCGTTGCCGGCCTGGTGCCACCCGTGCCCGACGACGTCGGGCAGATGCTGATGCAGGGTGCCGCCCAGCGCGACGTTGAGAACCTGTGCGCCCCGGCAGATTCCGAGCACCGGCAGGTTGCGCGCCAGCGCCCCGCGGAGTAGGGCGAGCTCCCAGGTGTCGCGGTCGCGGGCAGGCTCGTCGGTCAGTGGGTGCGGCGCCTGACCGTAGGTGGCGGGGTCGACGTCGCGGCCGCCGGTGAGGATCAGCCCGTCGAGTCCGTCGAGGATCCGGGCGGCGATCGCCTCATCGACCGGTTGTGGCGGCAACAGTGTGGCGATGCCCCCGGCCAGGGTGACCCCTTCGAGGTAGATGGCCGGCAGGTAACTGGCCAGCACATCCCAGACTCCGGTCTGCGCCTGCTGGAGATAGGTGGTGAGACCGAGCACAGGTTTAGAGTCGTTCGAAGCCACGCACTCGCTCCCAGTCGGTCACCGCGGAGTTGAAGGCTTTCAACTCGATGCGGGCGTTGTTGAGGTAATGCTCGACGACCTCGTCGCCGAAGGCTTCGCGGGCCACTGTCGAGCTTTCGAACAGGGCGGCCGCTTCGGCCAGGGTGGTCGGAAGGCGGTCCGCGCCACTGGTGTAGGCGTTTCCGGTGGTGGCCTCTTCGAGTTCGAGGCCGGCATCGATGCCGTGCAGGCCCCCGGCGATCAGGGCGGCGACCGCCAGGTACTGATTGACATCGCCGCCGGGTGCCCGGCATTCCACCCTCATGCCCTGGCCGTGGCCGACCACCCGCAACGCGCAGGTGCGGTTGTCCATGCCCCACGCAATCGCGGTGGGCGCGAAACTGCCGTCGACAAAACGCTTGTAGGAGTTGATGTTCGGGGCGTAGAACAGGGTGAATTCCCGCAAGGTGGCCAGCAGGCCTGCGATGAAACTGCGGAACATCGCCGACATCCCGAGCGGATCCTGGTCGTCGGCGAATACCGCCGCGCCGTCCTCACCCCGAAACGAAATGTGGATGTGGCAGCTGTTACCTTCGCGCGCATCGAATTTCGCCATGAACGTCAGACTCTTGCCGTGCTGGTCGGCGATCTCTTTGGCGCCGTTCTTGTAGATGGTGTGGTTGTCGCACGTGGTCAGGGCGTCGGCGTAGCGGAAGCCGATCTCCTGTTGGCCCAGGTTGCATTCACCCTTGACGCCTTCGCAGTACATCCCGGCGCCCTCCATCCCCAGCCGGATGTCCCGCAGCAGCGGCTCCATCCGGGTCGAGGCCACCATCGCGTAATCGATGTTGTAATCGGTGGCCGGCGTCAGGTCCCGGTAGCCGGTCTTCCAGGCGTCGCGGTAGGTGTTGTCGAAGACCATGAATTCCAGTTCGGTGGCCGCCACCGCGCCCAGGCCACGCTCGGCGAGGCGGTCGAGCTGCGTGCGCAGAATGCTGCGCGGCGCCGGGACCACCGGCGCGCCCCCATCCCAGGACAGGTCGGCCATCACCAGTGCGGTGCCCGGCAGCCAGGGCAGCAGCCGCAGCGTGTCGAAGTCGGGCGTCATCACCATGTCGCCGTACCCGGCTTCCCAGCTCGACATCTTGTATCCGTCGACGGTGTTGTTGTCGACGTCGACGGCCAGTAGGTAGTTACAGCATTCCGCACCGTGGGCAGCGACATCCTCGACGAACAGCCGCGCCGAGATGCGCTTGCCGGTGAGCCGGCCCTGCATGTCGGTGAACGCGACGATCACGGTGTCGATGTCGCCGTCGGCGACCAGCTCCTCGAGCTGTGTCTGGGTCAGCAGCCCCGATTTCACAACCACCTGTGCTCCCTCGTCCGATCTGAGCTCAAAGTCAACCATTGGATGGTGCAGCTTGCCGTATTCGCTCCGAAGTTTTACCGGAATGAGGCCTCCAAAGGTAGGACACCAGACCAATAGCAATCTATTGTGCCTCTCAGTGCGAGCTGGGTCACATTGTGCCGAGCGAGCTCACCTCTCTGGAGAGAAGGAGAACTGCCGTGCCTGAGGGTCACGAAATACTCGACGATGACGAGAAGCATCTCGCCAGCCTCGGCTACACCCAGGAGTTGAACCGGTCCTGGTCCGGGTTCAGTAATTTCGCCATCTCGTTCTCGATCATCTCGATCCTGGCGGGCTGCTTCACGTCTTTCGGGCTCGGCTGGAACAACGGCGGCCCGGCCGCCATCGCCTGGGGCTGGCCCATCGTCTCGGTCTTCATCCTCATCATCGGGCTGTGCATGTCCGAGCTGGTCTCGGCCTACCCCACCTCCGGCGGCATCTACTGGTGGGCCGCCAAACTCGGCGGCCCCAAGGCCGGCTTCTACACCGGTTGGCTCAACCTCATCGGCCTGATCGCCATCCTGGCGTCGGTGTCCTACGGCTGCGCCACATTCCTCGACCTGACGCTCGGCACCTTCAGTGAGACCTGGCTCAACGGCTACAGCCTGACCAGGACGTTCATCCTGTTCGTTGTCATCCTCGCGGTGTCGGCCATCATCAACATCTTCTCCTCGCACCTGCTGGCGGTGATCAACAACATCTCGGTGTGGTGGCACGTGGCCGGCGCGGCGGCGGTGATCCTCATCCTGTTCCTGCTCCCCGAACAGCACGCCAGCTTCGGCGACGTGTTCACCCAGACCATCAACAACAGCGGCATGTTCGGTGGCGAGACATCCGGGATCGGCGTCCTGCTGTTCGTGTTGCCCATCTCGGCGATCCTGACGCAGTACACGATCACCGGGTATGACGCCTCGGCGCATCTGTCCGAAGAGACCAAGAGCGCGGCGGACGGGGCCGCCAAAGGAATCTGGCGGTCGATCTTCTACTCGGCGATCGGCGGCTGGATCCTGCTGCTGTCCTTCCTGTTCGCCGTCAACGACGCCGACGAGGTGTCCGCCGGCGGTGGTGCCGTGGTCGGCATCTTCAACCAGGCGCTGGACTCGCAGTGGGTGGCGATCGTGCTGTTGATCTCGACGGCCGGTCAGTTCTTCTGCACCACGGCCTGCCAGACCAGTGCGTCGCGCATGCTGTTCGCGTTCAGCCGGGATCGTGCCGTGCCCGGCCATCAACTGTGGTCGAAGGTGAGCTCCAAGCGGGTGCCTGCCAACGGCGTCATCGTCACCGCGATCCTCGCGGCCGTCATCACGCTGCCCGCCCTGGTCGAGGTCGACATCAACGGCGCCCCGGTCCCCGTGGCCTTTTTCGCGGTGGTGTCCATCGGCGTGGTGGGGCTGTACCTGTGCTTCGCGGTCCCGATCTACCTGCGCTGGCGACTGGGTGACGACTTCCAGGTGGGCAAGTGGAACCTGCGCGGCCACCACAGGTGGATGGCGCCGGTGGCGGTCATCGAGATCGTCATCACCTCGATCATCGCGATGTTCCCGACCTCCTCAGGCGGGGTGTTCTGGGGTGAGAGCTTCGAGTGGAAGTACGTCAACTACACGCCGCTGCTGGTCGGCGGGGTGCTGATCGCGCTGTTCATCTACTGGCATCTGTCGGTGAAGCACTGGTTCACCGGTCCGATCAAGCAGGTGGACGCCACCGGCGAGGAGCTCAGGGGGGTTTCCTGACCCGTGCGGTCGGTGTGACGAGCATCTCGATCCCGGCTCCGGCGAGCGGGTTTGGCGGCATCGGCCGTGGGCAATTCACCACGACGTCGCCGCGGCCCGACGCACGGCGAGGCAGCTGAGCACAGCCCGCTGGATCAACCGACGACACAGAAGTAGGGTCGAACGGATGTGTGGAGCCACCGGCGAAGTACGACTCGACGGACGAACCCCTGATGTCAGTGCTGTCGCGGCCATGGCCGCCACGATGGTGCCGCGCGGTCCGGATTCGGCGGGCGTCTGGTCCCAGGGTCGGGTGGCCCTCGGGCATCGGCGCCTGAAGATCATCGATCTCTCCGAAGCGGGCGCGCAGCCGATGGTCGATGCGGACCTGGGCTTGTCAGTCGCCTGGAACGGCTGCATCTACAACTATCAGGAGCTGCGCCGCGAACTGACCGGCCACGGCTACCGGTTCTTCTCCCACAGCGACACCGAGGTCCTGCTGAAGGGCTACCACCACTGGGGTGACCGGTTCGTCGATCATCTGAAGGGCATGTTCGCCTTCGCCATCGTCGAGCGTGACAGCGGCCGGGTGTTGCTGGGCCGCGACCGGCTCGGCATCAAGCCGCTGTACATCACCGAGGACGCCCACCGCATCCGGTTCGCCTCCACCCTGCCCGCGCTGCTCGCCGGCGGCGGAGTCGACACCCGCATCGATCCGATCGCACTGAATCACTATCTGAGTTTCCACTCGGTGGTACCCCCGCCACTGACGATCCTGCGCGGTATCCGCAAGATCCCGCCGGCCTCGCTGCTGGCCATCGAACCTGACGGCCGCCGCGTCGCCACCACGTACTGGGAGCCGGACTTCAGTCGCAGTGACGAGCGCGCGAACTGGTCCGAGAACGACTGGGAGGACGCGGTTCTCGAGGCACTGCGGCTGGCGGTGAAGCGTCGGCTGGTCGCGGACGTCCCCGTCGGATGCCTGCTCTCCGGCGGCGTGGACTCGAGCCTGATCGTCGGTCTGCTCGCCGAGGCCGGCCAGACGGGCCTCAAGACGTTCTCCATCGGTTTCGAATCCGTCGGCGGAGTCGCCGGTGACGAGTTCAAGTGGTCCGACATCGTCGCCGAGCGGTTCGGCACCGACCACCATCAGATCCGCATCGACACCGCCCGGATGATGCCCGCGCTCGACAGCGCGATCGGCGCCATGAGCGAGCCGATGGTCAGCCACGACTGCGTGGCCTTCTATCTGCTGAGCCAGGAAGTCTCCAAGCACGTCAAAGTGGTGCAGTCCGGGCAGGGCGCCGACGAGGTGTTCGCCGGCTATCACTGGTACCCGCCGATGGGTGAGCCCGCCGCGGCATCCCTGGACGGGTCGGTGGCGGCCTACCGGTCGGCGTTCTTCGACCGGGACCCCGGCGGCGTCAACGACCTCATCACCGCAGGCTATGCCGCCGACGGCGACCCCAGCGGGCAGTTCGTCACCGAGCACTTCGCCAAGGCCGGCGCGCAGACCGGCGTCGATCGTGCGCTGCGTCTGGACACCACGGTGATGCTGGTGGACGATCCCGTCAAACGGGTCGACAACATGACCATGGCCTGGGGGCTGGAAGGCCGCGTCCCGTTCCTGGACCACGAGTTGGTGGAACTCGCCGCCACCTGCCCGCCCGAGCTGAAGACCGCGCACGACGGCAAAGGCGTGCTCAAACAGGCTGCCCGCAAGGTGATTCCGTCCGCGGTGATCGACCGGCCGAAGGGCTATTTCCCGGTTCCCGCGCTCACTCACCTCGAGGGCCCCTATCTCGACATGGTGCGGGACGCGCTGTACACCCCGGCGGCCAAGGAACGCGATCTGTTCCGGCCGGAGGCGGTGGACCGGCTGCTGGCCGATCCGAACGGTCGGCTGACGCCGTTGCGCGGCAACGAATTATGGCAGATCGCGCTGCTGGAGCTGTGGCTGCAGCGGCACGGCATCACGGGTCCTGCCGCATGAGTGCCGACTCGACTGCGCCCGATACCACTGCGTCCGATACCACCGAAGCCATCACCCTCGGCCTGCACGACGCCTCCCCCCAGCACCTGGTGGAAGCCATGGCGTCCAACGTCGAACTCGAACTCGGTTGGGGCCGACTGATTTTCGGGCAGACGTTCGCCGACCCCGACGAACTGGGTGAGGCGCTGCGACGCGAGGGCCCCGGCCGTCGTGACATCTGCATCTACGCCCGCGAATCCCACGTGCTGGTCGCGATGGCCCCGCACGAGCTGTTCATCGATCCCAGCCACACCTACCGCCTGCGCTTTCACGGTGAACCCTCGGCGGCGGCGAAGTCGCCGGTGGCGATCACCGTGCGGCCGCTGCGCAGCGTCGCCGACGCCGACGCGATGAACCGGGTCTACGTGCGGTGCGGCATGGTGCCCGCCCCCACCGACCTCATCTGGGACAACCATCAGCGCGCCGACGCGGTCGAGTATCTGGTCGCCGTGCGCGAGGATGACGACACCGTGATCGGTACCGTCACCGGCGTCGACCACGAGCGGTTGTTCTCCGATCCCGAGCAGGGCTCCAGCCTGTGGACGCTGGCCGTCGACCCGGCCGCCGGGCTGCCCGGGGTCGGCGAGACGCTGACCCGCGAACTCGCCCACCTGTTCGCCGACCGCGGCCGGGCCTACATGGACCTGTCGGTGGCGCACGACAACAGCGCGGCCATCGCGCTGTATGAGAAGCTCGGTTTCCAGCGGGTGCCGGTGCTGGCCATCAAACGCAAGAACGCGATCAACGAACCGCTGTTCACCCCGATCTCCGAGACCGTCGACGATCTCAATCCATACGCCCGGATCATCGCCGACGAGGCCACGCGTCGCGGTATCCACGTCCAGGTCATCGACGCCGAAACCGGTGAGATGCGGTTGTCGCACGGGGGCCGCAGTGTGATCACCCGGGAGTCACTCTCGGAGTACACCTCGGCGGTGGCGATGAGCCGCTGCGACGACAAACGTCTGACCCGCCGCATCGTCACCGAAGCCGGCGTGGTGGTGCCGCGCGGCCGGCTGGCCACCTTCGATTCCGGCGACCACGAGTTCCTCGCCGAGGTCGGCGATGTGGTGGTCAAACCCACCCGCGGCGAGCAGGGCAAAGGCATCACCGTCGGGATCTCCGGAGCACAGGAACTCGACGCCGCACTGGCCCGTGCCCGCGAGGAACATCCCGAGGTGCTGATCGAACAGCGCGCCCACGGGGATGACCTGCGGCTGGTGGTCATCGACAGCAAGGTGGTGGCCGCGGCCCTGCGCAAGCCCGCTGAGGTCATCGGCACCGGCAAGCACACCGTCGCCGAGCTGATCGAGGCGCAGAGCCGGCGCCGCGCCGCCGCCACCGGCGGTGAATCGGTGATCCCCGTCGACGACGTCACCCGGGCCACCGTCGCCGAGGCGGGCTGGTCGTTCGACGAGGTGCTGCCCGAGGGCGTGCGGCTTCGCGTGCGTCGCACGGCGAACCTGCATCAGGGCGGCACCATCCATGACGTGACCGCGGAGGTGAACCCCGAATTGTGCCGGGTGGCGGTGGCGGCGGCCGAAGCGATCGGCATCCCGGTCACCGGAATCGATCTGCTGGTCCCCGACGTCACGGGCGAGGAATACGTCTTTGTCGAGGCCAACGAGCGCCCGGGACTGGCCAACCACGAGCCGCAGCCGACGGCCGCGGCGTTCATCGACTTCCTGTTCCCCGGGCAACCCGGACTGCCTGCCGCCTGGACCCCGGAGCTGGCGCCGGAGTAATCGCGCCTACCAGGTGCTGGTGCGCATGACGATCTCGGCGGCAAGCTGCGCGGTGGCCTCGTGCGCGTTGCGCCTCGCGAGCATGTCCACCAGCCGGAAGTCGCCGTACACATAGCGCTGGCTCGCGGTGGCCACCGCCCGGGCGGCGGGAGTGCTCACCAGGGCGGTGGTGTTCATCTCGACCGCCGGACAGTCGGGGCCGCGCACCACGCCTGCCGGGTCGGCCACCCGGGGATGGCCGCGATCGATGACCACCAGCCCGGTGAACCGGTCCAACCGCGAGGCGGCGAGTTCCCAGGCCAGGTCGGCGCCGGCCCGGTCGCCGACCAGCACGGCCCAGCTGACACCGAGGACGTCCAGGATGCCCAGCACCGACTTGGGGGTCAGGCCGGCATCCGCACCCAACACGACCGTGCGGAGGTTGGCGGTGTGCAGGCGTTCACACAGCGCGTCATAGGCGGCTGTCACCTGCTGGGCCGCACCGAGCAACACCACCACCGAGCCCTTCTCGGGGCCCGAGATGTCTACCGGGATGGGGCGTCCGTCGACGGTGGGGATGGTCGTCGCGGGCATTGCGCCACGCTACAGGGATTCTCTGCGGTGCCGCGCGGCTTTGGCCGGGCCTCCCGGTGACGCAGCGTCACTCACGCCGCCGCCAGGCGCTCGGACTGTTTGGCGACGACATCTTGAAAGGTCTGCGGCAGAGTTGCTTTGGCGCTGATGTCCGGGTTCGGCACGGGGAAGGTGAGCCCGAACATCGCCATCGGACCGACGTTCGCGAAGGCCATGAAGATGCTGCTGTCCATCCCGTTGAGTGTCATCGTCTGCTGATACATCAAGGTGCCGTCGTCGGAGGGCAACTGCGTCGTGGCCATCGGAATGCCGGCCGACCGTGCGTCGAAGAAGGTCTGGAACACCTCGCAGCGCGCGGCTTCGGCAGCCAGCGCGTCGAGGTCGAGATGCCAGGACAGTACGGTCATCACAATCCGGGCACCGTCGTAGGTGGCGCTGTACTGCACGGCGCTGCCGGGTCCGCGCTCGGCCGACCGCGAGATCACATTGGTCAGGGCGTCGGAACAGCCCGGAGGTTTCGACAGCATGGCCGGTGGTCCCCCGGCACCGTCGGCGCGGCCGGGTTCGAAGGTGATCCGGTCGTAGCGCACGCCCTGCGGAAAGTCCTCGGCGGCGAGCACCACCTTCTCCAGCAGTTCCCCCGGCCAGGTCGGGGTGCCTGCGACGACGGTGCTGCACCCGGACGCCAGCAGCACCGCGATGCCGAATACGGCCACTCTGCTGCGGCGAATCACCGCTCCAGGTTACCGGCGAGCGCCGAGGCGATCACCGGCCTCGGCGGGGCGCCGTGTTCCACCAGCGCCAGCACCGCGTCCAGGTCGAGATGCGCGGCCAGCACGTCGGCCATCAAATCCAACTGGCCGTCGCGGCGCCCGGGGACGTCCACGTCGTCGGCGACGACGAAGTGGTGGCGGCCGGACGCCTCGGCCGCCGCGGTCAGCCAGTGCCGTCGCAGTTCGTTGTTGTCGAGCAGTCCATGCCAATGGGTGCCGTACACCGTGCCCCGGACCAGCCCCACGCCGCACCAGGCCGCCTCAGCGCTGCGGGTGACCTGGCCGTGGTGGATCTCGTAACCGGACAGCGGGGTGTCCCAGTGCTGCAACGTCTTGTCCGTGGCGAACTCGATGTCGGCGTCCAGCAGCGCCAGCCCCTCGACGCTGCCCTGGCCGGATTCGACGGCATCGTCGATGCGGCGGCACAGCATCTGGAATCCCCCACAGATACCGAGCACAGTGCGGCCTGCCGCGGCGTGCGCGGTGATCGCGTCGTCGAGACCGCGGGACCGCACCCAGGCCAGATCGGCCACCGTCGCCTTGGAACCCGGGAGGACGACGATATCGGCGTCGGCGATGTCGGCGGCGTCGGTGACCCACTGCACCACCACACCGGGCTCACATGCCAGCGCCTCGATGTCGGTGGAATTGGAGATTCTTGGCAGCCGGATTGCGGCCACCCGCAGCACCTCGGAGCCACGTGGCGCCGACGGCACCCCGACCAGTCGATTGGTCACCACCGACAGCGAGTCCTCGGCGTCGAGCCACAGTCCGTCGACGAAGGGCAGGACCCCGTAGGTCGGCCGGCCCGTGAGCGTCAGCAGCTGATCCAGACCGGGTTGCAGCAGCGCCGGGTCGCCGCGGAACTTGTTGACCACGAATCCGGCGATCAGCGCCTGGTCCTGCGGGTCGAGCACCGCGACGGTGCCGAACAGATGTGCCAGCAGTCCGCCGCGGTCGATGTCGCCGACCACGATCACCGGCATGTCGGACGCACGCGCCAGTCCCATGTTCGCCAGATCCGTTGAGCGCAGGTTGATCTCGGCGGGCGAGCCGGCACCTTCACAGATCACCACATCGAATTCGGCGCGCAGGTCGGCCAGCTCGTCGGCCACCACACCGGCGAGCCGCTCCCGTTGAGCGAAGTAGTCGGCGGCACGCATGGTGCCCGCGACGGCACCGCGCACCACCAGCTGCGAGGTGCGGTCACTCCCGGGTTTGAGCAGGATCGGGTTGAACCGGACACTGGGGGCGAGGCCGGCCGCCTGGGCCTGCATGGCCTGGGCGCGCCCGATCTCTCCGCCGTCGGCGGTGACGGCAGAATTGTTGGACATGTTCTGCGCTTTGAACGGCGCCACCCGAATGCCTTTGCGCGACAGCAGCCGACAGAGGCCGGCCACCACCATGGACTTGCCTGCATCGGAGGTGGTGCCGGCTACCAGCAGCGCGCCACTCACGTGGTCAAGATGCCAGCGTGAGGATCTCGGCGCCGTCCTCGGTGACCACCAGGGTGTGCTCGAACTGCGCGGTCCAGCGCTTGTCCTTGGTGGCCACCGTCCAGCCGTCGGGCCAGATCTCGTAGTCCAACGTACCGAGGTTGATCATCGGCTCGATGGTGAACGTCATGCCCGGCTCGATGACGGTGTCGACAGCGGGCTGGTCGTAGTGCAGCACCACCAGCCCGTTGTGGAAGGTCTCACCGATGCCGTGGCCGGTGAAATCGCGAACCACGTTGTAGCCGAAGCGGTTTGCATATGACTCGATGACGCGGCCGACGGCCGAGAGCTGCCGGCCCGGCTTGACGGCTTTGATGGCCCGCATGGTGGCCTCATGGGTGCGCTCGACCAGCAGCCGGTGTTCCTCGGCGACATCGCCGGCCAGGAAGGTGGCGTTGGTGTCGCCGTGCACACCGTCGATGTAGGCGGTGACGTCGATGTTGACGATGTCACCGTCGGAAATGACGGTGGAGTCTGGGATGCCGTGGCAGATGATCTCGTTCAGCGACGTGCAGCAGGACTTCGGGAAGCCCTTGTACCCCAACGTCGACGGGTAGGCCCCGTGGTCGATCATGTACTCGTGGGCCACCCGGTCCAGGTGATCGGTCGTCACTCCCGGGGCCACCGCTTTGCCGGCTTCGGCCAGCGCGTCGGCGGCGATACGTCCCGCCAAGCGCATCTTCTCGATCACTTCAGCGGTCTGCACCCACGGCTCGGTGCCCTCTTTGACTTCGGCCTTCCACGCGTACTCGGGCCGCGGAATCGACTTGGGCACCGGCAACGTCGGAGAGACGGCACCGGAACGCAGGGCGGTACGAACAGACATGAGGCCAGGGTAACCGGGAGAACGCCAATCTCGTAAGAAGAGAGTGCTGCTACCGTGCCAGACGTGACGATTGAGGGCACCGGTACGCACATGCTCGATCAGATGGGCTTCCGCGACGTGGAAGTGAGCGCCGACCGACTGGTTCTCGAGGTGGACAATCGCCCGGATCTGGCCAACAGCCGGGGCGCCCTGCAGGGCGGCCTCACCGCCACGCTGATCGATATCGCGGCGGGCCGACTGGCCGGTGGCCTGGTGGGCGAGGATCGGGACGTCACGACCGCCGATATGACCGTGCACTTCCTGGCCCCGATCGTCGAGGGCCCGGCCCGGGCGGTGGCGACGGTGGTGCGGGCGGGCAAGAGGATCATCGTGACGTCGGTGGACGTCACCGACACCGGGCGAAAACGCCTGGCCGCGCGGGCCACGGTGAGCTTCGCGGTGCTGGACCGGCGCTAGCCGTTACGGCGTAGCCACCCCTTACGCGGGCCGCGGACGTCGACCCCACCGCAGACCACCTTGCCGGTGAGGATCACGTGCGGCGTGCCCTCGGCGGGGGCGTCCCTGCGGTGGTCGCGGGCACTGCCGACGATCACCTCGACATCGTCGATGGAGGCGCTGGCACCGTCGGGCAGGCGCAGGTCGAGGCCACCCATCCGCAGATCCAGCTCGATGACGACGATCGGCCCGCCGAACTTTGCCCTGGTGAGGTCGAGGTCCACCGAACCCATGCGGCGGACCAGCGCCAACCGGGTGGGGACCGTCCACTCGCCGTGGCGTTTGAGCGACCCGAGCACACCGCGCAGTTCCACGCGGTCCGCAGCGGAGGTGACGATGGCACCGGGTCCGGGGAGATCACCGACGAGCACGTCGAGTTCGGGCCGCAGCCGGGCCGCCGAGACCTGCGCGGACCGCTCCTCGAATTCGCCGATATCGATCAGCCCGAGCGCGACGGCATTGTGCAGGCGGCGCAGGGTGCCGTTGCGGTCGGCATCGGAGATCCGCAGCGCTGAGGCCTGTTCGTCTAGTCCTGTCATGGCAGTGACCACGGTACCGCTCAGGCCAGGTAGTCATTCGGCAAGCTGTCGAGCATCTGCTTGGTCATCCGCACGGCCCACTCGGAGCTGCCACCACCGACGATGAGCGACGCGAACGCCATGTCGCCGCGGTACCCGGCGAACCAGGAGTGGGATCCACCCGCGAATTCCGCTTCCCCGGTCTTGCCGTAGATCACCCCGGTGTCGGCGAGGTCCTTGGCGGTGCCGTTGGTGATGACCAGCCGCATCATCGAGCGCAGGCCGTCGAGCATCTCCGGGCTGATCGGGCGGGCGTCCCCGGTGACCTTGGTCTCGTGGCCGACGATCAGGTG
>JBEVFK010000154.1:0-19552 GCA_040512325.1 Mycobacterium sp. | reverse complement strand
TCACCGAGTTCGGTTGAGCGCTGCTGGAATTCGCCGGTGGCCAGCATCGCCACCACGGTGTTGCCGATCGCGGCGGCCAGCGGGTTGCCGCCGAACGTCGACCCGTGTTCGCCGGGGTGCAGAACGCCGAGCACGTCGGCGTCGGCCACCACGGCCGACACCGGCAGGACACCGCCGCCGAGAGCTTTGCCCAGGAGGTAGACGTCGGGCACCACACCCCAGTGGTCGCAGGCGAAGGTCCGTCCGGTGCGGGCCAGGCCGGACTGGATCTCGTCGGCGATCATCAACACGTTGTGGTGAGTGCACAGCCGGCGCACGCGGCGCAGGTAGTCCTCGGGAGGCACGATCACGCCGGCTTCCCCCTGGATCGGCTCGAGCAGCACCGCCACGGTGTTCTCGTCGATGGCCGCCGCCAGGGCGTCCGCGTCACCGAAGGGCACGGTGCGGAACCCCGGGGTGAACGGTCCGAACCCGCCGCGCGCGGACGCGTCCGAGGAGAAGCTGACGATACTGATGGTGCGGCCGTGGAAGTTGTTCTCCGCCACGATGATGTTGGCCTCCCCGGCGGGGACGCCCTTGACATCGGTGCCCCACTTGCGGGCCACTTTGATGCCGCTTTCCACCGCTTCGGCACCGCTGTTCATCGGCAGCACCAGATCCTTGCCGCACAGGTGCGCCAGTGCGGCGCAGAACGGGCCGAGCTGATCGGAGTGGAACGCGCGGCTGACGAGTGTGACGGCGTCGAGTTGGGCGTGCGCGGCGGCGGTGATCGCCGGATGGCGGTGGCCGAAGTTCACCGCCGAGTAGGCGGCCAGGCAGTCGAGGTAGCGGCGGCCGTCGACGTCGGTGATCCAGGCGCCCTCGGCGCCGGCGGCGACCACCGGCAGCGGAGAGTAATTGTGCGCGGTGTAGCGCTCCTCCAGCGCGATGGCTGCAGAGGCGGCAGCGGAGTCGGCACTCACGGCATCAACGAGGGTCACGATAGACCTCCAGCGTGCAGCATTTGACGGATCCGCCGCCTTTGAGCAGCTCGGACAGCTCGACACCGATCGGCTCGAATCCGTGCCCGGCCAGCTGCCCGGCGAACCCGACAGCCGCCGCAGGCAGGACCACGTGCTTGCCGTCGGACACCACGTTGAGGCCAAGGACGTAGGCGTCGGCGGTGCTGACCTCGATGGCCGTCGGGAACAGTCGCAGCAGGGTGGCCCGCGAGGCATCGGTGAACGCCGGCGGGTAGTAGGCGATGGTGGTGTCGTCGAGCACCGCGAGCGCGGTGTCGAGATGGTAGAACCGCGGGTCGGTCAAATGCAGTGTCACCACCGGCATTCCGGTCAGCTCGGCGATCTCGGCGTGCGCGGCCTCATCGGTGCGGAAACCCGTGCCCGCCAGGATCGTCGATCCGACGACCAGCAGATCGCCCTGCCCTTCGTTGAGGTGGTCGGTGAAGCGGGGGGTGTAGCCGGCCGCGGCCATCCATGCGGCGTAGGCACGTGCCTCGCCGGCCCGCTCGGCGAACTTGAAGCGCGCCACGATCGCGGTGTCACCGATGATCAGGCCGCCGTTGGCGGCGTACACCATGTCCGGCAGGCCGGGCTCGGGGTGCACCAGGTCGACGGTGTGTCCCAGGCTCAGATAGGTCTGTCGCAGGCCGTCCCATTGCGCGACGGCCAGCGCGGGGTCGACGGGCGCGGAGGTGTCCATCCACGGGTTGATCGCGTATTCGACGGTGAAGTGGGTGGGTGAGGTCATCGCGTAGTGGCGGACGGTCGGCACCCGGTCGACCCGGTGCGGACGTGGGGTTTCCAGCTTGGCGACATCGGAGATCGTCATGGCTAGAGCATATTTTTGATGGCGTGCGCAATCAATCTCCACTTATTGCGTGTCCATGTACGATCTGTTGTGCCGTGAACAAGATTGCGGTGTTTTGTTGCGTGAGAGAGGCGGATGTCGATGGATCGGCTGGACGACACCGATGAACGGATCCTCGGGGAGCTGGCCGAGCATGCCCGCGCGACGTTCGCCGAGATCGGGGAGCGGGTCAACCTGTCGGCCCCGGCGGTCAAGCGGCGGGTGGACCGGATGATCGACAGCGGGGTGATCCGGGGCTTCACCACGGTGATCGACCGGCAGGCGCTGGGCTGGACCACCGAGGCCTACGTCCAGGTGTACTGCCAGGGCACCATCTCACCCGATCAGCTGCGGGCGGCCTGGGTGGACATGCCCGAAGTGGTGGCCGCGGCCACCGTGACCGGGACCGCCGACGCCATCCTGCACGTGCTGGCGCGCGATATGCGCCATCTGGAGGCCACGCTGGAACAGATCCGGTCGTTCGGCGACATCGAACGCAGCGAGAGCATTGTCGTATTGTCCAACCTCATCGATCGCTCCCCGCCCGGAAATTGAGCACTCGTACAGAGGGTGGCGGACCACGCCGTCGCGCCATCGTGTAAGAAACTTGCGTGGGAATAGTCATTGTTGGAGGTGGGCTGGCAGCGACACGCGTCGCTGAGCAGCTGCGCCGCGCGGAGTACACCGGACCGGTCACGATTGTCAGTGACGAGGTGCACCTGCCGTACGACCGGCCGCCGCTGTCGAAAGAAGTGCTGCGCGCCCAGGTCGACGACGTGACGCTCAAACCCCTTGAGTTCTACGACGAGAACGACATCACACTGCTGCTGGGGTCCGCGGCCACCACCATCGACAACGACGCCAAGACGGTGACGCTCGACAACGGCGCGGTGCTGCCCTACGACGACCTGATCATCGCAACCGGGCTGGTGCCCAGGCGCATCCCGTCGTTCCCCGACCTCGAGGGCGTGCGGGTGCTGCGCACGTTCGACGAGAGCCTGGCGCTGCGCAAGCATGCCGGCGAGGCGCACCGGGCCGTGGTGATCGGCGCCGGCTTCATCGGCTGCGAGGTGACGGCGAGCCTGCGCGGTCTCGGCGTCGACGTGGTGTTGGTGGAGCCGCAGCCGGCCCCGCTGGCCTCGGTGCTCGGCGTCGAGATCGGCAACCTGGTGGCACGGCTGCATCAGGCCGAAGGTGTCGACGTGCGGGTGGGCGTCGGGGTCTCCGAGATCGTCGGCACGTCTCATGTCGAGAAGGTGATCTTGAGCGACGGGTCCGAGATCGAAGCCGATCTGGTGGTGGTGGGCATCGGCTCACGACCGGCCACCGACTGGCTCGAAGGCAGCGGCATCGCCGTCGACAACGGGGTCATCTGCGACAACGTCGGCCGCACCGCAGTGCCGAACATCTGGGCCCTCGGCGACGTCGCGTCCTGGCAGGATGCGCTGGGACACCAAGCGCGCGTGGAACATTGGAGCAACGTCGCCGAGCAGGCGCGGGTGCTGGTGCCGTCGCTGATGGGCAACGAGCCGCCGCAGGCCGTCGTCGTTCCGTACTTCTGGAGCGATCAGTACGACGTCAAGATCCAGTGCCTGGGCGAGCCGGAAGCCGACGACATCGTCCACGTCGTCGAGGACGACGGCCGCAAGTTCCTGGCGTACTACGAACGCGAGGGCGCGCTCGTCGGCGTCGTCGGTGGTGGTGTGCCCGGCAAGGTGATGAAGGCCAGGGCCAAGATCGCCTCTGGCGCAGCGATTTCCGAGGTGCTGGGCTAGCTCCCCTCTAACCGCGAGCGGGCGTGTTCCCGGCGAACACGCCGGGCAGATTTCGTAGATTACGCACGCTCGGCTCGCGGCACCGCGCGTCGTCGACGTAGAACCAGCTGGATACCAGCCCTCCGCCGATGGGTGGCAACCTAGTGCGAGCGTGCGCAGACCCGGTGTGACACCGGTGTGTCGCACCGGGGACGCCCCCGCAAGCGGGAGGTGCCCCCAGCACGCTCGGCCGTACTAGAACTCGCCCAGGTAGAACCGGCCACCCTGGTCGTCGGTGCACTCGGCCATCACGCCATAGGACTGCCGGTTGGGCTCCTGCAGCACCGTCCCGCCGGCCTCGCGCACTCGCGTGATGGCATCGGACATATCGGCCACCGTCCACATCGGCACCGTCGTGGGCCGGGTGCTGCCACCGGCGGCCCCGGCCATCGGCTGGGTGTTCTGCACCTCCCAGCCGTCGTCGACCCGGCCCGGTGCGAAGGTCCAGAACAACACGCCGCCGAAGAAGGACCGGAACGCGGCGGCGTCGGGCACCTCATAGGTGAGGTACGAAAGTTCGCCCGGCCCAGTGCCATTGAGTTCCGGCCGCGGAGTCCCCGGCGTCGGGGCGAACACCGCGAACGGCGCGCCCTGCGGATCGGTGGCGTCGAGCACCGTACCGAAGTCGAACTCTTGGACAGTGCCGGGCCGGCCACCTGCGGCCGCGATGGACTGCCGGGCACCCTCGAGATCGGTGACGGCATAGCAGCAGAACAACGTGCTGTGGTCAGCCTCGAAGATGCCGATGTGACCGACGGTGTTGGTGACCTGGTGGGTGGCCGGGTCATAGGTCCAGCCCAGGACGTGGCCGTAGAACGCGGCGGCCCGGGCGGCGTCGGGCGTCCACACCGAGACATACCCGACGTCGCCGTGTTGGATCGGGACCACCGCCCCCGTCATGGGTCCGGTCAGCATCCAACGGTGGCCGAACGGGTCGATGATGCTGGCACCGCGCGAGCCGTGGTCCTCATACGCCTCCCGTTCCACCCGAGCGCCGTGCTCGCGGGCCTTCTGCAGCGCCGCATCGGTGTCGGCCACCGGCAGCATCAGGCTCACCGACGTCGCTCCGGCGGTCGGGGCTTTGAGCCCCAGCTCCGGGTACTCGTCGGCCAGGTACAGCACGCCTCCGGAGAGCGCCAACTCAGCGTGCCCGATTCGGTTGTCGTCCATGACAATCGGATCACCGAGAACCGTCGCGCCCAGGGCGTCGACGTACCAGGCGATGGCGGCGCGAGCGTCGGCGACCGTGAGGTAGGGCAGCGCGGCAGGCCGGGGGAACGCTGCGGATTCGGCGGCGGTCGTGGTGTTCAGTTCGTCGATGACGGTATCGGTGCCGCTCATGATGACTCCTTCAGGCATGGTCAGTGCGGATTCCAGACGACGGCGCAACCGCGCCGCGAACTCCGGATCGGGCTGGACCGGAAGTTCGTCGGTGTGCAATACGTGCAGCGGGTCTCGATCGTTGAGCGCACTCATGACGCACCTCCTTCCGGGTACTGCTGTTTGAAGGCCCGGCGAGCCCGGACCAGGAGCGCTTCGGTGGCGTGCACCGTGCGCCCGATCAGCTCGGCGCATTCCGGCACCGAGCGGTCGTCCATGTAGCGCAGTGCCAGCACCATGCGGTGCGGCTCGGACAATCGGGCCAGCACACTCTCGGCCACGATGCGGTCCAATTCGGCGTCCCAGTGGTCGGTTTCGCCGATCGGTTCCGGCAGTTCGGCTACCGGGACGGTGAACCGATCGGAGCGACGCCGGTAGTGGTCGGCGAGTTTGTGCCGGGCCACCCCGAGCAGCCACGCGACGCTGACCGGCGGCGGATCTTTCTTCCTGGCGGCATCCATGGCCGCAAGGAAGGTCTCCGACGTCAGGTCCTCGGCCGTCCCGCGATCACCACACCGTCGGACGAAGTACCCGTAGACGATGGGCAGGGCTTCGTCGTACAGCGTCAGCAGGGTTCGCGGAGCGCTCACACCCTTATCGTCGCCAGTCAGCCCCGGACTCCGTCACTTTTTCTGTGACTTGTGGAGTTTCCGCGGCGCCCACCGCCGCTGAGACTCCACAAATCCCGCTAGAGACCGGCGGCGACGACGTCGAAGGCCTGGCTCAGGGCGTCGGTCAGGCTCACCGAGGCGTCGCCCAGCCAGTGCCCGTAGGCCGACAGCGCCACCCCGAGCATCATCCACGCGATGGCCTGCGGACCCAGGTCGCCGGCCCGCTGTCCGCTGCGGCGGGCGACGAACTCGGCGATGACGTCACGCCAACCGGCATACATCGTCATCGAATAGGCTTGCAGCTCTGCGGTTTCCAAGATCACCCGCATGCGCTCACGATGGCGGATGGCTTCGTCGGTGTCGTAGGTGTTGAACGCGAGCAGGCCGGAGCGCAGGGCTTCGCGCAGCGGGACGTCCGGGTCGACCCCGGAGAGCAGCTCCCGCAGCTGCGACAGGTGGGAATCGAAGTCGCCCCAGGGGATGGCGCTCTTGGATGCGTAGTACCGAAACAGCGTCCGGCGGGCGATGCCTGCGGCCTGCGCCACGTCGTCGACGTTCACCGAATCGAACCCCCGCGCGCTGAACAGGTCGATCGCGACGTCGGCGATGTGATCGCGCGTCGTCGACCGCTTACGTCCCAGCTTGGGCGGGTCTTCAGAAACCACGCGGCCCTCCTCTTCCGTTTAGGCACTCGATGCCATATTGTGGTCCGAACCCGGCGCTGTGTCGAGTGTCACACTACGAAAGGCAGGTCACCATGGATCGCGATCCGCAGGTTGAGTCCGATACCGAATTGGTCACCGAGACCCTCGTCGAAGAGGTGTCCATCGACGGGATGTGCGGGGTCTACTGATCATGGGCAGCGCGCCGACGGTGACGTTCGATCCTGATCTGGGGTGGCGGTTGCATCCGCAGGTCGCTGTGCGTCCGGAGCCGTTCGGCGCGCTGCTGTACCACTTCGGTACCCGCAAACTGTCGTTTCTGAAGAACCGCACCATTTTGGCCATCGTCACCTCCCTCGGTGACCACGCCGATGTCCGATCAGCGTGCCGCGCCGCCGATATCGACGACGACGCCCAAGCGCCCTATCTGGCTGCGCTCGCGACGCTGGTCGCATCCCACATGCTCGTCGCCCAGGAGGAGACCCCGTGACCACATTCGCACCCGCCAAGCCCGCCCCGGTGGGCCGTTTGGTCGATCAGTTCGAAAAGGGCCTGGATGCCCCGATCTGTCTGACCTGGGAACTCACCTACGCCTGCAACCTGGCCTGTGTGCACTGCCTCTCGAGCTCGGGCAAACGTGACCCGCGGGAACTGTCCACGCAGCAGTGCAAGGACATCATCGACGAGCTGCAGCGGATGCAGGTGTTCTACGTCAACATCGGCGGCGGGGAACCCACTGTGCGCCCGGACTTCTGGGAGCTCGTCGACTACGCGACCGCCCATCAGGTGGGGGTGAAGTTCTCCACCAACGGGGTGCGCATCAACGCCGCGGTGGCCGCGAAACTGGCGGCCTCCGATTACGTCGATGTGCAGATCTCCCTCGACGGCGCCACCGCGGAGGTCAACGACGCGGTCCGCGGCACCGGCTCCTTCGACATGGCGGTCACCGCCTTGAAAAACCTCCAAGACGCCGGGTTCAAGGACGCGAAGATCTCGGTGGTGGTGACCCGCCACAACGTCGATCAGCTCGATGATTTCAAGGATCTGGCCGAGCGCTACGGCGCCACCTTGCGGATCACCCGGCTGCGTCCCTCGGGCCGCGGTGCCGACGTCTGGGACGACCTGCACCCCACCTCGGCCCAGCAGGTGCAGCTCTATGACTGGCTGGTGGCCCGCGGTGACAACGTGCTCACCGGCGATTCGTTCTTCCACCTCTCGGGCCTCGGTGCACCCGGTGCGCTGGCCGGTTTGAATCTGTGCGGCGCAGGACGGGTGGTGTGCCTGATCGACCCGATCGGCGACGTCTATGCCTGCCCGTTCGCCATCCACGAGCAGTTCCTGGCCGGAAACATCCTCACCGACAACGGTTTCCAGTCGGTGTGGCAGAACGCCCCGCTGTTCCGGGAACTGCGCGAGCCGCAATCGGCCGGGGCGTGCGGCAGCTGCGGGCATTACGACGCCTGCCGCGGCGGCTGCATGGCCGCGAAGTTCTTCACCGGTCTGCCGCTGGATGGCCCCGACCCGGAATGTGTGCAGGGCTACGGCGAGTCCGCGTTGGCTCTCGAGCGCGACAAGCCCAAACCCAGCGGCGATCACTCCCGCACCGGCACGAAAAAGAATGCCCCCGTCATGCTCACCCTGAGCCTGCCGCCCAAGAAGTTCTGCAACGAAAGTCCCGTGTAATGGCTCGTGACACCTGGTTCGAAACCGTCGCCATCGCCCAGCAGCTGGCGAAGAAACGGCTCCCCAAATCCGCGTATTCGGCTCTGCTGGGGGCCAGCGAAAAGGGGGTGACGATCGCCGACAACGTGGAGTCGTTCGCCGAGCTCGGCTTCGCCCCGCACGTCGTGGGTGCCTCGGCCAAACGTGATCTGGCGACCACGGTCATGGGCCAAGACATCTCGATGCCGGTGATGATCTCACCGACCGGGGTCCAGGCGGTGGACCCCGACGGCGAGGTGGCCGTGGCACGCGCGGCGGCCGCTCGGGGCACCGCGATGGGGCTGTCGTCGTTTGCCAGCAAGCCCGTCGAGGACGTGGTCGCGGTCAACGGCAAGATCTTCTTCCAGATCTACTGGCTGGGTGGTCGCGACCAGATCCTCGAGCGCGTGGAGCGGGCCAAGGCCGCCGGGGCGGTCGGCTTGATCGCCACCACCGACTGGAGCTTTAGCCATGGTCGGGACTGGGGTAGCCCGAAGATCCCCGAACAGATGAATTTCAAGACCATGCTCAAGATGAGCCCCGAGGTGCTGACCAAGCCCCGCTGGCTGTGGAACTTCGGCAAGACCTTGCACCCGCCGGACCTGCGGGTGCCCAATCAGGGCCGCAAAGGTGAGCAGGGACCGCCGTTCTTCCAGGCCTACGGCGAATGGATGGGTACCCCGCCACCGACGTGGGAGGACATCGCCTGGCTCCGGGAGCAGTGGGATGCGCCGTTCATGCTCAAAGGCATCGTGCGCGTCGATGACGCCAAACGCGCTGTGGATGCCGGGGTCTCAGCAATCTCGGTGTCCAACCACGGCGGCAACAATCTCGACGGCACCCCGGCGGCCATCCGGTGTCTGCCCGCGGTCGCCGAGGCCGTGGGCGATCAGATCGAAGTTTTGCTTGACGGCGGAATCCGGCGCGGCAGCGATGTCGTCAAAGCCGTCGCCCTCGGAGCCCGCGCGGTCATGATCGGCCGCGCCTACCTGTGGGGCTTGGCCGCCACCGGACAGGCCGGAGTGGAAAACGTCCTCGACATCCTGCGCGGCGGCATCGACTCCGCCCTGATGGGCCTGGGTCACTCGTCGGTCCACGACCTGAGCCCCGAGGACATCCTCATCCCCGACGGCTTCACCCGCGCCCTCGGCGTCTGACCCGTCCGGGCCGGCTTCGCTCCGTGGTACGAACGGGGCAGACGGGGCGGACGTGAACGAATGGGCTCCCGGCGGCCGTTGATAGCGAAAGAAAATTATCTTGTGCGCCAACAATTGGGGCGCTCCAGGTGAATTCGGCCTACCATCGGCGGGTGCCTCCCCCCATCGAGCTCGGGAACTCGACGTCGAGGCAGTTGCAAGGTTTCTCGCCGGTGGTGGTGGTCCCGGTCGGCTCCACTGAGCAGCACGGACCGCACCTGCCCCTGGACACCGACACCCGGATCGCCACGGCAGTGGCCCGCACGGTCGTCCAGCGGCTGTCGGCGGCCTCGGCGGCGCAGCCGTACCACCTCGCCCCTGCCGTCGCCTACGGAGCCAGCGGCGAGCACGAATCCTTTCCGGGCACCATCTCGATCGGCGCTGAGGCGCTGGAGCAACTTCTGGTCGAATTCGCCAGATCAGCCTGCCGGTGGGCGTCTCGGGTGGTGTTCGTCAACGGCCACGGCGGTAACGTCGGGGCCTTGCGGGCGGCCACCCGACTGCTTCGCTACGAAGGCCGCGACGTCGCCTGGTGTTCGTGCATCGTCAAAGGCGGGGACGCCCACGCGGGGCATACCGAAACATCTGTATTGCTTTATCTTTCGCCGTCTGATGTCCTGATCGAAGAGTCATGTCCTGGTAACAGCGCTCCGCTTGCCGAGCTGCTGCCCCGGATGCGCCGCGGGGGCGTGGCGGCAGTGAGTGAGGTGGGAGTCTTGGGGGATCCGACCACGGCGACAGCGGTAGCGGGGGACCTGCTGTTCGAGGAGATGGTCGCCGGCAGTGAACATCGGATCAGCCGATGGATCCCGGGAGCCGACGGAATGCTGTCATGACCCAGGACGTCGATCGGGCGCAGACGCGCCTGCCCGATGGGTTCGCCGTGCAAGTCGACCGCCGTGTGCGGGTGCTCGGGGCCGGTGCGGCGCTCCTGGGCGGCTCACCCACCCGGCTGCTGCGCCTGGCGCCTGCGGCTCAGGTGCTGCTCGACGGCGGCCGGCTGGAAGTGCATGACGCCACCAGCGCCAAACTCGCCCGTACCCTGCTCGATGCCACCGTGGCCCACCCGAGGCCGGCGGGCGGTCCCTCACACCGCGATGTGACGGTCGTTATCCCGGTGCGGAACAACACAATCGGTGTCCGCCGGTTGGTGACCTCGATGCGCGGCATGCGGGTGCTCATCGTGGACGACGGCTCCGCACACCCCCTGCTGGCCAGCGATTTCGCCGGCGCGCACTGCGATGTCGAAATACTGCGGCACCCGGTCAGTCGCGGTCCGGCGGCGGCCCGCAACACCGGGCTGGCGGCGAGCACCAGCGATTTCGTGGCCTTCCTGGATTCTGATGTCGTGCCGCGACGCGGATGGCTGGAAGCGCTGCTCGGACACTTCTGTGATCCGGCGGTCGCCCTGGTGGCGCCGCGGATCGTCGGGATGTCGCAGAACGACAACCTGGTGGGGCGCTACGAAGCCGTCCGCTCGTCGCTGGACCTCGGCCACCGCGAGGCTCCGGTGCTGCCGTACAGCACCGTGTCCTACGTGCCGAGCGCAGCGATCATCTGCCGGCGCAGCGCCATGGTGGACCTGGGCGGTTTCGACGAGAGCATGCACTCAGGCGAGGACGTCGACCTGTGCTGGCGGCTGGTCGAGGCCGGCGCCCGGCTGCGCTACGAACCGATCGCGCTGGTGGCTCACGAACATCGCACCAAACTGCGGGACTGGTTGGTGCGCAGAGCTTTTTACGGCACCTCCGCGGCACCGCTGTCGGCGCGGCATCCGGACAAGACGGCACCCATGGTGGTGTCGGGGTTCACCATGGTGGTGTGGCTGCTGCTGGCCATAGGGACGCCGCTGAGCTACCTCGCCTCGCTGATCGCTGTCTGCATCACCGGGCGACGGGTGGCCACCGCCATGCAGGCACCCGAAACCCAACCCCGGGACGTCGCGTTCGTGACGGGCCGGGGGCTGGGCTCGGCGGCCCTGCAGCTGGCGTCCGCGATCTGCAGGCACTACTGGCCGGTGGCGCTGCTGGCGGCTGCGCTGTCCCAGCGGTGTCGCCGCATCATCCTCATCGCCGCGGTCATCGACGGCGTGGTGGATTGGTTGAGTCGCCGCCATCATGCCGAGGACGACGCCAAGCCGATCGGCCTGCTGGCCTATCTGGTGCTCAAACGCCTCGACGACGTGGCCTACGGAACGGGTCTGTGGACCGGGGTGGTGCGCGGGCGCACCCTGGGCCCGTTGAAACCCCAGTTCCGGACCTGACCCATCAGTCGACAACCTATGCCCGGTGCGCACAGCGATGTGCTGATCGTCGGTGCGGGCAGCGCCGGATCAGTGCTGGCGGAGCGACTTTCGGCAGACCCCGCATGTTCGGTGACGGTGCTCGAGGCCGGGCCAGGCCCCGACGACGCCGGTGTCCGCGCGCTGACCCGCAATGGTGTGCAGCTGCCGATCGGTGCGGCCAGCCCACTGGTCGCACGCTTCCAGACCGAGTTGACGCGCGCGCCGCAGCGGGTGGCGCAACTGGTCCGGGGCTCCACCGTCGGCGGGTCCGGCGCGGTCAACGGCGGCTACTTCTGCCGGTCGACTCCCGGCGACATCGCCGGTTGGGGTCTGCCCGGCTGGGACTGGGCGCAGGTGCTGGAGCACTACCGCTCGATCGAGACGGACCTCGACTTCGGGGTCGGGCCCGAGCACGGCGGCAGCGGCCCGGTCCGGATTCGCCGGACCAGGGACCTCACGGGCAGTACGGCCGCGTTCGTCGATGCCGCCCAGCGGGCTGGGTTCGAGTGGCTCAGCGATCTGAACTCGACGCAGGGCCCGGTGCAGGGGATAGGGGCGGTGCCGCTCAATATCGTCGACGGGGTTCGCGCCGGGCCCGGGGCGGTGTTCCTGGAACCGGCGCGCACGCGCAGCAATCTCACCGTCCACTCCGGCACCAGGGCCGGCCGGGTCAAATTCGAGGGCGGCCGGGCCGTGGCCGTCGAGGTTCTCGGACCCGCAGGCCCCGCCACCTTCACCGCCGACCGGATCGTGTTGTGTTCGGGAGCAATAGAATCCGCCCACCTGCTGATGTTGTCCGGTATCGGCGAGGAGGAGCAACTGCGCGCAGCCGGTGTCGCGGTGACGGTGCCCGCACCGGTGGGTGCGCGGTGCGCCGACCATCCGGAGTGGGTGCTGCCGACCAACTGGGCCGTCGCCCCCAGCCGTCCGGTGCTCGAGGTGGTGCTGAGTCTGGACGGTGAGCTGGAGATCCGCCCGTATACGGGCGGGTTTGTCGCCATGGTCGGTGACGGCACCGGCGGCCATCCGGACTGGCCACATCTGGGGGTGGCGTTGATGAGGCCGCGTGCGCACGGCCGGCTGTCGCTGGTGTCGGCCGACCCGGCGGTGCCGCCGCGCATCGAACACCGCTACGACAGCGAGCCCGCAGACGTCGCGGCTCTGCGGCGCGGAACCGTGATCGCCCGGCAGTTGGCCAGTGCCGCAACCGAAGTCGGTGAACCGGCCTGGTCGACGTCGCAGCATCTGTGCGGCACCGCGCGCATGGGGCCCGACGGCGATCCGGATGCGGTGACGGATGCGCGATGCCGGGTCCGTGGTGTCGACGGGTTGTGGGTGATCGACGGATCGGTGTTGCCCGCAGTGCCGAGCCGGGGTCCGCACGCGACCATCACGATGCTCGCGCACCGGGCTGCCGAGTTCGTCGTCTGACGCTGCGCCGAGATCTGGAGGGTCAGCTCACCAGCGGCGCGAGAGCCTCGGCCAACAGGGTCGCCGCCACCACGCCGTCGATCACCGGGACGCCGAGGCGCTGCCGCAGTGGTTCGGCGAAGCGGGCCATGGCCGCGCAACCCAGGACGATCGAGCGGCTGCCGTCGGCGTCCAGGGCCCGGGCACACAGGGCGCCGATCGGGTCGATGGTGTCGGGATCGGAGTCGATGCGCAGGACCGGGATGTCGGAGGCATAGACGCCGAGGCATGCGTTAGGGGTGTAGGTCTTGGCCAGCTCCCACCCGCGCGGCACCGTCGCCGACATCGAGGTCACCACCGAGAAACTGCCGGCGGCCAGCGCGGCGGCGTGCATGGCGGCCTGGGCGATGCCCAGCACCGGCACGTCCACCAGGCGCCGGGCCTCGTCCAATCCGGGATCACCGAAGCAGGCGATCACGTACGCATCGGGCCGTCGGTCGGCGGGGCGTTGGGCAGCGGCGGTGATCTCGGCCAGTAGCGCCGGCACACAACGTCGTTCGTCTTCGTCGTTCTCGATACTCGGTGGTCCGAACGGCGGATTGACCGCTTCCACGACGGTCGCAGGCCGCGCCACCGACGCCGCACTGGCGGCGATGGCCGACGTCATCGACGCGGTGGTGTTGGGGTTGACCAGCAGTAGCCGCACGAGCACTGAGCCTAATGCCGGTTTGCGGCTTTTGCGCTGTGAGACGGTGACCTCAACTGCGCCAGCCGGTTTCAGGCGCGGTGGCGGCTGATGGCCTGCCGGCGACCTCGGGTGGCGAGCACGCGGACCACCCTCAACTGCCTGTTGTGGCGGCCCGGCGCCCAGATCCCGACGAACACCGCGGCCACCACCAGCACCGCCGACATGGCCACCAGCGACGAGTCCATCGCCTGCAGGAATGCCGACCGCGCGAGGTCGGCCAACCCGGCGCCGGCCGGACCCATCTGGTGGGCCACCGCCAGCGCCTCGGCGAGCGAACTGAGCGCGGGTTCGCGGGCGTCGGTCGGCAGATCACCCACCGCGGGTGCGAGCACATCGCCGTAACGGGCAGCCAGCAGTGAACCCGCCACCGCGATGCCGAGCGCGGCGCCGATCTCGCGGGTGGTGTCGTTGACCGCGGAGGCCACCCCCTGCTTCTCGTCCGGGACCGACCCCATGATCGCCGAGGTGGTGGGGGCGGTGCACAGACCGATCCCGGTGCTCATGACGATCAGCGGCCACGCGAGGTCCGGATAGGACGAGTCCACCTCGAGCAACTGCATGCTGAGCAGACCCGCCGAGATGAGCAGCAGGCCGACGAACAACATCAGCCGCAGTCCCACTCGCGGCAGGATCCAGTTGTTGGCCGTACTCAGCACCAGTACCGGGATCATCAGCGGCGCCAAGGCGGCGGCGGTCTTGAGGGCGCTGTAGCCCATGACCAGCTGGATGTACTGGATGCTGACGAAGAAGAAGCCGAAGTTGGCGAAGAACAGGAACGTGATGCCGACGGCGCCGGTGGCGAACTGCGGATTGCCGAACAGTCGCACGTCCAGCAGTGGATGCCGCCGGCGCAGTTCGACGACGGCGAAGGCGACCGACAGTGCCACCCCGGCGGCCAGGCAGGCGCACACCAGCGGGTCGGTCCAGCCCCGGACCGGTGCCTCGATGATGCCGAAGACGAAAACTGCCACCGCCGTGGCGATCAGCGCCGCGCCGAACCAGTCCAGCGGCGCCGCATCGGGGTCACTCGACGAGGACACCGTGACCGTGAGTCCGAACAGCACCACCCCGGCCGCGGTGAACGCCACGAAGATCGACTGCCAGGCCCAGAAGTTCAGCAGCAGACCGGATCCCAGGAATCCCACGACGGCTCCGCACCCCACCACGCCGGCCCAGATGCCAACGGCTCTGTTGCGCAGCTCTTTTGGATAGGCCGCGGTGAGCAGGGACAGGGTCGCCGGCATGATGAAGGCCGCGCCCGCACCCGCGACGGCCCGCGCGAGAATCAGCTGCACGGGGCTGTCGAGGATCAGCGGCGCCGCCGAGGCCACGGTGAAGACGGCCAGGCCGATGAGCAGCGCGCCTCGGCGGCCGTAGCGGTCGCCGATCGCCCCGGCGGGCAGCAGCAGGCACGCCAGCACCAGGGTGTAGCCGTCGACCACCCAGGTGAGCTGGGTCTGGGTGGCCGAGGTGTCGACGGCGATATCGCCGAGGGCGGTGTTGAGCGCGATCATCGACGAGACCACGATGCTGACATCCAGACAGGCGACGATCAGCAGCCACAGTCGCGCTCGTGTCGACATCCCGGCCAGTGCCGGGTCGGTAGGCTGATCGGGCCGGGCGAGGGTGTCGACCATATGGCGCTCCTCTTCGGTGGACTATTTTCGAGACTAACAGTCTTGTGAAGAGGCGGAGCGGTCTCGCTGGTGGGGGAGGGTATCTGTCATGACCGCCGGGCGCACGGACCCGAGGCCGGCACGATCACGTGCCCGGCTGCTCGAATCGGCCACCGCGCTGCTGCGCGCGGGGGGACCCAGTGCCGTCACCGTCGACGCGGTGCTGCGCGGCGCCAACGTCGCGCGGGCCACCCTGTATCGGCATTTCCCCAGCGGCAACGACCTCGTCGCCGCGGCCTTTCATGCCCTCATCCCGCCTGCGCCCATCCCGCCCGACACCGGATCGCTGCGGGAACGGCTGATCGCCCTGGTGCAGGCGCAGGCCGAGCTGATCGCCGAGGCGCCGGCCAGTCTGACCGCCATGTCGTGGCTGTCACTGGGCGGCGACATGGAGCATTACCCGGTGCTGCGCCAGAACAACGGTGCCGACAGCGACGAGGTGCGCACGCTGCGCGAACGCGTCGCCGAGCAGTACGCCGCCCCGTTCGACGTGATCCTGGGCAGCCCGGAAGCCATCGCCGAACTCGGCGATGTCGACCGGACCGAAGCCGCGGCGCTGCTACTCGGCCCGATCGCACTCGGCAAACTCAGCACACTGCCCAACTTCGACTACCGCCGGTTGGCGGTACTCGCGGTAGACGGGTACCTGTCCACCCACGCCAAACCCGCAGCTCAGCGCAACGTGTAGCGCACCGGCAGGTGCTTGAGGCCGCCCACGAACGTCGTGGCCGACAGTTCGGGCTCACCGGCGAGCTCGATGGACTCGATGCGCGGCACCAGTTCGGTGAACAGGCTGTTCATCTCCATCCGGGCCAACGCGGCACCCAGGCAGAAGTGCACGCCGTAGCCGAAGGCGACATGGCGGTTGGGATCGCGGGCGACGTCGAACTTGAACGGCTCGTCGAAGATCTCCTCGTCCCGGTTGCCGGACACATAGGCCAGATACACCGATTCCCCTTCGGCGATCTTCACGCCGCGCACCTCGGTGTCGGCGGTGGCCGTCCGCATGAACTCCTTGACCGGCGTGCTCCACCGGATCATCTCCTCGACTGCGGTGGGCATCAGACTCGGGTCGTCGCGCAAGCGGGCCAGCTGATCGGGGTTCTCGATCAGCGCGAGCAGCCCGCCGGAGATGGCGTCCTTGGTGGTGTCGTGGCCGGCGCTGGCCACGATCACGTAGTACGACGCGGTGTCGACCTCGGAGAGCGGCTCGCCGTCGATACGGCCATTGGCGATCGCCGAGGCCAGGTCGTCGGTGGGGTGTTCGCGCCGGGACGCGGTCAGGCTCGCGAAGTAGGTGAAGAAGTCCAGCAGCACCGCCATCTGTTCCTCCGGCGTGGTGCCGCGTTTGTACTCGTCGTCGTCGCCGCCGAACATCTCCTGGGTCAGCGCGTGCATGCGGCCGTAGTCCTCCTCGGGGAGACCGAGCAGCGACATGATCACGTACAGCGGGAACTGCACGGCGATGTCGGTGACGAAATCGCACTCCGGCCCGATATCGCGCATCTGGTCGACGTAGCGCTTGGCGAGTTCGTCGACGCGGACCTTGAGGGCGCGCATGGCTTTGGGCCGGAACCAGTCCGCGCCGATGGCGCGGACACCGCGATGATGCGGGTCGTCCATGTGGATGAGCGTGCGCAGACCCATGCCCGCCTCGAGCTGAGCCTTGGCCAGGTCGTCGGCCTGCGCGGTGGACAACAGGGGACGCGGCTCACTGATGAACAGGTTGTTCTCCCGTTCGATGGCCATGATGTCGGCGTGCTTGGTGATCGCCCAGAACGGCCGGTACGGCTTTTTGTCCACCCAGGCGACGGGTTCGTGGGCGCGCAGATGCGCCAGCGCCGCATGCAACCGGGCATCGTCGGCGTAGGCGGTCGGGTCGGCGAGGACCTCGCCTTCCTGGCTGGCTCGGCGGTCCTGAGTGGGCGTGCTCAATTCTGGTCTCCTTGCATCTGGGGCCGGACCACCCGCCGTGGGCGAATTGACGGGTGTCAGGTTTCCAGTGTGGAGGATCAGTGCAGCGGGCGGGAGGGATTCGCGGCTTTGCGTGGTGACTGACTCACCCAATTCTGCGGGAGGGCTGCTGTGAGCGCGTGTCGGCGACCATGCTGCAGAAATGGGGGAGGTGAGAAATGGGGGAGGTGGTGGATGGTCGGCGGTTTCATGTCACCAATTCTGCGAGAAGGTTGCTCCCGAACCGGTGTGACGACCGTGGCGCAGAAATGGACGCCGACCCTGTTCGCCGGATGCCGAACGGGAGTACACCGACGCGGTGTCTACCCTCGGGTGCTGTGCCGTCCCGAACCCTGCGTCTCCGGTCGGCGGCACTGATCGCGGTGCTGATGCTGATCGCCCTGTGCGGGTGCGGTCGCGGCGACACCGCGGCCGAGTCGCAGGCGCCGTCGCCCGATGTCAGGTTGAGCACCGGCGTGGTGCACACCGAAGCCGGCCCCGTACGCGGTCAGGTGGCTTCCGATCACGTTCTCTTCCAAGCGATTCCGTATGCCGCCCCACCGGTCGGCGAACTGCGCTGGCAGCCGCCCGCGCCGTCGGCCGCGTGGGAGGGCATGCGCGACGCGACAAAATCCGGCCCCCGGTGCATCCAGGACACGGCAGGCAATCCCGGCTCCGGGCGGGGGACGAGTGAGGACTGTCTGACGCTCAACGTGTGGGCGCCCACCGCGGCCGCCGGACTGCCGGTGATGGTCTGGATCCACGGCGGTGCCTTCCTGACCGGTAGCGCCGAGCTGTACAACGCGCAGTGGTTGGCGACCCAGGGCCGGATGATCGTCGTGACCGTCAACTATCGGCTGGGCAGCCTGGGCTTCCTGGCCCATCCCTCCTTCGGCCCACCGGACCGACTCGGTAACTACGGATTGGCTGACCAGCAGGCCGCGTTGCGCTGGGTCCGCGACAACATCGAGGGCTTCGGCGGTGATCCGGCGAAGGTGACCGTGGCGGGGGAGTCCGCCGGTGCCATGTCGGTGTGTGACCACCTCGTCGCGCCGGAATCTGCCGGGTTGTTCCGGGCCGCCATCGTGATGAGCGGTCCGTGCCAGGCCCAACTCGAGGTGGGCGCCGCCCGCAAGCCCAGCCTCGACTACGCCGCCTCGCTGGGTTGCCCGGACCCTGCCACCGCGGTGCGCTGCCTGCGCGATCTGCCCGCGGCCGCACTCACCAAGCCGCTGTTCTACTACCAGATCGGCGCCGACGGGCTGTCCGGGCCGCTGACCCGCACCGCGACGCTGCCGGTGGACCCGGTGCAGGCCATCCACAGTGGGCTGGAGTCGCCGGTGCCGGTGCTGATGGGCACCAACCGCGACGAGTTCACCCTGTTCGTGGCACTTCAGCACTTCACCTACGGGCGGGAATCGACCGTCGACGAGTATCCGGAGCTGCTGGCCGACACCTTCGGTGCCGACGCGGACGCGGTGGCCCAGCGGTACCCCGTGGACAACTACGGCGGCAGCGTGTCGCTGGCATACGCGGCGGCCGTCACCGACGGCGCCTTCGCCTGTGTGGCGGACCGGATGGGCCGTGACCTGGTGGCCGCCGGGGCGCCGGTGTACGCCTACGAATTCACCGACCGGACGGCCCCGGCCCCGGAACCGTTCCGTCAGCTGCCGTTTCCGGTGGGCGCGAGCCATTCACTCGAGCTGCAGTACCTGTTCGATGTCGGTGGCAGGCCGCCACTCGATGGCCCGCAGCGGCGACTGGGGGACCAGATGATCGCCTACTTCAGCCAGTTCGTCAGCACCGGTGTGCCCGTCGCCCCCGACGCCCCGGACTGGCCGCGGTTCGACGCCGACGGCTCCCCGCGGATGTCATTCGACGCCGACGGCAGCCGGGTGCGCACCGATTTCGACCGCGAGCACCAGTGCGCCTTCTGGGCGGCATTGCCGCCGCCACGCTGAGGGCCACCCGCTGTCACGCGGTGGCGCGGCTCCGATTTCGACGCCAGGGCGTCGACCTACGCTTTCATCGCGACCCGGGTGCGGAATTCGGCGTCAAAACAGATCCCACCAGCAATTTGGATCACGCCCAGATCTGAGGCATACTGTTCGGGTTGCCTTGAGCCGGGTACGCCCCTTGTGGGTGCAACCAGCTTGGGCAGCCGACCGGCGTCCCTACGGACGCCTCCGGTCCCACCTTTGAGCGGACGAGAAATCGCCGCGAACGAGGCTGCGGTAGGGCGACACGCCCGACCGCGGGGGTCGGTGAA
>JBEVFK010000153.1:0-10695 GCA_040512325.1 Mycobacterium sp. | reverse complement strand
TCGACGCCGAGCGATTCGATGAAACCTCTTTTGCACCATGAGTTTTCATCTGTCACAATCTGCCGATTCTTGTCGGTGGCTCTTCGTAGGGTCGTTGTATGTTCGATGACTTACCGGATTCCGCGACTGCCGCAGACCTCGATGACAACGCCCTGGCGGCGGCCATTGAGGTTTCGACGCGCGCGACCGCCACAGTCGCCGCGCACCGGTTCGCGTTCATCGCCGAGTTGCACCGCCGGCGCTACAACTCCGACTGGGAAACCGACGAAGACGCCTGCGACGCCTGGACGTCCGTGGTCGCCGAGATCTCCTGCGCCTCCGGAACCTCGCACTATCGCGCCGAATCCGACATGGTCGTCGGCGCCGACCTGTCTACCCGGCTCCCCGGGGTCGCGGCCTTGCTGATGGCCGGCCAGATTTCGGAATACCTGGCCCGCACCATCGTCAAACGCACCGAACTGGTGATGGATCGTGAGCTGCTGGCCAAGATCGACGCCGGCATCGCCGACACAGCCACCCAGTGGGGTGCGTTGTCGAAGAAGAAGCTCGACGCCGCCATCGACTTCATCGTCGACGAACACGACCCCGGCGCCCTCAAACGCACCCGTAAATCGCTCCGGGACCGCAAGATTTGGTTCGGCGAATCCAAGGACGGTGTCACCGAATTCGCCGGCGTGATGGACTCCCTTGATGCGGCCCTGGTGCAGCAGCGGATCACGTTGATGGCCAAAGGCGTCTGCAAAGATGATCCCCGCACCTTGGCCCAACGTCGCGTCGATGCGTACGGCGCGTTGGGGGCCGGGTCGTTTCATCTGCAGTGCCGGTGCGGCAGTCCTACCTGCCCGGCTTCCGCTGATGACGGGCGTGCCTCGAATGTGGTTGTCCACATCTACGGCGACGAATCCACCTTGGCCGCCGAGCCCGATCCATTCATGGATGGTGACGGCCCACTGCCCACCGACGGCGACGTCGCCGCTGACGATGATGCAGTGGTCGCCCAGCCCGATCCGATTCCCGATGACGACGGCCCGCTAACCGCCGACGACGACGACGGGGTGTCGGACGAATTTTCTCTCGTTTCCGATCCAATTGCCGATGGCGACGGCCCGCTAACCGCCGATGATGAGGCGACAACTTCTAGCGAGAATGCGGTTGTGGCCCAGCCTGGTTCAAGCGTTCCAACGCCGACCTTGGTCAGGGCACCAGCCCCCACACCCGTTCGCCCTCGGGGCGGGTTTCTTCCCGGGTTTGGGATCGTTCCGGCGGCGTTGCTGGCCAACAAGATCGCCCAGGGTGCGAAAGTCCGCTACCTCCAGCCACCCGGGGACGCTCCCGAAGCCGGGTACGGGCCGTTGACCGCACTCGATGAATGGGTCCGGTCCCGGGATCTGACCTGCCGGTTCCCCAACTGCGATGTCCCCGCCGCGCTGTGCGACTTGGACCATACCGTCGCACACGGTGACGGCGGGCCCACCCATGCCTCGAACCTGAGCGCCGACTGCCGAAATCACCACCTGATGAAGACATTTCGGCCGGGCTGGTCCGACGTGCAATACCCCGACGGCACCATTGTCTGGACTACGCCGTCGGGGCGCACCTACACCACCAAACCGGGCAGCAGTCTGTTCTTTCCCGCCGTCAATACCACCAGTGCGCTCATCGTCCCCGGCACACCCAGACCTAACAGCCCGGACAAACTCCAGCTGATCCCGAAACGAAAACGCAGCCGCGCCAAAGAACGCGCCTACCGCATCAACGCCGAACGGGCGCTCAACGACGCCCACGTCGCCGAAAACAACAACCCACCCTTTTAGGCGGCGACCTACTGAGTCAGGGCTATCAGTTCTTCGGTGAACCGCACAGCTTCGCGGTCGTCGGCGGCCAACGGGTGCACCAGCAAAGTGGTGACGCCGGACTCGGCGAAGGCGGCCAGCCGTTCCTTGACGAAACCGGCTGGGCCCACCAGGGATACGTTGCGCACCAACTCATCGGGCACTGCTTCGATGGCTTCTTGTTTCTTGCCGGCCAGGAAGAGATCCTGAATGTGATCGGCCACGGCACCATAGCCGTACCGGGTGGCCAAATTGTGATAGAAGTTCTTGCCGCGAGCGCCCATACCGCCGATGTACAGCGCCAGTTGGGGTTTCGCCCACGCCAGGCGGTCTTCGACATTGTCGCCGATCGCCAGGCTGGCCGAGACCATGACATCCAACGGCCCCAGCGCGGGGTCGCGCTTGGCGGCGCCGGCCCGCAACGCCTCACCCCACACGTCGTCGGCCTTCTCCGGGTAATAGAACACCGGCTGCCAGCCTTCGGCGATCTCGGCGGTCAACTCCACATTCTTCGGTCCGAGCGCGGCGATGGTGATCGGAATAGTCTCCCGCACTGGATGATTGATCAGCCGCAACGGCTTGCCCAGCCCCGTGCCTCGATCGGCGGGCAGCGGCACCTGGTAGTACTTGCCGTCGTAGGTGACCTTCTCGCGGCGCCACACTTGCCGGCAGATGTCCACCACCTCGCGGGTGCGGCCCAGGGGAGCGTCGAACGGCACCCCGTGGAAGCCCTCCATGACCTGCGGGCCGGAGGTGCCGATGCCGAGCCGGAATCGGCCGTCGGACACGTAGTCCACGCCCGCTGCCGACATCGCCAGCAGTGTGGGTGTGCGCGTATAGATCGGCACCACCCCGGTGCCCAGCTCGATGGTCGAGGTCTTCGCGGCCAGATAGCCGAGCTGGCTGATCGCGTCATAGGAGTAGGCCTCGGCGACCAGCGCGATATCGACGCCGACCTTCTCGAGTTCAACTACCTGTTCGGCGGCTTCGCGAAAGCCGCCGGCGTAACTGAGAAAGATACCTGTCCGCATGATGGAGTTATACACCCAACCGGTTGGTTGGAGCCCTGGCGGGCTCCGCCAGAAGGGCGGCCTCAGCCAGAAGCGCGGGCTCAGCGAGAAGCGCTAAGGCTTCAGCAGTGCGATGACCTTGTTCTCGAGGTCCACGGGGTCTTCGGTCAGATCGGCCAGCTCGGTCTTAGGCAGCTCTGCCTCCGGATCGGCGAAATCCCGGTAGTCCTTGTTGCCGGCCAGCTCGAACAGCAGGAACCCCGTCAGCAGTGCGCGCACCGTCTTCTGGGTACTGCGGTCGGCACCCGGAAGCCCGACCACGCGCGCCAGCCGCCGGCCTTCGATGAGGCCACCGGCCTTGCCGCCGCTGACCAACCGCAACGTTCCCGTCTTCCACACCCGGGCCATCTCCACGGCATTGGACCGCAGGGTCATCGGGTCGCCCGGGGCCGTCAGCAGAAAGCCTGGGGCGGTCAACCCCGCCGCGGGTTCCTGGGCCCTGGGCGAGGTCACTGCGGGAAACAGTGGCGCCACTGCTTTGATCCGCCTGGGCGCGCCCGCCGCGGCGAACACTGCCGCCGAACCGCCGAAACCGTGTCCGCTGACGCCGAGCTTGTTCGGGTGGACGCTGATCTGTCCCGGACCCAGCCGGACGCCGGTGATGATGTCCAACGTGGTGCCCAGGTCGAACGCGAGGTTCAGCGCCGAGGGGGCCACCCCGCGTTCGGTGTCCGGAGCGGCCGCGACGATTCCCCACGAGGCCAGATGTTCCAGGGTTCCGGCGTAGCTGCCTGCCCCTGTGAGCCAATCGTGTCCGAAGGCCACCCCGGGCAGATTCAATCCGGTCGCGGGGGTGTACACGATGCCCGGTAACCCGGCAAAGGCCAGGTCACCCCGCCGAACCTGATGAGGTCCGCGCCGTTTCAGCGCGGCGAAGAGCTTCTTCGTACTGGCCACCCACAGACCGTAGCCCAACGGTTCGTATGGGGGTCGTTTCGGGCTGCTGCATTACCCTGGTGACTCATGTGCGGAATCGTCGGGTACGTGGGATCGCGCGATGCGCGCGGCGTCGTCGTCGACGCGTTGCGCCGGATGGAGTACCGCGGTTACGACTCCTCTGGGGTGGCACTTCTCGACGGAGCCGGCGGCATGACAGTCCGCCGCCGGGCGGGGCGGCTGGCCAACCTCGAAGAGGCGCTGGCCGAGACCGATCCGGCGACATTGGTCGGTGGCACGGGCCTGGGCCACACCCGGTGGGCCACCCACGGCAGGCCCACCGATCGCAACGCCCACCCGCACCGCGACGCGGCAGGCAAGATCGCGGTGGTCCACAACGGCATCATCGAGAACTATGTGACACTGCGCGAGGAACTGGAGATCGCCGGCGTCGAGTTCGCCAGCGACACCGACACCGAGGTGACGGTGCACCTGGTGGCCCGGGCGTTCCACAGCGGACCCACCGAGGGCGACTTCATCGCATCGGTGCTGGCGGTGCTGCGTCGGCTCGAGGGCCACTTCACGCTGGTGTTCGCCAACGCCGACGAGCCGGGCACCATCGTGGCGGCACGTCGTTCGACGCCGCTGGTGGTCGGCATCGGTGACGGGGAGATGTTCGTGGGCTCGGATGTGGCCGCGTTCATCGAGTACACCCGCGAAGCTGTCGAACTCGGGCAGGACCAGGCCGTGGTGATCACCGCCGACGGCTACACGGTCACCGACTTCCACGGCAACCCCGACGTCGAGTACCGGCCTTTTCACATCGACTGGGACCTCTCGGCCGCCGAAAAGGGTGGCTACGAGTACTTCATGCTCAAGGAGATCGCCGAGCAGCCCACCGCCGTCGCCGACACCCTGCTGGGGCACTTCGTCGACAACCGCATCGTGCTCGATGAGCAGCGCCTCTCCGATCAGGAACTCCGCGAGATCGACAAGGTGTTCGTGGTGGCGTGCGGCACCGCCTATCACTCCGGGCTGCTGGCCAAATACGCGATCGAACACTGGACCCGGCTGCCCGTCGAGGTCGAGCTGGCCAGCGAGTTCCGCTACCGCGACCCCGTGCTGGACCGGAGCACGCTCGTCGTGGCCATCTCTCAGTCCGGCGAGACCGCCGACACCCTGGAAGCGGTGCGCCACGCCAAGGAGCAGAAGGCCAAGGTGCTGGCGATCTGCAACACCAACGGCAGCCAGATCCCGCGCGAGGCCGACGCCGTGCTCTACACCCGAGCCGGCCCGGAGATCGGTGTGGCGTCCACCAAGACCTTCCTGGCGCAGGTGACGGCCAATTACCTGGTCGGGCTGGCGTTGGCGCAGGCTCGGGGCACCAAGTATCCCGACGAGGTGGCCCGGGAGTACGCCGAACTCGAGGCCATGCCGGACCTGGTCTCCCGGGTCCTGGGTTGCATGGAACCGGTGGCCGAGATCGCGCGGCAGTTCGCCGCGTCGCCGACGATCCTGTTCCTGGGTCGCCATGTCGGCTATCCGGTGGCGCTCGAAGGTGCGCTCAAGCTCAAGGAATTGGCGTATATGCACGCCGAGGGTTTCGCGGCCGGCGAGCTCAAGCACGGACCCATCGCGCTCATCGAAGACGGTCTGCCGGTGATCGTGGTGATGCCCTCGCCCAAGGGGGCGGCGATGCTGCATTCGAAGATGCTGTCGAACATCCGGGAGATCCAGGCCCGCGGCGCGCTGACCATCGTGATCGCCGAGGAGGGTGACGACACGGTACGGCCGTTCGCCGATCATCTGATCGAGATCCCGGCTGTGTCAACGCTTTTCCAGCCGCTGCTGTCGACCATTCCGCTGCAGGTGTTCGCTGCGGCAGTGGCCCAGGCCCGCGGCTACGACGTCGACAAACCCCGCAACCTGGCCAAATCGGTCACCGTCGAATAGCTCGCGCTACCCGAACAACCAGCCCTGGTCTGCGTTGACCGCCCCACCGTAGGCGTAAACCCCTATTGCGCAAGTGATTACGCAGAGGATGAACATTCCCACCGCGTAGGGCCAGGCCAGTTTGCGACGGACCAGTTGCACGATGGTGACGGCGAAGCCCGCCACCCCGATGACGGCGGAGATCAGCAGCGTGATCCCGACGACGGTCATGGCGTCGTCGCCGCTGCAGATCGCCGGCGGGCATTTGTCGGCGATCGCGAGCATGAACAATCCGGCTACCAGGGCAATGGCGCCGAAAGCGAGGGTGAGCACCATGGCGGTGATCGAGATTCCGAGGTCGACCCCGGAGATCGGCGGTTTGCGTGGAGCCTGCGGTGGGGGCATGCCGTAGACCATCTGGCGATCATAGGTCGCGCCCACATAGACTGGCCCCATCGACTCCCGGCCCCACCTTGACGTCCCCGAGGTGCGAATAGCGGCCGACGCCAAAATCGGCAACTTCCGCAGCGCCTCCGGGTTCGCGCGGTTCCTCAACCGTTACCGTGCCTGCTTCGCCGACCTGCCCACGGTGGCAGAGCAGGCCGATATCACAACGACATTCGGCACCGTCCGGGTCTACCGGTTCGCCGCCGCCCGCAGTGCCGGGCCGCCGGTGCTGCTGATACCCGGACGCAACGGCCCGACTCCCGTGTACGGCACGAACCTGCCACCGCTGCTGCGTCACCGCGACGTCTACTGCCTCGATCTGCTCGGCGAGCCGGGCCTGTCGGTGCAGCACCGCCGGATCGCCGACGCCGACGACCAGGCGCAGTGGCTCGACGAGACCCTCGCCGGACTCGGAGTGGCCCGCGTTCACCTGTGCGGGATCTCGATCGGTGGTTGGGCCGCGGTCAACGTGGCCGTGCGGCGTCCCGGTCGGGCGGTATCGCTGACGCTGCTCGACCCGGCAGTGACATTCGACCGCATCCCGGCGCCGATGTTGCTGGCTTCGGTGGGCATGGTGGTACCGGGAGTTCCCGAGTTCCTCCGACGCCGGATCCTGAGCTGGATCGCCGGCGGGTCCGATCTCGGCGAGGCTGCCCCGGTGGCCAAGCTGATCGATTCCGCGACAACCGATTTCGAGATGCGGCTGCCCGCACCTACCCGGTTTAGCGACGCGCAGCTGAGCGGGCTGGACATTCCGGTGCTGGCCTTGATCGCCGGTCGCAGTGTGGTGCTGCGCGCCGACAAGGCCGCAGCGCGGGCACGCAGGCTCCTGCGCCGCGGCCAGGTCGAACTCTGGCCGCAGGCCTCACACGCCATCAACGGGGAGTACCCCGAGGAGATCGCCGCGCGTGCCCACCGGTTCTGGACTGAGGTGGACCAGCTCAGGTCCTGACCTCGAACACATTGTTGAACGGGGTCTGTGCGGCCAGCCGGAAGCGGGTGAACCCGGCCTCGGTCACGACGTCCCTGATCTTGGCCGGCCCGGCTTGGGTGCCCAGTGCTGCTCCCACCGGTTGGGCCAGCGACGATGGTGTGCAGAGCAAGGTCGAGAATCCGTAGTAGGCGCGCCCGATCGGGTTGAGGTTGTCCTCGACGTGGTCACCCGCGGCGGGTTCGACGATCATCCAGGTGCCGTCCTCGGCGATGACCTCGCGGACGTGGCGCGCGGTGCCGACGGGATCACCCATATCGTGCAGGCAGTCGAACGTCGTGACCAGGTCGTATGGTCCGCCGCTGAAGGCGTCCGCACCGGCTTCTTCGAAAATGATGCTTGCGGGACAGGCTGATTCGGCCGCCCGCTGCCGGGCCGTCTCGATCGATTGTCGATGCATGTCGGTGCCCACGAACGTCGTGTTCGGAAAGGCTTCGCCCATCAGGATTGTCGAGGCGCCGTGCCCGCAGCCGATGTCGGCCACCCGCGCACCGGAGTGCAGCTTGGCGACCACGCCGTCCAACGCGGGCAGCCAGTCACCAACCAGATGGGCCAGGTAGGTCGGCCGGAAGAACCGCTCGCAGCCCACATGGACGTCGGTGTTGTGGTCACCCCATCCGACGCCCTCTCCGCTGCGGGCGGCGGCGATGATCCTGTCCGCGTCGCTCGCGGTTCCGTGCGCGATCTGGAACAGTCCGCCCACGAACGCCGGGCTGGTCTCATCGGTCAACGCCATCGCCTGCTCTGGGGGCAGGGTGTAGCGCCCGGTGTCGGGATCGTAGGTGACGATGGATCCCGCGGCCTGAGCGTTGAGCCACTCCCGGGCGTAGTGCTCATCGGTGTCGGTGCGCTGCGCCAGCTCGGCGGGGGTACTGGCACCGTGGTCGGCAAGGCTCCGGTAATAGCCGAGGCGATCGCCCATCACGACCAGTGCGCAGTTCAGCGCCGCTCCCACCTCCTCGACTGCACGGAAGACGAAAGCCATCAATTTGTCGGGATCGACCGTCGCCGCGGCGGCCGGGGTCTCATGCTGTGTTGTCATTCGGATCGTTCCTCTGTCGAGGTGGTGCGACATCGCGCGGCAGCGGGCGCGAAGGGCGGCTGCCGCATTCTCTGGGGTGACCCTGATGTCTGATCGTCGAACTGGAGACCGGTCAGCCGACTCAGGTACCCCGCCTGGGCTTCGTCCGTTCTACCAGGCTCATGCTAGATCGTCGGGACCCACAGTTGGGCAGATCTGCACATTGGCCGGGCTCGCCGTCCATGAATCCAACCGCCGGCCAAACAGGTTGCCGCAGCAACGTTCTGAGGGCCCCTCGACATGCCGACCGGGCAACCGCGTCCCCGCGGTGTCGGCACGCCGCGCCCATGCTCAGGACGGCACCGGCATCGGGCACGTAACCTGGGGCAAATCACCGCAGGAACCGACCGACACCGACCAGACTGGGGCTGATGCGGCACTACTACACCGCCGAGGCGATCCGCACCGCCGAAGCTCCACTGCTGGCCCGCCTTCCCGAGGGCGCGCTGATGCGCCGCGCCGCCCAGGGTCTGACCACTGCCGTCATCGGCGAGCTCCGCACCCGCACGGGGGGCGTCGCCGGCCGACGGGTGTGCGCGGTCGTCGGCTCGGGTGACAACGGCGGCGACGCTCTGTGGGCCGCGGTTTTGCTGCGCCGCCGGGGGGTGGCCGCCGACGCGGTGCTGCTCAACCCGGAGCGGGCCCACGCTGCCGGGTTGTCGGCATTCCGCAAGGCCGGTGGCCGCATCGTGGAAACCGTCACGGCGTCAGCCGATCTGGTGCTCGACGGGGTGGTGGGAATCTCCGGATCGGGACCGCTCCGCGACAACGCAGCCGAGGTGTTCGCCGGCGTCACCGCCCCGATCATCGCGGTCGACATTCCCAGCGGGCTCGACGTGCAGACCGGCGCCCGGCCCGGCGCCGCCGTGCAGGCGGCCGTCACCGTCACCTTCGGTGGGCTCAAACCGGTACACGCACTGGGCGACTGCGGTCGCGTCGCACTCATCGACATCGGACTGGAACTGCCGGCCACCGACGTGCTCGGTTTCGACGCCGTCGACGTCCGGGACCGCTGGCCCATCCCCGGCACCACCGACGACAAGTACTCCCAGGGTGTGACCGGTGTACTGGCCGGCTCGTCGACCTATCCGGGGGCCGCCATTCTGTGTACCGGCGCGGCCGTCGCCGCCACGTCCGGCATGGTGCGCTACGCGGGAACCGCCGCCGCCGAAGTGGTTTCGCATTGGCCCGAAGCGATCGCCACAGCTGATCCGGCGGCGGCCGGTCGTGTGCAGTCGTGGATCGTCGGGCCCGGCCTGGGGACCGACGAGGCCGGTGCGCGGGCGTTGGTGTTCGCGTTGGACACCGACCTGCCGGTGGTGGTCGACGCCGACGCCCTGACCATCCTGGCGGCGCACCCCGAACTGCTGCAGTCGCGTTCCGCGCCCACCGTGCTGACCCCCCATGCCGGGGAGTACCAACGGCTGGCGGGCCGGGAACCGGGGGAGGACCGGGTGGGTGCCGCGCGCAGTTTGGCCGACGCGTTCGGGGCGATGGTGCTGCTCAAGGGCAACGTGACGGTCATCGCCGCGCCCGGGGGGCCGGTGTATCTCAACCCCGCCGGTCAATCCTGGGCAGCCACAGCCGGCTCCGGCGACGTGCTGTCCGGCGTCATCGGCGCACTGCTGGCCTCGGGGTTGCCGGCCGTCGAAGCCGCGGCCGCCGCCGCGTTCGTCCATGCCAGGGCCGCCGGGCTGTCGGCGCTCGACCCCGGCCCGCGTGGTGCCCCCACGTCCGCGTCGCGCATCCTCGCCCATCTCCGCAGTTCGATCGCCAGTCTCTAACCGAAAAGGACAGCAATGCCGCATGTCAACCGCCCGTCGTCCTCGATCAGCCCGGCGTACACGGGACGGATGTTCAACGCGCCCATCCCGGCGCTGCGGCTGCCTGACGAGCCGATGGATCCGACGGCGACCTACCGCTTCATCCACGACGAACTCATGCTCGACGGCAGTTCACGGCTGAACCTCGCCACCTTCGTCACCACCTGGATGGACCCCGAGGCCGAGAAGTTGATGGCCGAGACCTTCGACAAGAACATGATCGACAAGGACGAGTACCCGGCCACCGCGGCCATCGAGCAGCGCTGTGTGTGCATGGTGGCTGATCTGTTCCACGCCGAGAACCTGCGCGACGACGATCCCTCCAGCGCCATCGGCGTATCCACCGTCGGGTCCAGTGAAGCCGTGATGCTCGGTGGACTGGCGCTGAAATGGCGGTGGAAGGAACGCGTGGGCCGCGAAAAGAAAGATGCGTGGAAGGGCCGCACGCCCAATCTGGTGATGGGCTCCAACGTCCAGGTGGTGTGGGAGAAGTTCTGCCGCTACTTCGAGGTCGAACCGCGCTACCTGCCGATGGAGGAGGGCCGGTACGTCATCACGCCCGAACAGGTGCTCGAGCATGTCGATGAGGACACCATCGGCGTCGTCGGGATCCTCGGCACCACCTACACCGGCGAGCTGGAAC
>JBEVFK010000152.1:0-41285 GCA_040512325.1 Mycobacterium sp. | reverse complement strand
GTCGTGCTGCTGGTCGTCGAGACCGTGTCCTACCACCGGCGCTAGGCCGGGCCGTGTCCAACCCGCTGCTCGACTTCTGGATGCGGCTGCTCGGCCAGGAGGGCGGCGCGCAGCGCAGCCGGGTGCGCCACCGGCTGCACCGGCGCAACCCGAAGGCGTCCGCGGCCCAGGCCGAGGCCACGATCTTCCTGGTGCTGCGCCGGATGCGCACCCCGCTGATCGTGCTGATCGCGATCTTCGCGGTGAGCGTGCTGGGGCTGACCCTGATCCCCGGCCAGGACGAGGCCGGCGCGCCCACCCGGATGTCGATCTTCGACGCGTTCTACTTCATGAGCTACACCGCCTCGACCATCGGCTTCGGCGAGATCCCCTATGCGTTCACCTACAACCAGCGAATGTGGCTGACCATCTCGATCTACCTCACCGTGGTCGGTTGGGCGTACGCAATCGGGTCACTTCTGGCCCTGTTGCAGGAGCGCGGCTTCCGGCAGGCGCTGGCCTTGCAGCACTTCACGCGCAAGGTCGAACGGATTCGCGAACCTTTTCTGCTGATCGCCGGCTACGGGCGCACCGGCGAGCTGCTCGCCCGCTCATTGGATGCGCTCGGCCGGCGGTTCGTGGTGATCGACTCCGACGACGGTCGGATCGACGACCTCGACATGGACTCCTACCACGCGGACGTACCCGGCCTCGTCGCAGACGCCGGCGACCCCGGGCACCTCGCGGTTGCCGGCCTGGACCTGCCGTCGTGCGAGGGAGTGGTCGCGCTCACCGACGACGATGAGGCCAACCTGGCCGTCGTGCAGGCGGCCGCGCTGTTGCGCCCAGATATCCCCGTGATCACTCGCGCGGTCTCGCCGACCACGGCCGAACGGATGCGCGCTTTCGGCACGCCCACGGTCGTCAACCCGTTCGACCGGTTCGGCGACCACCTCCGCATAGCGCTGCGTGCCCCCGCCTCCTACCAGCTCATGACCTGGCTGGAGAGCGGACCAGGTGCTCCGCTGCCGCCCCGGGGATTGCCGTTGTCGGAGGGGCACTGGGTGATCTGCGGTTACGGCCGCTTCGGCCGGGAGATCACCGCCGACCTCCGGGCCGAGGGTCTGGACGTCACCGTGGTGGAGCCGTCAGATGTGGCCGAGCATCACCCGGACACCATCGTCGGGTACGGCTACGAACCGGATGTGCTGGTTCGCGCCGGGATCGAACGCGCCGCCGGGTTCGTGGCCGCCACCGACAACGACACCACCAATCTCTCGCTGATCGTTTCGGCACGTCAGGCCAACTCGACATTGTTCGTCGCGGGGCGGCAGAACAAGGCGGCCAGTGCGCCATTGTTCGCGGCTGTCGAGGTCGATGCGTTGCTCGTCCCGGCGGACGTCATCGCCCACGAGGTGTACGCGCTACTGTCCACGCCGCTGCTGTGGCGGTTTCTCCAGGAGGTGCCCCAGCGTGAAGACTCCTGGGCCGCCGCCGTGGTCGACCGGCTGATGCTGCTGTGTGGTGAGCACCTGCAGGCGGTGTGGAAGGTGCGGCTGACGGCGACGGAAGCGCCGGCGTTGCAGACCTGGCTCGCCGAGGGCGGCGCGCGTCTGGGGGACCTGCTGCGCAACCCCGACGACCGCGATGAGCCGCTACATGCGGTCCCCCTGCTACTGGCCCATGCGGGCGGGGGGCGCAACGGTACCGATGTCGAAGTGGCCCCGGACAACAACTTTGTGCTGTCGCCGGACGACGAGCTGCTGCTCGTCGGCTGGCCGTCCGCGCGTCGCCTGCTCGACGCCACGCTCCTGGTGGACGCCACCCGTGAGTACGTCGTGCACGGACGGCATGTTCCCTCCAGTTGGGTTTGGCGGAAGCTCACCCGCCGGCCGGCCTGACTGTCAAATAGTGCAGGCATCTTTATGTATCTGGCTGATGTTAAGATGCGCAGGTGCGCACGACTGTCAACATCGACGACGATCTGTATCGCGAAGTCAAGGAGGCGGCTGCGCGCTCCGGGCGCACGGTGGCCGCTGTTTTCGAAGACGCCGTCCGCCGCGGGCTGGCCGCACCCGAGTCGCGCGCGGTTGCCGACTACCAGGTGCGTGCGATGGGCAGTGGCGGACTCCGGCCGGGCATCGACCTGGCGTCGAACGCTGAGCTCGCCGAGGTGATGGAGGACCACGGGGGACCCGATGCGCTGCGTTGACGTCAACGTGCTGATCTACGCGCACCGCAAAGATCTCCCCGAACATGCGGACTACCAAAGACTTCTGGAGCAGCTGGCCAACAGTGACGAGCCACTGGGCTTACCCGACCACGTCGCCAGCGGCTTCGTGCGTGTGGTGACCAATCGCAGGGTATTCAACGAGCCCAGTAGTCCAGCCGACGCGTGGGCGGCCGTCGATGACTTGCTGGGCGCGCCGGCAACCATGCAATTGCGGCCAGGCCAACGGCATTGGGACATATTTCGGCGACTCGCGGCCGATATCGACGCCCGAGGAAACGACATCGCTGACGCATACCTCGCCGCCTACGCGGTCGAGGCAAATGCGACTTGGCTCAGCGCCGATCGTGGTTTCGCGCGCTTCGAGCGACTGCGGTGGCGCCACCCACTCGACTGATCAGACGACGAAGGGCCAGAGACGGGTCAGAGGTTCTCCACCGGCACGGGTTCGATGTGCTCGGCGTCGGGCAGTGTGAACCCGAATATCTGTGCGTAGAAAGACAACTCGGAGTCCAATGCCCGGCGGATGTTCGCGGCCTGGCGAAATCCGTGCTGTTCACCCTCGAACGCCACGTAGGCCACGGGCACACCTTTGGTGCGCAGCGCGTCGACGATCATCTCGGATTGGTTGGGTGGCACCACCTCGTCCTCGAGGCCCTGCAACACGATCAGCGGCCGGTCGAAGCCGTCGACGTGGTGGATCGGTGAGCGTTCGAGATAGAGATCGCGACGGGCCGGGTACGGGCCGATCAGGCCGTCGAGATAGCGGCTCTCGAACTTGTGCGTCTCGGTGGCGAGCGCCTCGAGGTCGGCTACGCCGAAGTGGCTGGCGCCGGCGGCGAAGGTGTTCCGGAAGGCGAGGGCTGCCAGCGTCGTGTAACCGCCGGCGGACCCACCCCGAATGCAGAGCCTGGCCGGATCGACGCGGCCCTGCTCGCCCAGCCACCGGGCCGCCGCCTCGCAGTCGTCGACGTCAACGACCCCCCACTGGCCGCGGAGCTGATTGCGGTAGGCACGGCCATACCCGGTGGACCCGCCGTAGTTGACATCCACCACAGCGAAGCCGCGACTGGTCCAGTACTGCGTACCCAGTTGCAGCATCGGCCGGGCAGCGCCGGTGGGACCACCGTGGATCAGGACGAGCAGCGGCGGAAGCTGGCCGGCCTCGGAGGCCACGTCGGGGTTCGCCGGTGGGTAGAAAAGAGCGTGGGCGGTGCGCCCGTCGCCGGTCGGGAACGAGATCGGTTCGGGTACGGAGAACCATGCGTGATCGAGGCCGAGCTCTCGTGGTGCCCGCACTATCTCACTCGATGTGACGGCCCCGGTCGCGTCGACGGTCACCGACACCACGGCCGGTTCGGCAATGGCGGACGCACCGATGAACACCACGTGGTCGCCCTCGGCCTGAATCGAGGCAAAAGACGTGTAAGGCAGGTCGAGGTCGTTCACCCGGCCGTCGGCGAACCGGATCGCCAGGTACCCGCGCCCGTCGCGTGAGGAGGTGAAGACGGTGCGGCCCTGCGGCAGGAAGGCGTAGCTGGACTGACCGAAAACCCATTGAGGACCCCCGATTTCAGCGTCCACCGGCACCATCGCCTCGACGTGGCCGGAGCCGGGGACCCACCGGTAGAGGTTCCACCAGTCCGACCGGTCGGAGATGAACCACAGTGACCCGTCGTCAGCCCAGCGGGGTTCGCTCACCGACTCGCCGGCGCCCGTACCACCGGGCCCCGCGTCGGGCCGGCCCGCGACCACCATGGAGTGGCCCACTCGCGGACCGGTGTCGGCGGCCTGCAGATCTGCCACCCACAACTCGGTGCCGTCCCACGGCATGTCCGGATGTGACCACTGCAGCCAGCACAGTCGCCCGCCGTCCGGTGAGATCCGGGGATCGGAGACGAAGTCAGGGCCGGTGACCAGCACCCGCGGGGCGAGCAGGGCGGTGGCATCGAGCACGACGATCTCGTTCACCACCTGGGCCGGACCGCCGCCGGCGATATGGTGCTCGCGCACCACCAGTGCCCACCGCCCGTCCGTCGTGACGCAGCCATCGGCCCAGCGGTCACCGCGGGGCACCTCGGGCTCGGGGGTCACCGGCACCGGGGCCGCCGAGCCGGTCAGCGTGTACAGGCGCTGGTCCGACCAGTCGGTGAACCAGAGCGTGTCGTCGGCGACCCACCACGCGCCGCCGCCGTACTCGTGGGCCGCCGTGCGGGCGTTGGCCCCCGCCGGCAACAAGTCGACCGGCGGTCCCTCACCCGTGCGCTGGACCAGCTGGGTGCGACCGCCCTCCTCGGGCCGTGCCTCGGCCCAGATCACGGTGCCACCGTGCACGCTCACACCGCCGAGCCCGGCAGCCGCACGTACGACGAGTTCAGAAGTGATGGGAGTGGGCCAGGAGCCGAAGTCCGCCATGACACTCCACCTTAGGCCTGGGCCCGGGTCGACTACCCGTTGTTGGCGGCGAAACCGGCGTCGGATACCAGGTTCATCAGGTTGTTGGCCGAGTCGTCCCGCGAGGCCGCCTTCTGCATCTCTTCGATACCGCGCACACCGGTGACGCCGTCCCGGAGCACCGAGATCGGATCCTGGAAATCACCGACGTATCCCAGTGCAAAGCAACCCATCTGGTAGCCCATCAACTTGAGCAGATCGTCGTCGAGGGTTTTCGCGATCTCCAGCGGGGTGGACAGGTACTGGTTCTCCTCCTGGCGCACCCAGCCCACGGCATAGGTGATGTTCAACGCCTGACGCACGGCCTCCTCGGTGGTGTTGGCGCCGCCCCCGTGGTAGATCTTGCCGCTGTAGAACAGGACCGATCCTCGCTCCATCTCGGCGGGTATCGAGTCTTCCTGGGTGAACTTCTCGTTGTCGCCGAGGCGGTGACTTCCGGGCACCACCCGAGTGGCTCCCATCTCAGCGGTGTAATCCGACATGGCCCACAGCGTATTGCACTGCACCTCATAGTCATTCGGGAACGGGAAGAAGTCCCAGGCCAATTGGTCGCGGTGGATCGGCTGTGCCGGCGAGCCTGGGCCGATCGAGATGACCTGAGTCAGGTGCAGCCGGAAGGTGGAAGCGTGACTCAGGAAGTCGCCGGCCACCGCGAGCACCGTGGGGTTTTGGATCAGTTCACGAGATGCCGGGGAACGCGCGATCAGTCTCCCGGTGCGACGTGTCTTGGTCCCGAGGAAGTTGTCCCCCCCGAAGGAGGTCTCGCCGATGTAGGGACCCAATTCCGTTGCAATACGGTCCATGTGGTCGGTGTCGACCAGGTTGTCGACAATGACGTATCCGTCTTCGCGCAGGTGGCGCGAGATGTCGGCGGGGGTGGTCGTCGACGGCAAATGGCGCAGTTCAGGCACGCGGCCTCTCCTCGGCAAGTCGGCTAATGTGACTCCAGTCTGAACTCAGACGTGTTTCTGTGACGGCTTGGAGGGTAAAAACCGGGTTAACTTGACTAGAGTCTGGTTCGTGGCCGAAACGATGCGGAGACTCCCCGCTCAGCAGCGCAGCCGGGAGAAGGTGCAGCGAATACTGGACGCCGCCGAAGAACTGCTCGCCACCGTCGGCTACGACCGTGCGGTGGAGTCGCCGATCAAGCTGCTGGAGGCCTGCGGCGTCAGCCGCGGCGCGTTCTACACCTACTTCACCAGCCCCGAAATGGCTGTCGAGACAGTGGCATTGGGATTCATCGAACGTGCCACGGGGATGGCCGACGAGTTCGCTGCCGACGACTATGCGCACTGGCGCGAGTTGGTCGAGCACACCATCGACGTGTACGCCGGGTACTACCGCGAGCCGGCGGTTCGCGAACTGTGGCTCAACGGTCACCTGTCCCCGGTCGCCGTGGCGGCCGACGAGAAGGCCAACCTCTACATCGCCGGGCAACTCTTGTCCACGTTGCGGCGGGTGGCACCGGGCATGTCCGGGACGCTGCAACTCAGTCACTGCTCGGTGGCGATCGAGATCCTCGACTATCTCTTGCGGTTTGCCTTCCGGGCCGATCCGGAGGGCGACGAGATGCTGATCCGTGAGGCCAAGGACGCGATGGTCGCCTATCTGGGTACCAAAATGGCAGTTTTGTAACCCTTTTCAGAGGATCCGCTCGAGGGCTACGCCCAGGTCGAGCATCGTCGATTCGGTTCCCGGCAGTCCGATGATCTGGAGCCCCAGCGGGAGACCCGTCGACGTCTTTGCGCCCGGCACCACCACCACCGGCAATCCGAGCAGTTGCCAAGCACGGCTGAAGACCGATATACCCGTCGACTGGAGGCCCGCCGGCGCGGCACCGGGAGTCGCAGGTCCGATGATCACCGTGTCGTCCCGCAGCAGGGTCGCGAGCAGGCCCACCGCCTCATCGCGGTATTCCAGTACCGCCGCGTGCTGCTGCGACGAAACCTTCTCCCCGGCGCGGAGCAGTTCGAGCAGCGGCGCACTGAGCTGCGCGGCGTGGTTGGTGTACTCCCGCTCGCGTGCCCGTAGCGCTTCGTAGGACATGACGTCGAGATGTTCCTCGGTGAGTCTGCGGAGGTGTGCGTCCCAGCTCAATTTCTCTGTCTGGATGCCCAATTGGGCCAGCACCCCAGGAATCGACGCGACGAGGGCCGCCATCTCGGGGGTGGGCTCGGCCACGTCGGTGCCATCCCACATCAGGACATGCGACACCGCCGTCGTGTCTGCTGGAGGCGCAGCCCCCGTGGTGAAGGCGGCATGCACGTAGCGCAGATCATCGACTGTGCGGGTCAACAGACCCAGCGAGTCCAGGCTGTGGCTCAGGCCGACGATTCCTGACATGTCCACCGAACCGGGCGGCAGCACCAACCCTGCCGTTCCGCAGTACGCGGCGGGCCGCGTCAGCGATCCCGCCGTCTGAGTGCCGAGCGCCAGCGGAATGGTCCGGGCACCGACTGCTGCGGCAGAGCCGCTCGAGGACCCACCCGGTGTGTGGCCGAGGGCGTGAGGATTGCGGGTGAGCCCGGGCTGCAGATAGGCGAATTCCGTTGTGACCGTTTTGCCTTGAACCACGGCACCCAATGATTTCAGCCGTGTCACGCATGCCGCATCGGCGGTGGCGGGCTCCGGGCGGGTGAGGGTGGACCCGGCGCGGGTGGGGAGCCCGTCGACGTCGATGATGTCCTTGACGCCGACGGAGATCCCGGCCAGCGCAAGAGCCGCCGGATTCTCCTCGACCACGGTTGCCTGATCTGACACATCCGAGGACAGGGCGACCCAGGCATGAATCCTGGGTTCCGCCGACTCGATGGCTCGCCGGGCACCGGTGGTGAGGTCGCGCGCCGACCACGCACGGGACTGGACCGCTCGCGCCTGCTCGGCGACCGAACTCGTCTGCTGATCCGGAGAACTCACCGTAGTTCGGCTTCGATCGCGCGTGCGGTTTCCTGCAGAAGCGGTAGGTACTTCATCAGCGCTGTGATGTCTTCGACGCTCGACACAGCAGTCACCGATACCGCACCGACCACCCCGGAGTGGCTGGCAATGGGGACAGCGAGGCAATTGATGATCATGTCGAGTTCTCGGTCGTCCACTGCCCAGCCGCGTTCGGTCGCCAGCTCCAACGCCGCATCCAGTTGTGCCCGTGTGGTGAACGTGTTGGGGGTGAACTGTTTCCACGGAGTCGAATCCAGGATCGCATCCCGGCGGTAAGAATCGAGACCGGCAAGGATGACTTTTCCCACCCCACTGCAATAGGGGGGAGCTTCCCGCCCGATCCGGGAGTACATGCCGACACCCGAGGCGCTCTCGACCTTGTCGACGTAGATCAAACTGTCACCGATCAGCGCGACCAGCTGGATGGTGTGCCCGATCTTGGCGTGCAGTTTTCGTACATGGTGGTAGCCGGCCCGGCGCAGGTCGACGTCGTCGAAGCTCAGGCGTGCGAGGGCGATCAACTTCGCGCCCACCACGTACCGGGTGTCGTCGCGACGCCGGACGTAGCCAACCTGTTCCAACGACTTCAACTGGCGAAACATCGAGGATCGATGAACATCGAAGTCTTCCGCGAGTTCAGCCACCGACATCGGCTGCTCGGCGATCTTCTCGATGAGTTCCGCTATGCGAAGAGTAGCCCCCGTCATCGCTCTCCTTAGACGAATTTCCCTGTGCCAACAGGGCTGCACGACGCGTCCGGCCCCTGTGCCGCGTCGCCGACGATTATCGTCCCCGGGCCCAACTGTTGCACGTTTTGCACACGACGACGCGGAATTTACACAACTTAACGATCCAGGAATCACTTTCGTAACGTTCGTCCTCCACTCTCGTCTCTAGTGATTGGCGCACAGGGTTGTGTGAAAAACGCACAAGTCGGCTGTCGTTACCGCGACAGATGAGCGATGGCCGAGCCGAGACGAGGAACCCATACATGACGCAGATGGTCGCCGATCATCGCTTCACCACAGACCACGAGCGCGGGCGACGTATCGACGCACTTCGTGCTGCGATGGCCGTGCATGAACTCGATGCGTTGGTGATCGCCGGTCGTGACGATATCCGCTACCGCGGCAGAGTTTTCTACGTCACGGACTACTGGCAGCTCGTCGCGGACAGCCACGTGGTGCTGACCCAGTCATCCGGCCCGGTCTTGATCGGGGGCACGGTATGGGGCATCTCGCAGGCGCGCCAAACCGATTGGGTCTCGGAATGCCGCCTCAGCGGCACTCCCGGCACGGAGATCGGCAACGTTCTCACCGAGCAGGGTCTGTCCGCAGGCAGGGTCGGAGTGGTGGGACTCGACGACGGCGGGTTTGCCCACAGTCACTACGTGCTGCTCAGCCGCACGCTGCCTGATATCCAGATCGTCGATGCCACTGTGCTTTTCGAAGAGTGCAGGCAGGTCAACAGCGCGGAGTCCCTCGAGGCGCTGACGGCTACCTCCGCATGTTGGAACTCGATCTACACAGAACTCGAAGCGTTCGTGCGACCCGGCATCAGCGAGATCCAACTGGCGGCCCAGGCGCACCGCATCTGCCGGGAACACGAAGTCCGCGATCCCATGGTCGTGCTCGACTCGACCCCGTTCAAAGGGGCCACCACGTTCGGGACACACAAAGTCATCGAGCGCGGCGACGTGGTCACCGTCTGGATCGAATCCGCGGGCCCCAACGGGACCTGGCTGGAGTATCGCCGCATGTACTCCGTCGGGCCCGTTTCACCGGAGTACCGGGAAGCGTGGCAACTCTGCACCGACGCGCACCAGGCCGGCGTCGCGGCGATGAGACCGGGCACGATGGCAAGCGATTTCGTGGAGAGCGTTGCCGCCGTATTCCATTCCGGCGGAGTGGAACTCGACTACACCACCCCGGCCGACAAGCACCGTTCGTTCCATCTGCACGGCATCGGAACGGATGCGATCCAGGGAGTGTGGGTCAGCGGAAACGACCGCGTCCTGCTCGAGAACGAAGTTGTCAACATCCACCCCCACCGGTTGTTCCGAACACCTGACGAAACAGCGAAGTTCGGCCTCTTCGGCCTCACCGACAACATCGTCGTGACACCCGAAGGCGGCCGATGGATGACCAACGATCAGCACCTCGCCTCGGCGTTCATCGCACTCTAGAAGTATCCGAACTCACTAGTAGACAAGGACATCCATGAAGATGATCAATCGGCGCGGGGTATCCCGCGGCGTGGCGTTCGCGGCATGCCTCGCCCTGTCCGGCGCCCTGGTCGCGTGCTCCAACGCCGAGAGCCCCGACGAGCCCGCCGCTGACGCAGGCGCCAGCACTGTCGCTGACAACGCACTGCTCGAGCAGCACGGCGTCGGGATCCCGCAGGAAGTCGTCAACATCGGGTTGTTGCCCTACGCCGACAACTCGATGCTCGCGGTCGGCATGGCCAAGGACTGGTTCGAAGAGGTCGGGATCACCGTCGGTCCGGAGAAGTTCGCCAGCGTCGCCGACGATCAGGCTGTGCCGTTGATCCTGAACGGAGACTACGACGTCACCTCGGCCTACGGCCCCAACTCCGTGCGTAACGCCGAAGGTGCTCCGTCGATCAAGGTCTTCAACTTCATCGATGTCACCAGTGGGCTCGCGATCCTCGCCGCGCCGGATTCGGGCAAGGCGTCGGTGGCAGACCTCATGGGCGACGGCGCCTCGTTCGAAGACGCCGCAGCCTCGGTCATGGGCGACATGGCAGGCCAGCGATTCGCCACCGACGACACCGCCGCCCACCGCAACTTCCTGGAGGCGGTGTACCAGATCGGAAACTTCTCCCAGGACCAGTTCGGTCAGGTCGACGTGGTGGACGACTCCCAGATCCTCCTCCTGTCGCGTGGCGGCCAGCTCGATTACGCGAAACCCGCTGGTGCTGCCCAGACAGCAGAACTCCTCCAAGCCGGTTGGTACCCCGTCATCGGCCTGCAGGACCTCATCGCCAACCTCCCCGCCGGTGATCCGCGCGCCGTCTCCGGCCTCGGCCACGTCGGCCACATGGCCGACGAGAAGTGGATCGACGAACACCACGACGCCATGCTGCGCGTGTCGTCTGTCGCCTTCCGCATCGTCGACGCGCTCTTGGCCGACATCGAGAACAACACCACCGATGCCACCGAGCCGATCGTGCCGGTCCTGGAGTCCGCCGCCTCCATCGACACCTCAGCCGAGGCGCTGAAGATCACCTTCGAGAAGATCGGCCCGTTCGCCTCTTTCGAAGACCAGGCCGACTGGTGGCTCAACACCGAATCGCCGTATTACTTCAAGGCCACCTACGACCAGCAGGTCAAAGCTGCCCAGGACGCCGGGGTGATCACCAACGCCGACCTCGAGGCCGCGGACTTCATCGTCGCCGATGAGGTCTACAAGGAACTGGTGGGATACAAGGAGCAGTACGAGTCGCTGCTGCCGCAAGCCGCAGGCCTGACCGGGGACCAGGCCAAGCTCGCCGAGCTCGCTGCCACGCAGTACGAGCACCGCAACTACCTCGACGCCTCCCGCATCATCGAGGCCGCCGTCAAGAGCTGACCTCGGATGCTCTGAGAGGAGGAATACATGCGCGTCAGAACTGCTGTCCCCACGGTCGCAGGCGGATTCGTGGGTGTGCTGGTGGTCGCAGCCATCTGGTCCGCGGTGGCGTCGGTCAACACGGCAGCCCGATTTCCCGTGATTCCGGCCATCGGCCAGGCCACGCTCGACAACTTCGACTCCGCACCGATTCTCGCCTACACCACCTTCGGAACGGGGGGCATCTGGTCCAATGTGCTGTGGACGGCGCAGAATGTTCTCCTCGGTGTGGCAACAGGTTTGATCGTGGGGTTCGCGACCGGACTGGCGCTGGCGCGGATCCCATGGTTCCACCGCCTGGGCCGGCTACCCGTGGCCATCCTCGGCACCGTCCCGGTACTGGCGATCCTGCCGTTCCTCACGCTGTGGTTCGGCAACTCGGCGCTGGCCACCAGTGGCCTGGTGATCTTCTTCACCGCTCTCACCGTGGCCAGCACCGTGCAGTCCGCGGCAGCCGCGGCAGAGGTCAGGTATGCGGACTACGCAGCTACACTTGGTGTTTCGAAGATCCGGACCACCATGTCAGTGATCCTTCCGGCGTTGGTGCCTTCCACCATCGGGGTCGTCCGAGCGGCAACCGCATTCGGGTGGGGTTTCCAGTGTATTGCGGAGGTGCTCGGCGGCAATCAGGGTGCAGGGCGTCTCATCCGGTCGTTCTCCGATGCCACCCAGACTGCCGGCGCCATCGGCGTCCTGATCGTTGTCGGCATCGTCGCCGTTTTGGTTGATGCCCTGATCGGCCTCGTAGGCCGTTGGATTGTGAGGTGGAACGAATGACAGTCGAAACCAGTGCCCATCAACTCGCGGGCGTGACAGCGCAACTGGCAGCCATCGAACTCGACAACGTCTCCAAGGACTTCCGGCTCGAGTCGGGCGAGGTGGTCACCAGCGTCGACTCGGTGTCCCTCCGGATCGAGCCCGGCGAATTCATCTGTGTGATCGGGCCTTCCGGGCACGGTAAGTCGACCCTGCTCAACATGATCGCCGGGTTCCTTCCCCCGACCAGCGGTACCGTCACCGTGGGTGGAACCGTCGTGACGAAGCCGGGGCCCGACCGCGGAGTCGTCTTCCAGAGGGACACCCTGTTCCTCTGGAAGACCGTGGCACAGAACATCGAGTTCGGCTTGAAGGCTCGGGGCATACCGAAGGACGAACGCAAGGCCGTTGTCGCCGAGATGCTCAAGATCATCGGCCTGGAGAAGTTCGCCAACGCCTGGCCCAAGCAGCTCTCCGGCGGTATGCGGCGTCGGGTGGCGATCGCCGCGGTGTTCGCCAACAAGCCCGAGGTGCTGCTGATGGACGAGCCCTTTGTCGGAATCGACTATCTCAGACTGGCTCAACTCCACGAGGTGCTGCTCGACCTGTGGCAGGAGGCAGAGAAGCGGGCGGTGTTCATGGTCACCCACGACATCGATGAGGCGTTGACACTCGCCGACCGCATCTTCGTGATCAAACACGGGAGGCTGGCGCTCGATCTGAAGGTCCACCTGCCGCGGCCGCGCCTGACCGACGACATCACCGGTCCCGAGGCGAACGCACTGCGTAGGCAGCTTCTGGAGGAGTTCTCGCGATGACGGCAACGCTGGTACCGGTGGCTGCAGCCCTCGAGTCCGAGTCGGCGCCGAAACTCAAGCGCAACAGATCCGATCTGTACTGGGGGGCAGCGTCGCTGATGCTCGTCCTGGTGCTGTGGCAGCTCGTGTCTGTGGTGATCGGGGAAGACGATTCCGGAATGCGGCTGGTGCCGAGCATCTCCGATGTGCTGGCGTCGTTCATGGTCTTCGCCGACTACTGGCCTGGCGGCCTCGGCGCAGAACGCATAGCGGGCGGCGCCGGATCCACGGTGTGGGGTGCGACCCTGGGCCTGGTCTACAATGTCGCGATCTCGTTGTCCCGCTTCATGATCGGATTCGTACTGGGCTCTGTTGTCGGAATCGGAGCCGGCCTGCTCGTCAGTTGGTCGTCGATTGCGCGGCGGACAGTGACCTTTCCGGCGCATTTCTTCCGGATGATGCCGTTGCTGGCGATGCTGCCACTGTTCGGCCTGTGGTTCGGCAACTCCGAACTCGGGACCTACTCGTTCACGGCGTTCGCAGTCGCCGTCCTGCTGTTCGTTCTCACGGTGGCTGCCGTCGACAATGTTCCCGGGATCTACAGCAACTCGGCAGCTTCTCTCGGGGCCAGTCGGCGTCGCATCTATTGGTCGGTGATCATCCCGTCGATCACACCGAGCCTGAAGGTCGGAATCCTGCTGGCGGTGCCCTTCGCGTGGAGCGCTGTGCTCGCAGCCGAAGTGATCGGCAAGCAGTACGGTCTCGGTCGCATTCTCAACTTCGCATTGCTCTACGCCGCAACCGATATCGTCGCCGTCACCGCGCTGGTGGTAGTCATCATCGCCGGAGGTACCCACCTCGTGCTCGCAAAGGCCCTCAATCATCTGACCCGCTGGGTCGACTGATCAACAGTTCCAGACTAGGAGCAGTGAAGTGAACACCCCGCCTGCCGGCACCGGTACCGTCCGCGAGTTCGTCGGCTATGGCCGCCACATGCCGAAGGTGACGTGGCCCAACGGTGCCAACGTCGCAGTCAATCTCGTGGTCAACTACGAGGAAGGGTCGGAGTACTCGTTCGATCGCGATGGGCAGAACGACGTGCCCGTCGAAGCCGCCTACAACTTCCCGTTGGATACCCGCGACCTGTCCCGGGAGTCGATGTACGAGTACGGAAGTCGCGCCGGCATCTGGCGACTGATGCGCCTGTTCGACGAACTCGACGTCCCGTGCACGTTCTACGCCTGTGCTGAAGCCTTCGAGAAGAATCCGGAGGTCGCCAAGTACGCCCGCGCCGCCGGCTATGACCTGCTCAGCCACGGGAATCGCTGGGTTGAGCAGTGGCGCTTCACCCGCGAGGAGGAGCGCGAGCAGATGAAGTTGGCCATCAAGTCCTTCGAAGGCACCTGGGGGGAACGTCCCCGCGCCTGGTACTGCCGTTACGGCGCCTCGGTCAACACCCGCGAACTCGTGGTCGAGGAAGGCGGATTCGTCTATGACTCCGACGCCTACAACGACGATCTGCCCTACTACAAGAAGATGGGCGATCACCAACAGCTGGTCATCCCATACAGCCTGACCAACAACGACCTCCAGGGCGACAAGAGCCCGAGCCTGTTCTCCGACTACGTCACCCGGGCCTTCGACGAGCTCTGGCGTGAAGGGGAGAACGGTTCACCCAAGATGATGTCGGTGGGCCTGCACCCACGCACGGTCGGACAACCCTCACGTGCCAACGCCTTGCGCGAGTTCATCGAACATGCCCAGGCGAAGGGCAAGGTGTGGTTCGCCCGTCGCATGGACATCGCCGACCATTGGCTCGAGCACCACCCGGCTCCGTGAGCAACCGCATCGCAGAGATATTCGCACCGAAGATCCGAGTGACGCTGGAGCAGGACTGGCACAACGTCGTCGCGCTGAGCGAGTTCATCCACTCCCATGTCGAGGAGTCCTCCAAAGAGTTCGACTGCAGCGCTCGCCTGACAGCGGAGTTGGAGGATCACGGGTTCGCGGTCGAGCGGGGAATCGCCGGAATGGAGACGGCATTTCGTGCTTCGTACGGCTCCGATTCCGCGGCGACCACTGTCGCGTTCGTGTGTGAATACGACGGCCTTCCCCCCTACGGCCAGAGCTGTGGACACAACGTGGTGGCTGCAGCGTCCTACGGGGCGGCCCTGGCGCTGCGGCCTCTTGCCGACGACCTCGACCTGCGGCTGCTGGTGATCGGAACCCCGGCCGAGGAGGGCGTCGGCGGCAAGTACATCCTGGGCGACGCCGGAGTTTTCGACGACGTCGATTTCGCCGCGTCGATCTATCCCGGGATGGATGACATCTCCGCCTCGCGGACCCTTGCGGCGCAACGGCTCACCATCGAGTCGTTCGGGAAGCCTGCCCACGGGGCGGCCCATCCCGAGCTCGGTGTCAATGCGCTCGACGGAATCGTGCTGGGCTTCTCCGCGATGGCGATGCTGCGCCCGAATCTGCCGCCCGCGGCCAGAATTCACGGCATCATCAACGAGGGCGGAATCCACCCGCAGGTCGTTCCCGACTACGCACGGGCCACCGTCGTCGTCCGGGCGGCAGATCGCACCGAGCTCGCCGACATCCGAACGCGGGTCAGCCTTGCCTTCCGGCAGGCGATCGAGGCAGTGGGTGCGACCTGCACCGTCACACCTGCCGAGCGGTGTGCGGAAGCGCTGGTCGGCATCGAGGCGTTGGCATCCCTGTTCGACGCGGCACTGAGCGCGGTGGGCCGCTCGCCGTTGCCGACCGACCAGGTCGCCGGCGCCTGGTCCACCGACGCAGGCACACTCAGCCGACGCGTGCCCTACCTACAACCTCAGATCAAGATGACACCGCGCTCGATTCCGCCGCATTCCCACGCCTTTCACGAGGCCAGCATCGGACCTGATTCCGAGTCCTGCATTTTTGACGCGGCGATCGCGCTGGCTGCCATGGCGGCGGAGTTCGCGAGCGATCCGGACATCCGTGCGGAGGTGAAGTCCCAGTTCCGCATCGCGGTGGCGGGTGCGTCATGACCGGAGCCGTCGCTGGGGGATTGAGCTCGCTGCGGTTGTTCGCCCTGTCGGTGGCCTGCAGCCTGACCGTCAGCGTCATCTACATCCCGCAGTCCCTGCTCACCAGCATCGCCGGCGATCTCGGCGTCTCGGACGGATTCGCCAGTATCCTCGCGACGATCGCCCAAGTCGGTTATGCCATCGGGATTCTGCTGCTCGTCCCGCTTGCCGCACGTCTCGAGGTCAAGAAGCAGGTCACGTACCAGACGCTGGCGCTGAGCTGCACATTGCTGGTGGCCGCGGTTGTTCCGAGCATCTATGGAGCCATGGCGGCCTTCCTCGCCGTCGGGCTGGTCGCGAACGTTTCCCAGGTGCTCATTCCGGCGGCGAACCGGATGAGCGCAGACGACCGCAGAGGTAAGACGAACGCCGTGCTGGTGGGAGCGTTGCTCGTCGGAATCTTCGGTGGCCGCGTGCTGGCCAGTCTGTGTACCGAATGGATCGGTTGGCGCGGAACAGTATTCGTCTCCGCGCTGGCGGTGGCCGCAACCATTCCCTCGACCCGCTGGGCGTTGCGGCAGGCGCCTCCGCCGGAGGGCGGAGTCCTGCCGCACGGGCGACTGGTCCTCGCGACGTTGCGGCGGGCATTGTCCAACCCGATCCTGGTGCGGTCAGCATTGACCCAGGCATGTGTGCTGGCGACGTTCAACGCGTTGTGGACGGTGATGGTTCTTCATCTCACCGGGCCCGAGCTTTCCTGGACGCTGGGCCAGGCCGGCCTTTTCGGCTTGGTCGGGTTGGTCGCAGGGTTCTTCACACCGTATGCGGGCCGCCTCATCGATCGGCACGGGGCCAGGCGAATGACGGGGTGGTTCCTGCTCGTTCTCCTGACGGCGATGACGGCCATCCTGCTGACCAACAGCACCCCGGTCGCTTTCGGAGCTGTCATGTTCGTCGCGACATGGGCGAATCAGTCTGCGCTGTCAGGCAATCAGGTGCGAGCCCTGGCGACGGAGCCGGAGCGGTCGGCCCAGCTCAATACGGTGTTCAGTTTCATCGTCTTTCTCGGCGGTGGACTCGGGGGACTGCTGGGACCCTTGATGTACGCCTGGCGCGGAATCGACGCCGTCGCCACCGTGGGGGTTGTGCTCGTCCTCGTCGCGATCGCGCAGTGGTGGCTGATACCTCGGGCGGTTGTCGGGCGCCCCGAGTTCTCTCAGGTGAACGTGGTGTGAGATCCAGGGGCCGCCGTTGCGTATTTTGCACAAGCCTGTTCGGATTTTACATACCGTAACCAGATCGTCGATTGTTTCGTAACAGCAGCCCGGGAAAGTGGGTATCAGTGGAACTGCACCCCACTCGAGACAGAACGACGCCACTCGTTTATGCGGAGATTGCCGCGAAACGCACTGCCAGAACCGCAGCGCCGCCGCCCGCATCCTCGATGACGCCAACGCACCACCTATCGGACAACGCGAAAGCAGGAACCCAGATATGACGACCTCCTACAGCCCGACCCCCCTGATCACCTCGGGCCTCGATCGGGTGCGCAACTACATCCTCAACTTGGATGAGCCTGCCGCCTGGAATGCCGAGGAACTCGAAAACCGGCGCGACACCTGGGCTCTGGCCCTCACCGACGCCGAGAGCGCGCTGCTGGGTGAACTCGCCGTGGAAGCAACCGAGAAGTTCGGCCAGTGGTCGGCAGGAAACGGCACCCGCGACGAGTGGAAAGAACTCGCCGCACCACTGAGCAAGTACTTCGCCGGCGTCGAACACTCCCTCGAAGGCGGCACCGGCATCGCCTTGCTGCGCAACTTGCCGGTGCGCACCCCCGACGCCGAACTGCCCTACAACGAGAACCTGCTCTGGCTCATCGGCGCCGCCATCGGACAACCCGTCAACCAGATGGGCGGCGGCACCGTGCTGGCGTCCCTGGCCCAACGCAAGAAGGCCCGGCAGGACATTGTTCGGCCGGAGAACACCAACGAGGGTTTGGGCTACCACACCGACGGTTCGGATCTGTTGATGCTCATGTGCATTCGCCAAGCCATGGTGGGCGGCAACTCCGTGGTCTCCAGCTCTGCACGCACCGTCAAGGAGATCGCCCGCCGCTACCCCGAGCTGCTGCCTTCGCTCTTCGAGGACTACTTCCCCTTCGATCGGCAGATGGAGATCCTCGAAGGCGATACCAGTTACTACCTGACCAGGCTGTGCACCATCGTCAACGGCAAGATCACCAGCCGCTACGTGCGGCTGCTCATCGACGCAGCCCAGCAGCGCGGTGACTGTCCTCCGTTGACCGAGCGTCAGCTCAGGCTCATGGAGGTCTTCGACGAGATCTCCAACGAAGGCGGCGTCGAGGTCGGCTTCGGCTCAGGCGATCTGGTGATCGCCAACAACTACAGCGTCATGCACGGGCGGTCGGAGTTCATCGACTCCGAGGACGAGTCCCAGCGCCGGCTGCTCGTACGGCTCTGGCTGGCAATGGAAAACGGCCGGCCGCTACCGTTCGACTTCGACCGTGGCGTCAACCACGACGGCGTCGCCCGCGGCGGCGTCCCCTACACCAACATCGCCTGAACGACGATGTCCCGGCTCTGGTCGCGGTGACGAACCTGCCGAAGTCGGTGTTGGTCACCGGGGCCACCGGGTTCATCGGCCGGCACCTGGTGGGTGCCCTCAGCTCGGCGGGTGTCGAGGTGGTCGGTGCGGCGGATACGGTCGGCGACTTCTTCGACGTCACCGACCCCCATCAGGTGCATGAGGTGTTCGCGCGTTTCAGACCCGAGGCCGTGGTGCACCTGGGTGGAGTGTCGGGACCGATGGTGTCGCGGGATCGCCCGTGGTCGATCATCGACGTGAACATCGGAGGCACGGCCAATCTGCTTGAAGCTGCGCGGATTGCCGGCACCCGGCGATTCGTGCTGGCCTCGTCGAACGCTGTTTATGGCAACAACCCTGGGCCACTCGATGATCAGGTGACGAAGCTGAATCCGTCCAGCGTTTACGGTGCCACCAAGGTTGCCGGTGAACACCTGTTGGCGGTGTATGGCCGTACCTATGGCCTGTCGACCTGCTCGGTGCGGATCTGCGCGGTGTACGGGCCCGGCCGGAGCACGCACTGCATCATCGGGTCCTTCATCCGGGATGCGCTGACGGGCAGGGTGTCTCATGTTCCGTTCGGCGCAGACCTGGCCCGCCAGTACGTATTTGTCGACGATGCTGTGCGCGCCATCGCCTGCGCGCTGACGGCGGGTCCGGAACTCGATGGCCAATCGATCAACGTTTCCGGTGGCGAGGTCCTCACGGTAGGCGAGATCGCCGACATCGTGGGCGAGATGCTGCCCCGAGCGCGAATCGAATTCGGAGAGGGGTCTGACCCCGACGACGAAGACGTGCAGGGCCCCTTTGTCCTGACTCGTGCCAGGGAACTCCTCGCCTTCGAGCCGACAGTGAGCATGCGGGACGGCATCACCCGCTACACGAGTCACCTGCAAGGTGCGCACGACGGCTGAGCGGAGCCGGTGCCGGGCCCTACTCCGACGGCGCAGGCGTCACGTCGGCACCTGCCCCCTTGACCGATGACTTGGCGCGCTTCTCGGCACGCACCCGCCTGCCGCCGCGCACGTACCCGGTCGGGGAGATCGACGCGGCCAGCAGTGCCGCCTCGCCGCCTGCGAACGGGTGGAATCCGACACCGCCGCCACCGCGACCCTTGACCGGAATGTCAGCGACTTCGGTGACCTTCCAGCCCTTTTCGGAGATGGACAGAATGGCCTCGCCGTTCTCGCAGGAGACCGGCAGGGCGGCAACCACCTCGTCGCCGTCGCCGGCCAACTTCACTCCGGCCACGCCGTTTCCGGCCGCGCCCTGCGGATTCACCGCGGCAGGATCGATACGCAAGACCTTGCCGCGCCGGGTCACCAGTGCCAGGTGGTAGCCAGGTGTCAGCACCCCCGACCGGACCAGTCCGGTGATATCCGGGGCCACCGGGATATCACGTGTCTTGTACGGAAGTCCACCGCCGGTGGTGAACTTGATCCGCCCGTCGGTCCATGCCGCCCACCCCAGACCTGAGGTCAGCAGGTCGCCGTGGCTGTCGGAGAACACGCCGCGGTCGTCGAGTCGCCACGAAGCGTTGACTTTCCGCTCGCGGCTGCCGTCCTCGTCGGCATTCGACGCCACCGGGGTGGCCGACGCATCCAGCACGGTGCGGCGGTCGAATTCGGGCGCATCGAACAGCTTTGCCGTCTCCTTCAATTCTTTGTTGATCACCGTGCGTCGCGCAGCGGGATTGGACACCAGTTCCGTGAGCTCGGCGAATTCGGCGTCCAGCTTCTCCGCTTCCGCGCGCAGTTCGATGACATCGAGCCGGGTGAGTCGGCGAAGCTGTAGTGCCAGCACGTAGTCGGCCTGCACGGCGTCGATCGCAAACCGCTCCTGCAACCCCAGCCGCGCCTCGTCGACGGTGTCGGACCCACGGATCACCGCGACGGCAGCATCGATGTCGAGGTGAACCAGCATCAGGCCGGCCACCAGGTGGCGACGCGCGGTGACCTTCTCCAGTCGATACTCGCTGCGACGCACCACCACCGAATCGCGCAGCGACAGGAACGCGGCGATCAGTTCACGCACCGACCACCAGCGGGGGACGCGGTTTTCGTCGAGGGCCACCAGGCTGGCAGCGAACGTCCCCTCCAGCGGAGTCAAGGCGAGCAGCTGCTCGCGGACCTGCTCGGCGTCGTGGCCGCGTTTGGTGGTGACCACGATCCGCAGCCCGTTGCGGCGGTCGGTCAGGTCGGACATGTCGGCCACCCCGGGCAGGTCACCCGACTCGACGAGAGCCCGGATGCGCTCCTGCACAGTGTTACTGGCCACACCGGGCGGCAGTTCGGTGACGATGACGTTCTTGCCCTCGACGGACACCGTGCCGCGCACCGTGAACGCTCCCCGACCCGTCGTCAGGTAGTCCCGCAGGCCGGCCGTACCGACCACGGTGGATCCGCAGCCCCAGTCGGGGCCGGGAATCAGCTCGGCCAGCTTGTCATCCGAGAGGTTCGGCTTGGTCAGCAACGCCCGGCAGGCAGCCATGATCTCGCGCGGATTGTGGGCAGGCACCTTGGTGGCCCATCCTTCGGCGATACCGACGGCGCCATTGCAGAGCAGCACCGGCCAGCGGGCCGGCAGCACCGTCGGTTCGATCCATTCCCCGTCGAACGTCTGCACCATCGGCACCGCGTGATCGTCGAGTTCGGCCGTCAGCGCCGCACCGGGTGCCGACAGCCGCATCTCGGTGTAGCGATCCGCCGCCGGAATGTCGCCCTGGATCCGGGGGAAGGCGCCTTGCCCGTCAATCACTTTCACGCGCTGGAACTCGGCGGCCATCAGTGCCGCGGCGCCGTACATCGACGCCCCGCCGTGCGGGTGCAGGTTGCCGGTGACGGCCGAACAGACCTTCGACGACTTCTGCGGCTTGTTTCCTGGCAGCAGCCTCGACTCGTGCATCTGGTAGAGCAGACGTCGCTGACCCGGCTTGAGCCCGTCGTACGCCGAGGGGATGGCGCGGTCACTGACGCTGTAGAGCGCGAAGGTCAGCTGGTAGTGATTCCAGTAGTCGTCGGCGCTCTGGTCGAGCACCAGGTCGGGGTTCTGCTCAGGAACATCGAGGGTGGCGGTCATGTCAAACTCCTAGCTGAGGTCGAGAGCAGAGGTGTCGACGCGGGTGGCGATATCGGCCATCCACGTGCGCCGACCCTCGGGCGGTCCGCCGAACAGGGTGTGATGCAGCTTCGCTTCACCGTCATCGGGGTGCACCCGAATCACGGTGCGCCGCTGCGGATCCAACACGGTGTTCCAGAAGTCGTCGGCGTCCATCTCGCCGAGGCCCTTGTTGCGTTGCACCTCCACTTTGCGCTTGGAGGTGGCACGTAGCTGGGCCACCGCGGCGTCGCGCTCGGACTCGTCCTGACAGTAGATCCGCTGCGTACCGTCCTTCACGACGAACAGCGGTGGCAGCGTCACGTAGACCATCCCGGCTTTCACCAGCGGCCGGTAGAACTCCAGGAACATCGAGATCAGGCTGGAGTTGATGTTGCCGCCGTCGGGGTCGGCATCGGAGGCGAACAACACCCGGTCATAGCGACACTGCTCCGGGTCACAGTGCTCACGTACCCCACAGCCCAGAATCCGTTCGATCGAATCGAACTCGTCCTTGATCCGCGCCTTGCTCAGCGTGAAGCCGTAAACGTTGGGCGGCTTGCCTTTCAGGGGGAAGGCCGCCTGGAACGTCGCGTCTCGCGCCGCTTTGATGGTGCCCAGCGCGGAGTCGCCCTCACACAGAAACAGCTCGGCACCCGACCCGCGTCCGGTCTCCCGGCTGGGCAGCAGTTTGGGCGGGAGAGACAGATTGGTCCCCAGCCCTTTGGCCTTCGATGCCGCCCGGGACCGGGCCTTGGCACCCTCGGCGCTACGGCGGGCGCGGGCCGCCTCGAGCGCCAGCTTGGTCCACAGCGACACCGCGTCGCCGTTGGCGGGGTTGGCCGCCCAGATGGTGACGCTGCGGGCCACGTCAGGGGCCATGGCCACGTTGAGCGACCGCGAGGACACCGCGGTCTTGGCCTGGGAATCCCAGGCCACATCGGGGGCCCGGGTATCCACCGCAAGTGCGGTGACCGCAGCGAAATCCTGTGCCTCCGGTCCGTCCTCGCCCTTCGCCAGGCCGAGGTCACGGATCCGGGACGCGCGGTCGGCCAGGGCTTCGGACAGACCCTTGACGGCGGCGGTCAGATGGGATCCGCCGCCGGGGGTGCGCACGGTGTTGCAGAACGCGGCCACGGTGGCCGGCTCGGCGGGGCCTGCCGTCAAGGACCAGCGGAACGGGGTGGGGCCGCGCCCGGTGGTGTACTCGCCGCGGCCGTCCACCACCGCGCGCACCTCGGGCAGGGGAGTGCCGGCGGCGGTGCACATGAGGTCCAGCAGGGTATCGGTGCCCCAGGGCCCGCTGAACGGCTGCAACAGCGACGGCGGAATCTCTTCGCCGGTCCAGCCTTCGTCGACGACGATCAGGTGCACTCCGGGCGACATCCGGGCCGCGGCATGGGCCCGAAGCAGCACCTCGCCGACGTCCACGCGGGAATCAGGGACCACGATCGGGTCGAACAAGATGCGTACTTCGGTGCCGTGCGCGTCAGGTTTGCGGTTGCCGGTGCCGCGCAGCTTCTGGGTATCGGCGCGGGTGAACTCGGCGTTCGGATCGAAGTCCTTGCCGTCGAAGACGCCGGGGTAGCCGCCGCCGAAACTCTGCACGAAGGTCTTTCCGGCCCGGCGCACCGTCACGTCGGTGCGCGCGGAGATGAAGACCGCTGCAGCAGCGCCGATGCCATTGAGGCCGGCACCGGTACTGGAGGCATCGGTGTGCGCGGAGAACTTGCCACCGGCCCGTGCGGTACCCAGTGTCTTGACGATGCCGTTCTTGCCGGTGACCGGGTCGGAGTCGACAGGCAGACCGCGGCCGTCGTCGGCGACACTGACGGATCCGTCAACGTGCAGGGTGATGGTCACGCTTGACCCACCGTGGCTGGGATCGGCGACCTCTTCGATCGCGTTGTCCACCAGCTCGCGCAATGCCGTGTTCAGCACGTCGAGGCCCAGGTTCACCGCCGGCCTCAGGCGGGTGTGCTGGACGTCGTCGAGTTCGGTGATGTCTGCGGCGTTGTAACTCACTACTGATCCTTTCCCTCGGGGTCGATGCCGCAGCGATCGGAACCCGTCGGAGTGTCACTCTGCGCGGCGAGCTCACTCCCACCGGCCTACGTATTCTGCCCCGGGCCAGTGACAACGAGCCCCATTGGCGCGGCCCGGGGTGGGCGGGGGACATCACAGTCGAGCCGAACACCCGCTGCAGCGCGGGCGCGCGGGACGGCCCCGACCCTGGTCAAGGCGCTGCGGGGCACAGTGCAACCTGGCCCACCGATGTCGCGATGGCCGGTGTTCGACTCGCCCCTCACGGGAGCCCGGACGGTGGAGTCATGACCGCACACGCCGCCCGCGAGGATGCCAGGGCGATCGCGGTGTTCACGGCCGACGCCGTCGTGACACGAGGGCCACGACCATGCCCGGCCTCCAGCAGATCGAGGCCTGGCTGACCGGTCCGGCCAGCGAGTACACCTACACCACTGAGTTCGATGTGGTGCAACGTCTCGAAGGGAACGTTCCCGGCGGAGTCGCCGACTTGCACTTCCGGTTCTTCCTCGATGGTGGGCTGATCGGCTGCCTGGTGATGGAGCCATGACGAGACGGTGCTTCAGCACCGCGTAGCGGCGCCCCGAGGAATTGGCCACGTGGGCAGCCGATTACGGCGCCCACGTCCACATCCCGGGAGAGCCCGGGCTCGACACGTCCACGTCATGCCAGGTTCGTAAGAGGTGGCGCTGTTACCCTGCCTTGAGCTGGTGGCAGGTCGTCGACCGCACGGCAAGCGGACGCAACGGCGCGGATCCCACGTGAAACTGTCAGGTCGAGTCACGGAAAGAGCTTTGTGCGCACTGGAGAGATCAAGGCCCTATCCGGCCTGCGCATCGTCGCCGCTCTCTGGGTGGTGCTGTTCCACTTCCGGCCGCTGCTGGAGATGGCGTCACCGCCCCTCTACGAAGCTCTGAAACCCGCCCTGGACGCCGGCGCTCAAGGCGTGGACCTCTTCTTCATCCTCAGCGGCTTCGTCCTGACCTGGAATTACCTGGACCGGATGGGCGACACGTGGTCGACGAAGGCCACCATGCATTTCCTGTGGCTTCGGCTGGCCAGGGTGTGGCCGTTGTACCTGGTCACCCTCCATCTCGCCGCACTGTGGATCATCTTCACCCTCAACGTCGGAGACTTCCCGTCGCCGGAGGCCGACTCGCTGACCGCGATCAGCTATCTCCGCCAGCTGGTGATGGTGCAACTGTGGTTCCAGCCGTACTTCGACAACTCGAGCTGGGACGGTCCGGCCTGGTCCATCAGCGCCGAGTGGCTGGCGTACCTGCTGTTCGGGGTGTTGGTGCTGGTGGTCCACCGGATCACTCGCGCGACGAGGGTGAGGGGTCTGCTGTTGTTGGCCTTCGCGGCCACGGTTCCGCCGGTGCTGCTGTTGGTGGGATCGGGGGGCGAGTTCTACACGCCGTGGAGCTGGCTGCCCCGCATAGTGCTGCAGTTCACCGCGGGCGCGTTGGCGTGCGCCGCCGTGCGGAAGATGAGGCCCACCGACCTGGCTCGCCGGGGCGCCGGCATCGTCTCGGTCGTGTTGTTCGCCGGCATCGTCGGAGCGCTCTACTGGTTCGATGCCCATCCGCTGCCGACCATCACCGACGGCTTCGGCCTCGTCGGGGTGCTGTTCATGCCGCTGGTCGTCGCCCTGGCTGTCGGCTCCGGCACACTGCCTGCGCTCCTGTCGACCAGGGTCTTGGTGTACGGCGGGCAGGTCTCGTTCGGGCTCTACATGGTGCACGAACTGGTCCACACCGCCTGGCTGTGGATCATGGCGCAGTATCAGATCACCATGGAGCCGAGCATCGGCGCGAAGCTCGTCTACGTGGGGCTGATCGTCTTCTCGACGATCCTGGCGGTGCTGCTGTTCCACTTCGTGGAGGAACCCGCACGGCTGTGGATGCGCAGGATGGTCGGTGAGCGCCGACCGCCGGTGGACTTGGCGCACACGCCGCAGACCGATACGCCCGCCGGCAGACTGGCACCGATCCACGGCGCACGTGAGGAACGCCGCCAGGCACTCCGAAGCAAGGCGGGTTGATGCACGTTCCCGGCCGCATCACGACGCCCCTCCTTACGGCGCCCCTCCTTACGACGCCCCTCCTTACGATGGTCCTGCTCATCGGGTTGGTGCTGACCGCGCCGGCGGTACGGACGACGCATTACGACACCATGGCCGCGGGCTCGCCGCTGACCCGGATCGCGGTGATCGGCGACTCCTATACCAACGGCACCGCCATCGGCGGTCAGGGCGCCAACGCCTGGCCCTCCCTGGCCTGGAAATCGCTGGCCCGGCGAGGTCTGCCGGTGCTCGCCGACGTCGCCGCCGAGGGACGAGCCGGCTACGGGGTGCGCGGTGATCAGGGCAATCTGTTCATCGATCTGACGCCCAGAGCGGTCAAGCCCGACGACGCCCTCATCGTGTTCTACGGCTCGCGCAACGACCAGGGCCTCGACCCGATGGTCCTCAGCGGAAAGATCTTCGACAATTTTTCCCTCGCGCGGCACATCGCACCGCATGCCCGCCTGTTGGTGATCGGACCACCGTGGCCCACCTCCGAGGTGCCGCCCGCGGTGCTGCAGATCCGCGATGCCCTGTCATTTCAGTCGATGCTCGCGGGGGCCACCTTCATCGATCCGATCGCCGCGGGGTGGTTCATGGACCGACCGGACCTGATCGGCCCCGATGGTGTGCACCCCACCGACGCCGGTCATGCCTACATGGCCGACAAGATCGCGCCGCTGATCGGTGACCAGCTGTCCCGTCGGTTCTGACGGCGACCTGCCTCAGGCTGTGCGCGCGCTGAAGTCGGGCGTCCGTTCGGGCGCGGCCTCCGCGAGCGCCTTGAGCGTGTCCTCTGCGTCGAAGTCCTTGCCGTACACCGGCGTTCCAGGCTGCTGGCGCCACGACTCGGAAATCGGTCCAGCGTCGACAGGCTCGAAACCGAGCTGATCGACGATGCCGTGCACCACGACCCGTCCCGGTCCATCCGCACCGGCGATCGGCAGTGCGACCCGGTTCGGTGTACCGCCAGGTGTTCCGCTCTCGAGCAGATGCTTCCACCAGATCCCGTTGAACACCTTGTACACCGGTGCGCCGATCTGCTCGGCGACCCACGCGCTCTCGACCTGACCGTCTTCGATCGCCGCGATCTCGCCGTCGCGCTGCTGCGGGTAGTAGTTGTTGGTCTCGATCACCGGGGCCCCCGGCTTGCGCGCATCGACGATTCCGTCGGCGAGGTCGGGGACGTTCTTCTGCGGAATGCTGACGATGACGAGGTCGGCGTCGGCGGCGGCGTCCTTGGCCCACACTGCCGTGGCACCGGTCTCGTTCGCGAGGTCCGCCAGCGTCTCCGGGGAACGTGAGTTCGACACGGTGACGTCATGTCCGAGTTCGCGCAGTCGACGTGTGAGCGTGCCGCCGATCTGTCCAGCTCCGATGATTCCGATCTTCATGCAGTGCCTCCGTGTGGTGTGTGCGACCTCGTCGGCGCAACGTCGGGCCGGCAGACGCTATTCCTGTCACTGACGCCCTCTTGGGGGCTATCCCCCCTGCAAAGGGTGGGGTCGGCCCCGTTGTCGGGCCGAGCTACCTGCGGTGGGATCAGTCCATGGGGTCGCGAGGAATCGTCTGGTATCTGGCACTGTCATTCGGACCGGCGTGGCTGGCATGGGCGGTGGTCGGTGCGATCGGGCTCAGCTTGGACGATCCGGTGATTCAGCTGGTCACGGCCGCGTTCATCCCCGCTGTGGCTGCCGCGGTCGTCCGTCGCTGGATCACCGGTGAAGGGTTCGCGGACGCAGGTCTGCGCCCTCGACTGCGCCGGCATTGGCGAACCTACCTTTTCGCACTGGCGTTGTCGCCGCTGATCCTGGCGATCGCCCTCACCATTGCCTGGGGTACAGGCCATTGGAGCCCCACCGAAACCGACTGGTCCGAGAAGGCGCTGTTCCTTGCCGCCATTCCGGTGATCCCGCTGCTGGCGATGCCGGTCTTCTTCGGCGAGGAATTCGGCTGGACTGCCTATCTGCGTGACCGGCTGCTACCGGGGCGCCCCATCGCCACCACCTTCGCCACGGGTCTCATCTGGGGGATGTGGCACTGGCCGCTGCCGTGGGTGGGCTATTTCGGCGACCACGTCGACGCCTTCGACGCGGTGGTGGCCATGCTGCTCTGGATCCCGCTGTCCATTCTGCTGGAGTTCCTCATCGGATTCGTCTGGGGCCGTACAGGATCGGTGTGGCCATCCACCATCGTCCATGGAGGAGGCAACCTCGTGGTGGCGGCCGGCCTGGATACCTTCACCGACTCTGCCCTGTCGATCACCGCCGGTACCGTCGTCTACATCGTCGCCATGACACCGGTCGTCATCGCCGTCCTGGTGTGGGGACAATGGCGCATCACCAAGCCGATCACCTCGCACGGAGCTGACCGCTTCGACGACGAAGGTCGACAACGCGCGTCACTGTCGTGAACATAATGTGCGCAATCTGGCGGTCCGGTCGTCGCCGCTGGACGATGGAGGATACATCGCCCAGCGAAAGGCTCAATACGTGACAGTTTCACCGCAGGTGACGGAGCGAATCCGGAAGCCGCACTGGTCACTGGCCCGGACGTGGCTGCTACAACCGGGAATCCCAGCCGGGAGCGAAGCCTACGACGCTGCGACCGCCAGCAGCGCCGACGCGGTGGTCCTCGATATCGAGGATGGACTACCCGACGCGCAGAAACCCGCCGGCCGGCTGTCGGTGGCCGAATGGCTGCAAGGCGGGGGCCAGGGGTGGGTGCGGATCAACAGCGTGAGCACAGCTGCCTGGTCGGCCGACCTGGATGCGCTGTCCGACGCCCCCGGCCTCGTCGGCGTCATGCTGGCCAACACCGAATCCGTCGACGACGTAGCCGCCACCGCCGCCCGATTGCCCTCTGGAACACCAGTGGTGGCACTGGTTGAATCGGCGCTCGGCATCGAATCGGTCTCCGATATCGCCCGCGCCCCAGGATGTTCTCGAATCGCGTTCGGGGTCAATGATTTTCGCCGTGACACCGGGATGAGTGACGACCCGACCGTGCTGGCGTACGCGCGTGCCCGGCTGGTGATCTCAAGTCGCGCCGCGGGACTCCCCGCACCCATCGACGGACCGACGCTGCGCACCCAGACCCGTCACCTCGCCCGCGAGACCGCGGTGGCCAAAGGCGCTGGTATGACCGGTCGGCTGTGTCTGGATGTCGAGCACGCCGAGACCATCAACAGTCTGCTGAGCCCGTCTCCGCTGGACATCGACGAAGCGCGCCGCACCCTCGCCCGTCTGGATGCGCCCACCGGCGCCTACGACGGCAGTGTCGGCCCTACCCGGGCCCGCGCGGAAGCCGTGCTCGATCTTGCCGAGAAGCTCGGCCTCAGCTGACGGGTTGGTCAGACGTCCTCGAGTCGGACGCCTTTCGTTTCCTTCATGAAGAAGCACGCGACGCCGGTGAGCGCCGCCAGAACCATGATGTAGACGCCGAAGACCCAGCCGAGGTCGAACCCGAGAAACAGCTGGTTCAGGTACGGCGCCGTGCCACCGAACACCGCGACCGAGAAGGAATACGCGAACCCGATGGCCTGCGTGCGCAGGCGGGTGGGAAAGCTCTCGGACAGCGTCGACGACAGGATGGACCCCGCGGTCGCGACCACCAGCAGCGCCACGGTTGTCGCCAGCAGTAACGTCCAGCCTTCCGATGAAATGAGCATCGTCAGAGGAATCTGAAGGCAGAACATCAACACCGCGAACGCGGCCAGCATGGGTCGGCGGCCGATCGAATCGGAGAGACGGCCCAAGAACGGCAGCGATACCAACGCGATCACCTGCGCGATCACCAACATCCAGTAGGCGGTATCGGGATTCATGTCCTGCTGCGTGATCGCGTACGTCGAGACGTACGACGTCCACGTGTAATGCGCTGCCGTCACTCCCGAGGTCATGCCGATCATCAGGAGAACAGCCCGCGCCACCGTCTTGCGCGGAATTGCCGGTTGATCGTCCGTCTGCTGGTCGGCGTCGAAGACGTCACTCTCGTCCATGCTGCGCCGCAGGTACAGCGCGAACAGGGCCAGAAGTGAGCCCAACAGGAACGGGATACGCCAACCCCATTGACCCACAGCCGATTCGCTCAAGGTCGTGGTGATGATTCCGCCCACGGTATAGGCGAGGACCGAGCCGCCGAAGATGGCGATGAAGGCCACACTGCCCCACATGCCGCGCCGATTCGGGGGCGCGATCTCGCCGACGTAGGAGTACGCGGTGGCCGACTCGCCACCGTGAGCGAAGCCCTGCATCATGCGGGCCAGTAACAGAAGCGCCGACGCCCACGCGCCGATGGCCCCGTAAGTGGGCATGAGTCCGATCAGCAGGCTGCCGGTGGCCATCATGAGCATGGTCGTGACGAGCACGAACTTCCGCCCGCGCTTGTCTGCAATCCGGCCGAATACGATGCCGCCAAGCGGCCGCATCAGGAAACCGACGGCGAACACAGCCAGTGTCGACAGCAGTGCCGAGACCGGATCGGTCTGACTGAACATGGCCGCCGCGATGAATGGCGCGAAGACCGCGTAGGCGCTCCACTCATACCATTCGAGGACGTTGCCCACAGAGCTCGCCAGCAGGGATTTCTTCCGTGAGGAAATGGTGGGCGTGCTCTGATGTTGTGGCAGTTCGGTTTTCATCGACGCAGCTCGGCTCTCTTGATTTTTCCGGTGGAGGTCTTGGGGAGTTCGTCGATGATGTGCACGGTGCGCGGCCGCTTGTAGGCCGCCAGTCGATCCCGGGCGAAGTCGACGAGTTCCTCTTCGGTGGCGGTCTCGCCGCCGCGGAGTGCGACGTAGGCGATCACAGCTTCACCCTGGTAGTCGTCGGGCTGGCCGACCACGGCGGCTTCGAACACGGCGGGATGCTCGTAGAGGGTGTCCTCGACTTCGCGCGGCCACACCTTGTAGCCGGACACGTTGATCTGATCCTTGAGCCGGTCGACGAGATACACCCACCCCTGCTCGTCGATGATTGCGACATCACCCGTGCGAAGCCGACCACCGGGCATGGTCGACGTCGATGCTTCCTGGTTGCGCCAATATCCTGAAACTACTTGTGGACCAGATACTTCCAACTCGCCGGCAACTCCGGTCGCCGTCGGTTCCCCTGTCGAATCGACTGTGCGAAGTCGCACTCGAGGCAGCGGTTTACCGACCGACAGTGACCCACTCGTCGCATCCACCGGGGCCCTCGTGCCCGGCGGTACGGCGATCACCCCGGCAGTGGTCTCGGTCATGCCGTAGGCGTTGTGAATGTAGTGACCGAACCGGGCCTCGAAGGTCTTGGTGGTTGCGGGAGGGATGGGCGCGCCGCCGGAGTACAACGTCTTCACCGACTCGAAGTGGGTGGCGCCGGCGTGCGGCAGTGCCGAAATGGCGTTGAACACGGTGATGGAGCCGATCGTGTACGTCACCCGATGTTCGACGAAGGCGTCGAGCGTGACCTCGGCATCAAATCTGTTGGCAAAGACCAGCAGGCAGTCGCGGGCCAACGCCACGGCGGCGTTGAGCATGGCGCCGGTGATGTGAAAGAGCGGCGCGACGGCGAACACCACGTCGCCGTCTACCAGGCCGGCATGTTCGCCGAAGTCGAGTGCCGTGGCGAGCACGTTCGCGTGAGAGTTCAACGCGCCCTTCGGTGGACCCGTCGTGCCCGAGGTGTAGGCGAGGACGGCGAGATCATCACCGGCGAGTGGCAGATCGGCCGGCCGGCGACCGTGGTTGTGTTGGACCAGCACCATCAGATCGTCCACGGGCGCGGTGATCCGCGTCGTCGACCGGAACACCCGGGGGTCATTGCGGGTCTGGAAATCAAGCGCACTGGTGCTGATCATGAATCGGATGCTGCTGCCGCGGAGTGTCTCGGCGGTGGCATCGAGATCGTGTTCGTCGCAGACGATTCCCACCGGTTGCGCATCGTCGATGATGGTGCGGAGTTCGCGGCCACGGTACATCGGATTGAGCAGCAGCGCGGCCGCACCGATCTTCCACAGCGCCAGGAAGGTGATCGCGTACTGGGGGATGTTCTGCAGGTAGATCCCCACCCGGTCACCGCGCGCGACGCCCTTGTCGGACAACGCGGTGGCGAGTGCGTCGGAGGCGTCGTCGACCTCGCGGGCGGAGAGGACCGTGTCGAAGTACGCGACGGCGGGACTGCCGGGATGGCGCTCCACGCGAGTCCGCCACGCGTCGACGATGGTGCGGCCGGGTAGGGCTTTCTCGTTCGGCATCTCAGCTCCGCTCGTCCGGCCGCCTCCTACGAACTGACCTCGATCACGACCTTGCCTCGGGCGTGCCCGATCTCCACCGCGGCCACCGCCTCGGCGGCCTCGTCGAGCGAACGGATGTCTTCGACGTGCGGATCGAGCTTGCCGTCGGCGACCATCGCCCCCACGATCTCGAGTACGCGGGTGGTGCGGTCCCGTTCGACCATCTGCCCACCCAGTGCGGTGACGGTCTCCGGGTCGCCGGCGCTGACCAGTTTGCTGCGGTCGGTGAGCAGATCCGCCACTGCGCGCAGCCCGTCCCCGCCCGCCAGATCGAAGATCGCGTCGACACCGTCGGGCATCAACTGCCGGACCCGATCGCTCACTCCATCGCCGTACACCACGAGCGTGGCGCCGAGCGTCTCGACCAAGGTGCGCTTGTCTTCGCCGGCCGTACCGATGACGTTGATGCCGAGGTCGCGCGCCATCTGGGCGGCCGCGACACCCACGCCGCCCCCGATGCCGTTGATCAGGAGGGTCTGGCCCTCGTGGAGGTCCAGCTGGACGACGGCGTCGTAGGCCGTCGCGGCGGCGATGCCCAGCGTGGCAGCGTCGGTGAAGGACACCTGCGGGGGCTTCTTGGCGGCGGCGTCAGCCGGCAGGAGGGTGTACTCGGCATACCCACCAGACCCTGCGGCGACGGTGCCGAACACCTCGTCGTTGACCGCGAAACCGTCGACGTCTTTACCAACCTCGCGCACCACGCCCGACACCTCGTGCCCCATCGCGATGGGCACACCGTTCTCCGCCGGGGCGCCGTAGTGGCCGGAGCGGACCTTCCAGTCCACCGGGTTGACTCCGGCGGCACGCACCTCGACCAGCAGCTCATTTGCCAGTGGCGTCGGCATTTCCAGCTCGAGGAAGTCCTGGACGTCGGTGCCACCGTTGCTGCTGTACCCGAATGCTTTGACCATCCGGAGCGCATACCCGCGTAGCGCCCGTCGAAAAGCCGGTGGCGGGTCACGTGGGCGGTTCGCGGACCGCCAGGTAGTGCTCGGATACCGGGACGCCGTCGATGTAGCGCTCCACCGCCTCCTCGATCAGTCTGTCTTGACCGGTCAGCCGGGTGTAGTGCTGATGCATGTGCTCGCCCCAGGACCGCACGACGAACGTCTCCACGAAGGTCGATTCGTGTTCGATGCTGCGGAAGAGCCGCCACTGCGCCGCCCCGGTGCGCTGCCGGGACCGTCCCATCACCGCCATCGCCTGCAGGAACGCGTCCTCGTCCGCCTGTGCGACGCGGTATGAGGTCAGCACCAGAACAGGACCGTCCAACGGTTCGGGCTCGAAGATCAACGTCGGCTCCGGCCAATGCGAGGACGGCGTCAAATCCAGCTCGTTCGTCTTGGCATGCAGCGGCCACCACAGCGAGGACAGACCGCACACCACCAGCAGCGCCGCGCTCACCAGCAGACTGGTGGAGGTGGTGGTGGCTTCGGCGAGCACGCCCCACACCACCGAGCCCACGGCCTGCCCGCCCATGAAGATCAGCTGGTAGACCGACAATCCGCGGGCGCGCACCCAGGCGGGCAGGCTCAGTTGCATGGACGCGTTGAGCGTCGACAACGACAGCAACCACGACGCGCCGCCGACCACCAGGCCCAGCGCGACGATCGCGAAACTCGGGACCACGGCCAAGATCGCCGTGGCCACGGCAAAGCCCGCCGCGCCGACCGTCAGCAACACGTTCTGGCCGAACCGCGCCCGCAGTCGGGACAACAGGAACGCCCCGAGCACGGCACCTGCACCGAGCGCCCCGAGGAGGAGCCCGTAACCCGAGGAGGACAGCCCCAGCCGGTCTGCCGCCACCACCGGCAGCAGTCCCCAGATCGCGCTGCCCGGTGCGATGAACAGGGCGGCCCGCAGCAGAATTCGCCGCACGATCGGCGAGCTGCGAATGAACCGCCCGCCCGCGCTCAAGGCCGCGAGCGCCCGCTCGGGGGGATAGTTGCGCTCGACGGTAGGACGGCGCCACGCGATGAGCACGAACACGATGCCGATGAAGGACACGGCGTTGAGTGCGAACACCAGGGTGGGGCCGGACAACGACACCAGCACGCCCGCGATCGCCGGCCCGATGGCGCGGGCACCGTTGATGCTCATGCTGCCCAGCGCGGCTGCTGCCGGAATCTGCTCAGCAGGCACGAGATCCGGTTGGATCGCCTGCCAGGCCGGCGCGGTGAGTGCCTGGCCGCAGCCGATGACGAACAACAACGTCAGCAGCACTGCGGGTGTGGTCAATCCGGCGCCCGTCAAGGTGGCGAGCAGTCCCACACTCGCGGCCATCGCCCCCTGGGTGGCGATCAGCAGTCGCCGGCGGTCGATGAGATCGGCGAGAACACCGGACGGCAACGCCAGCAGCATCACCGGCAGCGTCGTGGCGGTCTGTACCAGCGGAACCAGAACGGCGGCGCGAGGATCGTCGACGAGCATCCACTGCGCTCCGACAGTCTGCATCCAGGTGCCCAGGTTGGACACGAGCTGGGCGATCCACAGCATGCGGTAGACCGGAGACCGTAGCGGCGCCCATGTCGAGATGGGAGGTGTCGATGTGCCCGCCGATGCCATCAGCTGCTCCCGTCTATGGCCCTGTGGCCACTGTAGAAGGCGACCTGTTTACGCGACGGTAACCGGGTGACGGTAGGACCAGAAATGGTCCAGAACCAGGCTGCCGCTCAGTGGTGAGTGAGCGGGCGACAGGAGGATTCGGTGATCGATTTCGCCAACAAGACCGCCGTGGTGACCGGCGGCTCTCGGGGCATCGGCCGGGCGGTCGCGGTCAAGCTGGCCGAGCATGGTGCCCGGGTGATCGTCGCGGACCGCAGCGACCACCTGCGAAGTGACGAGGAATCGACCTCCGGACTGATTCGCGCCCGCGGCGGATCGGCGGAGTCACACCCACTCGACGTCACCGACTCGGCTGCCGTTGCAGAGCTCTTCGCCAGTGTCGCAAGCACTTACGGAATCGACATCCTGGTCAACAACGCCGGTGTCCTGCACAGCGGTTCGGTGACCGAGACCAGCGACGAGACCTGGCGTGACCAGTTCGCCGTCAATGTGGACGGGACCTTCTTCTGCATGCGCGCGGCCATCGGAGCAATGCTCGCGGCAGGACGTGGCGGAAAGGTTGTCAACATCACCTCGATCAGCGGGTTGCGTGCCAACCCGGGTTTCGCGGCGTACTGCGCTTCGAAGGCGGCGCTGGTGAACTTGACTCGGCAGGCTGGAATCGATTACGCAACAGCGGGAATCAACGTCAATGCCGTCGCTCCCGGCTTCGTGGAAACGGAGATGACCGCGCTGTACGACGCCCCCGTCCGGCGTGCACTCGAAGGGCAGACGCCGAACGGGCGGTGGGCCACTGCTGGCCAGATCGCCGACACCGTGTTGTTTCTCGCCTCGGGCCTGTCCGATCACATCGTCGGCGAGATCATCGCTGTTGATGGCGGGTGGCTGGTGGGTACGCCCGTGGTGGTGACGCCGTGAACGCATGAGACCTTCGAAACCTGATCTGCACCTCTGAGTTCTCGGCAGCCGAGGCGTAACCACGCGGCGGTGACCGCCGACCCCGCGACCACGACTGCCGAGAACAGCAACGCGTACCGAAAGCCATGGTGCAGCAGGGGTGTCACCATGAGTGGACCGACGATCTGGCCCACCGAGTAGCCGGCGGTGAGCACCGCTACGGCACCTGGATATGCCAGCTCCCGGCCAGCCGCCAACGCGATGGTGCTCACCCCGATGAACGTGCCTCCGAATGAGGCTGCGCCGATCAGTGCGGCGGCGGCACCACCGACGAGTGCAGGCAAGGCTATCCCGGTGGCCTGCACCAGCAGTGCCGCCACGAGCAGCGTCGGGTGAGACCACCGCGCACTCGCCATCGCCCACAACGCTGCAGACGGTGCCGCGGCCAGGCCCACCAACAACCAGGCTGCGCTGCCCAGCCGGCCCGGAGACGTCTGGCCGATCGCCGCGACGAGAAATGTTCCCGCGATGATGTATCCGACGCCTTCGAGGGAGTAACAAGCCAGCAGAACCAGGAACCAGCGCCGGGGACCCACCGGCTCAGTCGTCGGTGTGATGGGCGTGCCACCCACACCGCGCATAGGCCAGGCGATGGCCCCCACCGCAGCGGCCAGCGCAGCCGCGGCCCACCAGGTGGTACGCCATCCAGCAGCGGGCAGGAGCAGCACCAAGGTGCCCGACAGCGCGATTCCCAGGCCCACGCCGCCGAAGCCCCATCCCGGCAGCTGCGCCGACCGCCCCCGGGCATGGTCCAGCATCCAGTCGACGGCGATCACGAACAGCACGGCACTCGCGAACCCGGCGACCAGACGCAGCGCCAGCCAGGCAATCACGTTGTCCGTCAACGGCATCAGCGCCAAACTGGCGACGACGCCCACGAGCGTCGACCGCCATACGGTGGTCGTCCTGATCAGCCGGGGTGCCACCACACCTGCGAGCGCCCCAGCGAGGTAGCCGACGTAGTTGGCGGTCGCGAGACCTCCCGCGCCTGCCGGGCTCAGTCCGGCCTGCGCCGTCATCAGCGGCAGAATGGGGGTGTAGACGAAGCGTCCGATTCCCATGGCGGAAGCCAATGCCGCTGCGCCACGGGTGATGTGGGTGTAGGAAGGGTGCCAAGGCATGCTGCCATCGTGCTCGCCGGCTCCCGGGTGTCGCCACGACCAGTTTGCTTGCAGGTACTAGCCATTGCCTCGCACTACTCAAGTGATGGCCCGCTTTCAGTCGGTACGCGGCGACACCGAAGTCCAGCCGGAGCTGACGAGATCGGTCAGGTCGTCCACCCACGCTGCGTCCAGCGGTGCGTCGTGGCGCACGAGGATCCGGAAGATCGCGCTTCCCACCACGACTTCGGCGAGCAAGGGCAGGTCGCCATCGTCGCTGGGCAATTCGGGATGCCGGTCGAGTCTGGTCCGGAAGGTGGCGAGACTGCCGGCGAACCGCGAGATCATGCGGCTGTGGACATCCGGGTCGGCGACCGTGTCGGCGATCAGCGCAGGCAGCGCGGCCCGGACCTCCGGGCGGTCGAACATGGTGCGCGTCGCCTCCACCAGTGCGCGGATGTCCCCCCGCGCGTCACCAGAGGCACTCGGCATGGCCATGACCTCGGCCGGCAGGATCGCTTCGTGAACCAACTGCGCCTTGCCTGACCAGCGCCGGTAGATGGCCGCGGTGGTGGTGCCTGCGCGCGCGGCGATCGCCGACAGCGAGAGCGCGGGATAGCCGGTCTCGAGCAGTAGGTCACGGGTGGCGTCGATGATCGCGGCATCGATCTTGCTGTCGCGGGGCCGTCCTGCAGACGACCGGATCGGTCCCTTGTCATCTTCGGGCGGATCTGTTCTCATGAATCCAATATAGAACGCATCGTATCGTTATTGGGGAGAGTGTTTTGTTCCTGAGTCCGCTCGACGAATACCCGATCCACCAGGCGCCGGTGCCCATCAGCGCCCCGGCCACCTCCGATCGCAACTTCTACGATCGTTCGTACTTCAATGTGCTCGACCGCGACGGCCGCTTCATGATGCTCACCGGAATCGGCTATTACCCCCGGCTCGGCGTCAAAGACGCCTACGTGCTCATCCGCCGGGGGGACACCCAGACCGCCGTCCGTTTCAGTGATGCCATCGACGGTGATCGCCTCCATCAGAACGTCAACGGGTACCGACTCGACGTCATCGAACCGCTGCAGGAACTGCATCTGACCGTCGCGCACACAGAGGGCGTCTCGGCTGATCTGCGGTGGCGCGGCTTGTTCCCGGCCGCGTTGGAGCATCCACACCAGATGCACTCGGAGCGGCGAGTGACGTTGCAGGCGTGTCGTTTCGCCCAGCTCGGCACGTGGGAGGGTTGGATCGATGTCGACGGCGATCGCCTGTGTGTCGACACGTCCACTTCGGTGGGCAGCCGGGACAGGTCGTGGGGCATCCGGCCCATCGGCGAGCCGGAGCCGGCCGGTCGGCCGGACACCGCATTCGGCGGCATGTGGTGGCTGTATCTGCCGCTGGCCTTCGACGACTACCAGATCTTCCTGATCATCCAGGAAGACCCGGAGGGCCACCGCAGCCTGTACGACTGCACACGGCGTTGGCGTGACGGCAGAGTCGAACAGCTCGACGGCGTACGGGCGACCATCCAGTACACATCGGGGACCCGGATTCCCCACGGAGCGCACATCGAGCTGCTGACACGATCTGGTGGCCGGCTGCAGCTCGATGTCGAATCGAAGCTGTTCGCGCCCATCGCCTTTGGCTCCGGATATGGCGGCGACTCCTCCTGGGCGCACGGCACGTGGAAGGGCGGGCCGTTCACTGAACGCGTCTCCTACGACATGACTGATCCCGATGTCCTGGCGCGGGCTCCGTTCAGTTTGATCGACCACGTGGGGCACGCTGTTTGTACCGAGTCCGACGGCAGCAGACAGCACGGCGCTGGACTGTTCGAGCATGCCGTCATCGGCCCGCACCATCCGTCGGGATTCCACGACTGGACCGACGTCCTGACAGAGGCGACGGCATGAAGGTCATGACAGCGTTGTTCGGCCCGACCGACGCGGTGGAACGCGCGGCGCTGCTGCGCGAAGCCGGAGCCTCCGGGGTGTTCACCTTCGAGGGTCCGCGGGAGGTCTTCACTCCGCTGGTGTTGGCGTCGACGGTCAAGGGGCTCGACCTGATGACGAACGTCGCGATAGCGTTCCCCCGCAACCCGATACAGCTGGCCCATGAGGCCAACGACCTCCAGGAGATCTCCGAAGGGCGGTTCATCCTCGGCCTCGGGACGCAGATCCGCACGCAGATCGAGAAGCGCTACGGCGCCGAGTTCGATCGGCCGGTGGGGCGGATCAAGGAGATGGTGGGTGCGCTGCGGGCGATCTTCGCCGCGTGGAACGACGGCGAACGCCTCGACTTCCGCGGGGAGTTCTACCGGCACACCCTGATGACGCCGACGTTCAATCCGGGCCCGAACCCGTTCGGTCCGCCACCGATCTACCTCGGGGCGCTGGGCCCGCAGATGACCAGGGCCACCGCCGAAGTGGCCGACGGACTGCTGGTGATGCCGTTCGGGTCCAAACGGTTCCTGCACGAGAAGACCATGCCCGCGGTCCGCGACGGATTGGCGGCCGCGGGACGAGACGCCGCCGACTTCGCGGTGGTGCCGGAGATCATCGTGTCGGTGGGGGAGGACCACACGTCGACGCGGATGCTGTTGGCGTTCTACGGCTCCACACCCGCCTACCGGCCGGTGCTGGACGCGCATGGCTGGGGTGACCTGCAACCCGAGCTGAACGCCATGTCCAAGCAGGGGCGGTGGCAGGAGATGGCCACGCTGATCGACGACGAGGTGCTCCACACGATCGCCGCCTGCGGCACCCCGACGGAGGTGGCGGCGCACATCCGCGACCGCGTGGATGGTGTCTCAGACCGGATCTGTCTCTATCAACCCGGCCCCATCGCCGCAGAACCACTGGCCGAGATCATCGACGCGTTGGGCTGAGAAATGCACACCATCGAGTTCGACGCGATCGTCGACGACCGATTCGGCGGGAAAGCCCTGGGGCTGGCCGAGCTGGCACGCCTCGGGTATTCCGTCCCACCAGGTTTCGTCATCGCACACGCTTCTGACGGCCCCCTTCCGGACGCGGTGACAGACCGCGTCACGCAGATCCCGGGACCGGTAGCGGTCAGGTCGTCGGCCACCGGCGAAGACGGTGCCGAGCAGTCCTTCGCCGGACAGTACGACACGGTGCTCGGCGTCGATTGCGCCGAGGACTTCGCGGCGGCAGTGCGCCGGTGCGCGGATTCCGTCGAATCCGACCGCGTGTCTGCCTACGGCGGCCGGGAATCGGTCACGATGCATGTGGTGGTCCAACAGATGGTCGACGCACGCGCGGCCGGAGTGGTTTTCACAGCAGACCCGACAACCGGCCGCCGGGATCTCCTCGTCATCGATGCCATTGCCGGACTCGGTGAGGCACTCGTCGATGGATCAGCCATCTCCGACCATCTCGTGTTGAGCTCCAACGGAACCCAGGAGGTGCGCGAGGTCGGTGACGTCCCGGTGCTGTCCGACGCGGACGTCGCCGGCATTCGGGCCGGAGCTCTGCGCGCCGCGCAGCACTGGGGCAGGCCGATGGACCTGGAATGGGCGATCGATCAGGCCGGGCAGCTGTGGTGGCTGCAGGCCCGGCCCATCACCACGCTGCCCGGCGACCTCAACGAGATGGACAGTCCGGTAGCAGGTCCCACGCACGTCTACACGCGATGCAACATCGGCGAGATGATGCCGGGGGCGTTCTGTCCGCTCACCGCATCGGTGTCGGGATATGCGATCGACTACGCGATGCAGATGACGCAAGTGATAGCGCGGGCGCAGGAACGCTACGACAAGCCGTGGCTCCAGGTCGGCTACTTCTACGGCCACATGTTCTTGAATCTGACCGAGGGCACGGCGCTGAGCTCGGGCATTCTCGGGAACTCATTGGAGCAGTTCTCCATGTCGATCTGCGGGCGGGTGATCGACGAACTCGAGGCCAAACCGCCAAAACCGTTCCTCCCCAAACTGATCAACACGGTGAGGCTCACGTCCTACTCGCTGTTCGCCGGGCCGGCGATCCGGCGGCTCGGCGACCAGATCGCCGCGTTCCCCATCCCCACCAGCCTCGACGCCAACGATGTTCTGCAGCAGCTGGAGTCAGGAATCGACCTCTACTGCCACGTCACGTTGGTCCACGTCCGATCCTCGTCGCGGGCCGCGGTGGGTGCGAATGTGCTCGAGAGTTACCTGGTGCGCGATGCCGTCAAGAACGGTCGCGACGAGAACGAGGGGCAAGCGCAGGCCGCCCGGCTCATGGCTGGTGCCGCCGATGTCGAGAGCGCCATGATGGTCGACGAGCTGCACGCGGTGGTACGGGCGATCGCCGCCGACGACGACGCCGCCCACCAGTTTCTCGCTGCGGATCCGGCCGATGCCCTGACCCACCTGCGGGCCGCAGCTGGTTCCGGCGCTGTGGCGTTGCGGCAGTTCCTGATTCGACACGGACACCGCGGGTACCGCGAACTGTGCATGCGGGACCCCGCGTGGGCCGAAGACGCAGAGGGTCTCGGCTCCATGATGCAGGTCATGTTGCAGTCAACACTTGATTCCGTTGGTGAGCGTCCGGTGCGCGAACACAGCGAGGTACCCGGCTCGCGGGCAGTCAGGCTGCTGGCACGGCTGGCCCGGGGCGGGGCCCGGGGGCGTGAGGAAACCAAATCGAAGATGGCCCAGATGGCGCACCGACTCAAGCTCGGATATCACCATCTGGGTGAGGTGCTCGCCGACTCCGGTCGCCTTCCCGATGCCGATCTGGTCTTCTTCTTCGATCGCGCGGAACTGCCCCGAGTGGTGGGCGAG
>JBEVFK010000151.1:0-27974 GCA_040512325.1 Mycobacterium sp. | reverse complement strand
AGGCTAGATCCGTGCCGTCGAAAAGTTCGACTACACCAAGGGCTACAAGTTCTCGACGTATGCCACGTGGTGTATCCGCCAGGCCATAACCCGTGCCATGTCCGACCAGTCCCGCACTGTGCGTATCCCGGTGCACATGGTCGAGGTCATCAACAAGCTCGGCCGTATCCAGCGCGAGCTGCTGCAGGACCTGGGCCGCGAGCCCACGCCTGAAGAGCTCGCCAAGGAAATGGACATCACGCCGGAGAAGGTGCTGGAGATCCAGCAGTACGCGCGTGAGCCGATCTCCCTGGACCAGACCATCGGCGACGAGGGCGACAGCCAGCTCGGCGACTTCATCGAGGATTCCGAAGCCGTGGTGGCCGTCGACGCGGTGTCCTTCACGCTGCTGCAGGATCAGCTGCAGTCCGTGCTGGAGACGCTGTCCGAGCGCGAGGCCGGTGTGGTGCGGCTGCGGTTCGGCCTGACCGACGGCCAGCCCCGCACGCTCGACGAGATCGGCCAGGTCTACGGGGTCACCCGTGAACGCATCCGGCAGATCGAGTCCAAGACGATGTCGAAGCTGCGCCATCCCAGCCGTTCTCAGGTCCTGCGCGACTACCTCGATTAGTCGGTCACCCGCGTCATGGGTGACCAGTTCCGGATGAACTTCTCGTCCGGCTCAGAGTTCGAAGCGGTTGTCGGCTATTCGCGCGCGGTGCGCACCGGCCCGTACGTCGTCGTCGCGGGCACCACCGGTTGTGGGCCCGACGCCGCCGCACAGGCACGAGACGCACTGAGCCGGATAACCGGTGCCCTCGAGCAGGTTGGTGCGCGTCTGGGCGATGTCATCCGCACTCGGCTGTTCGTCACCGATATCGCCGACTGGCGGGCGGTGGCTGAAGTGCACCAGGAGTTCTTCGGCTCGGTCCTGCCGGTCGCCACCATGGTCGAGGTCACCGCTCTCATCTCCCCCGAACTTCTGGTGGAGATCGAAGTCGACGCTTACGTGGATGAGTCTCTCAGCGGTGGAAACGATCCGTCCGCACCGGCCACATAGGGCGTGATACTTGTCACAGCAACCACGGGCAACGGCCCGTACAGGTGCGGGAAGAGCATCGATTCCGGATCGCTCGGCACACCTGGTTCCCACCTCAACGGCGCCGCCAGCAACGCCGGAGACAGGTACAGCAGTACCAAATCGGTGCGCCCCGAGTAGAGCCGGTTCGCCGGCAGGTGCACCTGCTCAGGTGCTGAAAGGTGGATGAAACCAACCTCTTCGAGGGACGACGGCCGGTACTCCGCTCGTGAGGAAGCCGCCGCCCAGTCCTGTTCTCCGCACAAGTGCACCAGAACCGTTGCCGCATCACTCATGCGCCTACCTTGCCCCAGTGCGTGCCCACAACGCCGTGAGACACGACACACCGGTGAACGTCCAGGGAACAAGGCCGGAACTGAAAACGTCTGAGACAGTAGAAACCACGCGAGAAACGGAGGAGCCATGAACGCAACTCTGACCAGTCCCGAGCTCACGAGGGCTGATCGTTGCGACCGCTGCGGCGCTGCTGCACGGGTCGTTGCGAAACTGCCCTCTGGAGCCGTGCTGCTCTTTTGCCAACACCACGCCAATGAACACGAGGCAAAGCTCGTGGAGTTGGCAGCGGTGATCGAGGCCAGTCCCGCAGATCTGTAGGCCGCACCGGCCCGTTGGGTGCGGCGCTGGGCATTCCGGGCCGGAGTCAGGGATGCTGGACGGGACATGAGTGACCAGCCCGTCAAGCCCTCCCGACATCACGTCTGGCATATCGCCAAGCGCACCCTGTCGAAAGCCTGGGATGACTCGATCTTCTCGGAGTCCGCTCAGGCGGGCTTCTGGTCGGTGTTGTCCCTGCCGCCACTGCTGCTGGGGATGCTGGGCAGCCTGGCGTACATAGCGCCGCTGTTCGGCCCCGACACCTTGGTGACGATCGAGAACCAGTTGATCGCCACGTCGCGGAGCTTCTTCTCCCAGAACATCGTCAGCGAGATCATCGAGCCGACGATCCGCGACATCGTGGTGGGTGCCCGCGGCGAGGTGGTCTCCCTGGGATTCGTCATCTCGTTGTGGGCCGGCTCGTCGGCCATCTCGGCGTGGGTGGACTCGATCGTCGAGGCGCACGATCAGACGCCGTTGCGCCATCCCGTACGGCAGCGCTTCTACGCGTTGGGGCTCTACGTCGCCGGGCTGGTACTCATCATCGTCTCGGCGCCGTTCGTGGCGCTGGGCCCCGCCAAGATCGCGGAGTACATCCCGGCGAGCTGGGACAGCTTCCTGCAGTACGGCTACTACCCCGTGCTGATCATCAGCCTGTTGGTCCTGGTGACGACGCTGTACCGGTTGTCACTGCCGGAGCCGCTGCCCACCCACCGGCTGGTCATCGGCGCCCTGCTGGCCACGGTGTTCTTCGTGGTGGCCACCGTGGGTCTGCGGGTCTATCTGAGTTCGATCACCAAGACCGGCTACACCTACGGCGCGTTGGCCACACCCATCGCGTTCTTGCTGTTCGCGTTCTTCCTGGGATTCGCGATCATGCTCGGCGCCGAACTGAACGCCGCGATCCAGGAGGAGTGGCCCGCGCCCACCACGCATGCCAATCTCGTCCGCGACTGGGTGCGGCGAAAAGCCGCCGATGGCGGCGAAGCCCGGAGTAAGGCCAGGGCTGCCCGGCGTAACGGCAGCGCCCCCGGCGACCCGGCGGTGACCGGACCGCTCGAGGCGCCTGCGCAACCGGGCCCGCTCAGCCCTTCTTGAGGGACTCGTAGATGCGCTTGCAATCCGGACATACCGGCGAGCCCGGCTTGGCCGATTTCGTCACGGGGAAGACCTCGCCGCAGAGCGCGACGACGTGCGTGCCCATCACCGCGCTCTCGGCGATCCGGTCTTTCTTGACGTAGTGGAAAAACTTGGGTCTGTCGCTGTCGGTGTCCTCATCGACGCGTTCGTCGGTGTCCGTACGTTCGATGGTCTCGGTCTGCATGGCCCCTATTCTGCCGAGAAAGTGACGGTCGACAAACCCATGACCCCGGGGCGGCCCAGTTGTGCCAGAGTAGAGGGATGAAGCACAGCCAGCAGCTGGGTTTCGACGACGAGGGTCGGCCGGTACTCATCACCCAAGCGGCTCTCCCTTACGAAGAGGAACACCGCCAGCGCGTCCGGAAGTATTTGACGATCATGTCATTTCGTATTCCGGCGCTGCTCCTTGCAGCAATTGCCTACACCGTGTGGGAAAACGGTTGGGTCTCACTACTTATCGTGGCGGCGTCCATTCCGCTGCCATGGGTGGCGGTATTGGTGGCCAATGACCGGCCACCGCGGCGGCGTGAAGAACCGCGGCGATTCGACCGGGAACACCGGCGCATCCCGCTGTTCCCCACCGCGGAGCGACCCGCCTTGGAAGCTGGGACGGCACAACCGGATCCCGAGTCCGAGCGGCTGTAGCCCTCACATGAGGAACTTCTCGCTCGATTCTTAATGCATTCTCAGGTCGAGCCGGCATTTGCGCACTTCAGCGGGTGTGAAGCTAACGATCCGTGGGAACTCTTTTCTCCAGTCAGGCGTTGAACCACATGACAGTTCGAGCCACTAGGAGGCCGATATGGCAAATGCCGCCGTTAGTGTTTTTGATGGTGATCTGGATGCCCAGAGCCCAGCAGCTGACCTCGTGCGGGTGTACCTCAACGGCATCGGCAAGACGGCGTTGCTCAACGCTGCCGATGAAGTAGAGCTCGCCAAGCGAATCGAGGCCGGCCTGTACGCGCAGAATCTGCTGGCCACCCGGAAGCGCCTCGGAGAGAACCGCAAACGGGATCTCGCTGCCGTGGTACGCGACGGCGAGGCGGCACGGAGCCACTTGCTGGAAGCCAACTTGCGCCTGGTGGTCTCTCTCGCCAAGCGCTACACCGGACGCGGGATGCCGCTGCTGGATCTGATCCAGGAGGGCAACCTCGGCCTCATCCGGGCGATGGAAAAGTTCGACTACGCCAAGGGTTTCAAGTTCTCGACGTATGCCACCTGGTGGATTCGTCAGGCGATCACCCGCGGCATGGCCGACCAGAGTCGCACCATTCGCCTGCCCGTCCATCTGGTGGAACAGGTGAACAAGCTGGCCCGCATCAAGCGTGAAATGCACCAGAACCTCGGCCGCGACGCCACGGACGAGGAGTTGGCCGAGGAATCGGGCATTCCGGCGGAGAAGATCGCCGACCTGCTCTCGCACAGCCGTGATCCGGTATCGCTGGACATGCCGGTCGGCAGCGACGAGGAAGCGCCGCTGGGCGACTTCATCGAAGACGCCGAAGCCCTGTCGGCGGAAAACGCCGTGATCGCCGAATTGCTGCACACCGACATCCGCAGTGTGTTGTCCACGCTCGATGAGCGCGAACATCAGGTGATCCGGTTGCGATTCGGTCTCGATGACGGCCAGCCGCGCACCCTCGACCAGATCGGCAAGCTCTTCGGCCTGTCCCGCGAGCGCGTGCGTCAGATCGAGCGCGAGGTCATGGCGAAGCTGCGCCACGGCGATCGGGCCGAACGGCTCCGCTCCTACGCCAGCTGAGCCTGAGCGACCAGTGTGCCCGCCGGCCCGTCCGGCGGGCACACTGCCGTTTGGGCGGGTGGGCTTGCCACCCGCCGCGCCCGGCGTTAGCGGCCCATTCGGGTTAGCGCCAAAGTAGACTCGTCGGCGACGGAGGGTGCCACATGAACGACCTGGTCGATACCACGGAGATGTATCTGCGGACGATCTACGACCTCGAAGAAGAGGGCGTGATTCCGCTGCGTGCGCGTATTGCCGAACGTTTGGACCAAAGCGGCCCCACTGTCAGCCAAACCGTGTCACGGATGGAACGCGACGGCCTGCTCCACGTGGCCGGCGACAGGCACCTCGAGCTCACTGCAACCGGCCGCGCGCTCGCGGTTGCGGTGATGCGCAAGCACCGGTTGGCCGAGCGGCTGCTCGTCGACGTCATCGGCTTGCCGTGGGAGGAAGTGCACGCCGAGGCGTGCCGCTGGGAGCACGTGATGAGTGAGGACGTCGAGCGACGCCTCGTCGCCGTGCTCGACAACCCGACGGTGTCGCCGTTCGGCAACCCGATCCCCGGGCTTTCGGAGCTGGGCATCGGCACTGATGAGCGCTTCGAAGAACCGAACCTCGTACGACTCACCGAACTGCCCGCGGGATCGCCGGTGGCAGTCGTGGTCCGTCAGCTCACCGAGCATGTACAGGGTGATGTGATGTTGATCGGGCGGCTCAAAGAGGCGGGCGTGGTGCCCAACGCCCGCGTCACCGTCGAAATGAACCCCCACGGCGGTGTCACCATCGTGATTCCCGGCCACGAGAACGTCGACCTTCCGCACGAGATGGCCCATGCGGTCAAGGTGGAGAAGGTCTGACCCGGGATCCGGAACCGGCCTCCTGGGCTGCGGGTTCATCCTGCGCGCTGCCCGAATGACCGCCGCGCGGGCAGTTCGATGCCCAGCTCGTCGGCGAGGCGATATCCGGTGTGTGCGAGGTCCCGGATCTGTTCGGGCCTCATACCCCGCTGCAGGGCCTCGTCGAGCAGGCCCGCCATGCGATGCCCCGGGCTGATCCGTCGCGCCTCATCGAGCGACAACCCGGCCAGTGGACCGTCGCCGCGGACGTAGGCGCAGAACGCCATCTGCACCAGCGCTTCGACGCGCCACGGCTCGGGCAGGCACCGCGACAGCGCCGCCCACAGCGTTTCGGCGTCGTCCGCACGCTCCCCCACCGCCAGGGCGTACAACGTGTCACGGGCCTGCAGGTCGGACAACCCGTAGGCCACGACAGCGATCTCGGCATCGCTGAGCGCCGTCCCGTCGGCGCTGCGCTCGAGTGCGGCGAGTGCGTCCTGTACCGCGCGACGGGTGCGCCCCTGCGCGTCACCCCCCTGAGCCCCATGATCGCCGCCCTGCCGCAGCGCAGCGATCGCCTCGCCGATCCGCTGCGCCTGTCGGGCGTCTCGGACGTCGATGACGGCCAGCAGATCGGCGCGCCGCCCGTAGAGCCGGCGCCCGTCGAGCACGGCGGCGACCGTCACGGGTGAGGACTCCGGGTCGTCCACGACGCCGCGGGAACCGCACCCGTCGACGCAGCGCCATCTGCCGCCGGCTCCCACCCGATCCACGATGTGCGCTGCCCACAGCGGAATGTCATGGGCACTGAGCTCCTCGGCCAACGCCGTGCACAACTGTCGGTGCCCGTCGAGGCACCCCGGGCACAGCGCACCTTCGGCGTCGACGATGATTGCGATCGCCGCGTCGGGCGCGGCGGCGGCGGCCACCGAGGCCAGGCCGTCCAGCCCGTCGATGAGCTCGGTCGACAGATCGACGCGCAGGACGGCGCCGACCTCACCTCGGTGCACCGAAACCAGGACGAGCGAGTCCTCGGGCGTGAAGCCCAGAATCGCGGGCAGGGCGGCGATCAGGGCGCCGGGACGGTTCAGATCGAAGTCGGCGTGGTGTCCAGAATCAGAGCAGTGAGTTGTCATGGCGCAAACGCTGGCAATCGGCACCGTCAGCGGAGTCACGCGCCGACGCCCCGCGGCGCCCGGTTGGGGATGAAACGCAGACTGTGAATCGATTGCCGTCACGAATGTTCACCCGGTATTGACACGCTGGGCATGCGAGCGACTGCCAAGGCGCGTACATCTTCTACCCATGGGTTCGATGCAGGAATATGACCTTGTCGTCGTGGGTTCGGGGCCAGGCGGTCAAAAGGCCGCGATCGCCGCCGCCAAGCTCGGCAAGTCCGTCGCCGTGATCGAACGCGGGCTGATGCTCGGCGGTGTCTGCGTCAACACCGGCACCATTCCCTCCAAGACACTGCGCGAAGCGGTCGTCTACCTGACCGGCATGAGCCAGCGTGAGCTCTACGGCAGCAGTTACCGGGTGAAAGAGAAGATCACCACCGCTGACCTGCTGGCCCGAACCCAGCACGTCATCGGCAGAGAGATCGACACCGTACGAAATCAGCTGATGCGCAACCGGATCGAGCTCTACACCGGCCATGCCCGGTTCATCGACGAGCACACCCTGTTGATCGAGGATCCCAGCCGCGGCGATCGGGTCACCGTCAGCGGCGAGTACATCGTCTTGGCCACCGGCACCAAACCGTTGCGGCCCGCCGGTGTCGAGTTCGACGAGGAACGGGTGCTGGATTCCGATGGCATCCTGGACCTGAAGAGCTTGCCCGCCTCCATGGTGGTGGTCGGCGCCGGGGTGATCGGCATCGAATACGCGTCCATGTTCGCCGCGCTGGGCTGCAAAGTGACCGTGGTGGAGAAGCGTGTCAGCATGCTCGACTTCTGTGACCCCGAGATCGTGGAAGCGCTGCGGTTCCACCTGCGCGATCTCGCGGTCACGTTCAGGTTCGGCGAAGAGGTGGTGGGCGTCGACGTCGGCGCTTCGGGCACGGTGACCACGCTGGCCAGCGGCAAGCAGATCCCCGCCGAAACCGTGATGTACTCCGCGGGCAGGCAGGGGCAGACCGACCACCTCGATCTGCCGAACGCCGGGCTGGAGGCCGACGCCAGGGGCCGGATCTTCGTCGACGACAACTACCAGACCAAGGTCGACCATATCTACGCCGTCGGCGATGTGATCGGTTTCCCGGCCCTGGCTGCCACCTCGATGGATCAGGGCCGACTGGCCGCCTATCACGCGTTCGGCGAACCCTGCCACGCCATGACCGAGCTGCAGCCCATCGGGATCTACTCCATCCCCGAGGTGTCCTATGTCGGTGCCACCGAGGTGGACCTGACCAAAGACGCGATCCCCTACGAGGTGGGGGTGTCGCGCTACCGGGAACTCGCCCGCGGCCAGATCGCCGGCGACTCCTACGGGATGCTCAAGCTCCTGGTGTCCACCGAGGATCTGCGACTGCTGGGCGTGCACATCTTCGGCACCAACGCCACCGAGATGGTGCACATCGGGCAGGCGGTGATGGGCTGCGGGGGCACCGTCGAGTACCTGGTGGACGCGGTGTTCAACTATCCGACGTTCTCCGAGGCCTACAAAGTGGCCGCGCTCGATGTGATGAACAAGCTGCGCGCACTCAAGCAGTTCAAGCCCCGCTAGCCTTCGGGTACGCCCGGTCTCCAGTTGGCTCGCGTGGGCTCTGCTGCTGACCATCGTCGCGATGGGGTATCCCAGGAATGCCCGCCCGAGCAGTCGACGTTTCACGCAATGGCGGGTCTGCGGTGCCGCAGGTCGCGCACTGAGGGAAACTAGAAGTACACGGCGCATACGCACGAGCAACGCGTCGTGACAAGGAGGCGACAGTACATGGCTGATTTCGACAGCCCCGAACCTGATCCGGACGGTCAATCCGACCGGATCTACCAGCCTGAACAGAGCGGGATGTACGAGCTGGAGTTCCCCGCTCCTCAGTTGTCGTCGGCCGACGGGCGGGGCCCGGTGCTGGTGCACGCGCTGGAGGGGTTCTCCGACGCCGGGCACGCGATCAAGCTGGCCGCTGAGCATCTGAAGAGTTCCCTCGAGACCGAACTGGTGGCCTCGTTCGCCATCGACGAACTGCTGGACTACCGGTCACGACGGCCCCTGATGACGTTCAAGACCGATCACTTCACCCACTACGACGATCCCCAACTGAATCTGTATGCGCTCCGCGACAGCGTGGGCACGCCGTTTCTCCTGCTTGCCGGCATGGAACCCGACCTGAAGTGGGAACGCTTCATCACCGCGGTGCGGTTGCTCGCCGAGCGCCTGGGTGTCCGCCGGACCATCGGTCTCGGCGCCATGCCGATGGCGGTGCCGCATACCCGACCGGTGACGCTGACCGCGCATGCCAACAATCCCGAACTCATCGTCGAGCACACCCCGTGGGTGGGCGAGGTGCAGGTCCCAGGCAGTGTGTCCAATCTGCTCGAGTACCGGATGTCTCAGCACGGGCACGAAGTCATGGGATTCACCGTCCATGTTCCGCACTACCTGGCGCAGACCGATTACCCCGAAGCGGCCATGGCCCTGATCGAGCACGCCGCCGGTGCGAGTTCGCTGGATATCCCCGCGACCGGCCTGACCGAGGCCGCCGCGGAGATCAGGATCAAGATCGACGAGCAGGTCGAAGGCAGTCCCGAGGTCGCTCAAGTGGTGACAGCCCTCGAGCGCCAGTACGATGCATTCGTTGCCGCGCAGGAAAATCGTTCCTTGCTTGCCCGGGATGAAGACCTGCCCAGCGGTGACGAACTCGGAGCGGAGTTCGAGCGGTTCCTGGCTGAGCAGGCAGGTGGACCTCAGGATCCGTTCCGGGACGACAACGGCACCACTTGATCCCGCCTACGGTCGCGCGGGCCCGACGACGAAGTTGGCCAATATGACACCCACCGAACGCAAGCCCAACCTGCGCTCGGTGCGGGAACTGACGCCGACGTTGGAATATCGCACGATCCACGGGTATCGACGGGCCTTCCGTATCGCCGGTTCCGGACCCGCGTTGCTGCTCATCCACGGCATCGGCGACAACTCGACGACGTGGTCGACGGTGCAGTCCAAGCTGGCCCAGCGGTTCACCGTCATCGCGCCCGATCTGCTCGGCCACGGCCAGTCCGACAAGCCGCGTGCCGACTACTCCATCGCGGCCTATGCCAACGGTATGCGCGATCTGCTCGGTGTGCTCGACATCGAGAAGGTCACCGTGGTCGGTCACTCTCTCGGCGGCGGGGTCGCGATGCAGTTCGCCTACCAGTTTCCGCAGATGGTGGATCGGTTGATCCTGATCGGTGCCGGCGGGGTCACCAAGGACGTCAACATCGCCTTGCGGGTGGCGTCGCTCCCGCTGGGTGGCGAGGCCCTGGCCCTGTTGCGGTTGCCGTTCGTGCTGCCCGCGATGCAGGCCGTCGGCCGACTGGCGGGCGGATTGGTCGGCACCACTGCCGTGGGCCGCGATCTGCCGGATGTGCTGCGGATACTCCGCGACCTACCCGAACCCACTGCCTCGGCGGCGTTCACCCGCACCTTGCGCGCCGTCGTCGACTGGCGCGGCCAGGTGGTGACTATGCTCGACCGTTGTTATCTGACGGAATCCGTTCCAGTGCAGCTCATTTGGGGCGAACAAGATGTCGTCATCCCGGTCAGCCACGCCCTGATGGCGCACTCCGCGATGCCGGGCTCGGAACTGGAGATCTTCGAGAAGTCCGGGCACTTTCCCTTCCACGACGATCCCGACCGTTTCGTCGAAGTGGTCGAGCGCTTCATCGACGGCACCGAGCCCGCCGAATATGACCAGAACGTCCTGCGCGACCTGTTGCGCACCGGGATCAGCGAGCGCGCCATCACCGGCAGTCTCGACACCAAGGTGGCCGTGCTCGACGCGATGGGATCCGACGAGCGCAGCGCCACCTGACCCGACGGATCCACCGTTGGCACCTGCCCGCACAGTAGAGTTGCTCTATGGGTATCGATGTCTCAGTGCTGCGGGTATTCACCGACACGGACGGCAGTTTCGGCAATCCCCTGGGAGTCGTAGACGCTGCCACCGTCGGACCGCCTGACCGTCAACGCCTGGCAGCCCAATTAGGCTACAGCGAAACGATTTTCATCGAGTTGCCGAAGCCGGGCGCCAGTACTGCGCACGCATGGATCTTCACTCCCACAACCGAACTCCCGTTCGCGGGCCACCCCACCGTCGGGGCATCCTGGTTCTTGTCCTCGCAGGGCACCCCGATACGGACGCTGCAGGTGCCCGCGGGGATTGTGCAGGTTGGCTACGACGGGGACCTGACGTCGGTGAGTGCACGCGCGGAATGGGCGCCGGAGTTCGCGATCCATGGTCTGGCCTCGCTCGACGACCTGGCGGCCGCCGACCCGGACGAGTACTCCGACGATGTCCGGCATTACCTGTGGACCTGGACCGACAAGAGCGCCGGGGCGTTGCGCTCGCGGATGTTCGCTGCCGACCTAGGCATACCCGAGGACGAGGCCACCGGCGCCGCAGCTGTCCGGATCACCGACTACCTGAGCCAGGATCTGGAGATCACCCAAGGCAAAGGGTCCAAGATCCACACGCAGTGGAGTCCGGAAGGATGGGTGAAGATCGCCGGCCGCGTCGTCAGCGACGGCGTGCACTCCGTCGAGCTGGTTTGAGGGCGGTCAGCTGGAGCTAGACACCCGGCGGTGCTCGCGTAGATCACGGATCTCGCGCTCGAAATCGTCCGCCGACGAGAACGACCGGTACACCGACGCAAACCGCAGATAGGCCACTTCGTCCAGGTCCCGCAGCGGCCCCAGGATGGCGAGACCGACCTCGTTGCTGGGGATCTCCGGAGAGCCGGCCGCGCGGATGGTGTCTTCGACCTGCTGGGCCAACAGATTGAGGGCGTCATCGTCGACGTGTCGACCCTGACAAGCCCGGCGCACACCGAGCATCACCTTTTCGCGCGAGAACGGCTCGGTGACTCCGCTGCGTTTGACTACCGCCAGCACCGCGGTTTCCACCGTGGTGAAGCGTCGACCACATTCCGGGCAGGACCGCCGACGCCGGATCGCTTGCCCTTCATCGGTTTCGCGGGAATCGACCACCCGAGAATCCGGATGTCGGCAGAAAGGACAGTGCATCACCGCTCCCTCGCCGTGCTCGACTTGTGGTACCCCCGCTCCAGAGCGTACCTGCGCGTCGCGCCACGGGGCCACCGCCACCGACTGGGGCAGGATCCCGCGAGCGGATTCCACTGCCGCGATGGCACAGAACCGGGATTCGCTGCGCATGGTGCCGGGCTCAGCCGATCGGCGCGATGAGTGTCTGCCCGGCATTCACGGCAGGGGTGTCCAGCTCGTTGAGTTCACGGATCCGCTGCACGGTCTCACCGATCGGCGCATCCGGTGCGATGCGGGCCGCGACAGTCTGCAACGTCTCGCCCATCTGGACCTGCACCACGGCAAGCTTGCTGGGCGAAGGCAAAGTGGCGCCCTGCACCGCTTCACCGAACTGCGCCACCGCACCGAGCCACACCGTGATCAACGCGGCCAACAGACCCAAACCCACGGTGGCCAGCGGGGTGATGGGCCGCCGACGGCGATGGGGCGCCCGGGACATCAGCACTCCGGAGCCGCGGCGGTCGACGGCCATCCGGCCTGGACGGGTGGACGAGGGACGCCGACGGGCCTGTCCGGCGGTGGGCCGACCACGCAGCACCCGAGGTTCGGCAGCCACCGGTCGTGCGCCGGTCCAGTGCTGCGGCCGCGTGTCGATGAGTGTCATATTCATTCCTTCCGTGTGGTGATGGCCAGTTCGGTAGGTCTTGTGCGGCGCGTGGTGCGCCTCGCAAGTTCTTGCCATCGTTCGCTCCTGTGTTCGAATTTAGTCGATCACATGTTCGATAAGGAAGAGCTGTCCGAACATGTGATCGATTCGTAGCCGAACCATAAAAGAAGCCACCGACAAAAACTGGCGCCCCACCCGCCACAGCCGTACCGGCAGCGTCGGCGCGACACGCCTCGAACACATGTTTGATTCTGTCGCCGTCGCGGACTACATTCGTGACCATGGGCGACAGCACTCACACCGGCAACGATTCGGCCCCAGGCACCGCTACCGACTCGAAACGTGGCTCGTCGAGCGTTTTCGGCGGCCGACGGGAATCCGATCCCGACCCGGCCCTCACCGAGCGGCAGCGCACCATCCTCGAGGTCATCCGCGCGTCAGTCACCACCCGTGGCTATCCACCGAGCATCCGCGAAATCGGTGACGCCGTGGGGCTGACGTCGACGTCGTCGGTGGCGCACCAGTTGCGCACTCTCGAGCGCAAGGGCTACCTGCGACGGGATCCCAATCGTCCACGCGCCGTGGATGTTCGGGGAACTGAGGACATCAACCACGCTGTGGTGACCGACGTCGCCGGTTCAGACGCCCTGCCGGAGCCCACCTATGTGCCGGTACTCGGGCGCATCGCCGCCGGCGGTCCCATTCTGGCGGAAGAGGCGGTGGAGGATGTCTTCCCGCTGCCACGCGAACTGGTCGGCGAAGGGTCGCTCTTCCTACTGAAGGTCGTCGGCGAGTCGATGATCGAAGCGGCAATCTGTGACGGCGACTGGGTGGTGGTACGTCAGCAGAGCGTTGCCGACAACGGAGACATCGTTGCGGCGATGATCGACGGCGAAGCCACCGTGAAGACGTTCAAGCGCACCAGCGGTCAGGTGTGGTTGATGCCGCACAACCCGCTGTTCGACCCGATTCCCGGCAACGAAGCAGCCATTCTCGGCAAGGTCGTCACCGTCATCCGCAAGATCTGATTCGCAGCAGCGACCCCGCGCCGGATCACTCGGCGCGGGTGAACCCGTTCGCTTCGGCCAATTCCGCACTGGCAAACCAGATCTCAGCGACCGTCACGTCAAATGATGCCGAGTCCGGTGTGTGGTACGTGCCGGTGCGCATGCTGCCCTTGACCGGATAGCCGGTCGGCGCCTCATCGGGATCGTCGAGCGGTAGATGAATCGCGGGCGGGGCGACGTCCGGTTCGGGGGCGGCCGGCGTGAATGCTGTCGCACCCTGGTCGTACTCGTGCTGCGCATGATCCGGCTGTGCGTAATCCGGCTGCACATACTCGGTCTGGGCGTAGTCCGGCTGCGCATACTCGGTCTGGGCATACTCGGGCTGCGCATAACCCTCGGGCGCATATTCTTCGAGCGTCGAGGCCGGCTCCGAGTGTTCAGGCTGTGCATAGTCCGACGAATAGTCACCGTAGGCCTCGCCAGGCTCGTGGTCGGCGTCACGGTCGAACTCGTCCGCTGCTCCCGTCGCCGGCGGTGGAACGGCTCCGTATACAGGAGCGAACAGCGAGTGCGGACCCGGCACATACGAGTCGTCATCGTCGTCGGCAGACCAGCTCGGCGAGGAATCGTCGGCGGCGGCGGCGTGTCGGCCCGACTGTTCATCGTCATCGGTCTCCACGCGAGTGGGCGCGGTGTCGACGCTGTCCGGATCGGACTCGTCGATATCGGCGTTGAAGTCCTCCGCCTCGTGGCTGCCGTGATGGGTGAACAGATCCGGACCGGACACGTTGACCGGCAGGCCGCCGGTCGGGATCACCGGCTCGTTCCACGGCCGTGCGTTGGCCTCTCGGGTAGCCCACGGCGGCTGCGACGCCAGATAGTCGGTGTCGTCGGGCTCCGACGCGCTCGCCGAATCGGGACCGCTGTCTGGATCAGCACCTGGGGTCGACCAGTCACGGGTGGTGTCGTCGTCGCGATCGAACTTCGGCGACTGGTCGAAGTCGTCGTCATCGTCATAACCGCGGTCCACAGCCGGCGTGGACGGCGCAGCGTACTCGTGTTGTTGATCGCGGCGCCGCTTCGACAGGAACCACGCGACCAGGGCCCCGAGCAGCAGGACCACCAGCGCGATGACCCAGAAGTACCAACTGGAGCCGCCACCGCTGTCCTCGGCGTTGTCGGCCTGGGCCGACGCCGACGGCGTGGCCGACGGATCCGGGGTCGTCTGTCCGGGCACTTCCAGTCCGGACAGCTGCTCGGCCAGTTCCGGCGGCTGCGTGCTGAAGGTGTTGTTGGTGCTGTTCCAGGTGACCTGGCCACCACTGAAGTTCTGGATGACGGTGTCATCGCCGGTCTGATCGGCCAACGGGACACCGAGGTCGCCGCCGCTGCCGCCGAGCTTGTCCCATGCGGCTTTCATGGCGCCGCGAACGACCACCGCGCCGTTCTCGGGCGTCCAGACGATGGCCGGCGCATCCGGCGCGCCGAACGTACTGACACGGCTACCCGGTACGTCACCGTCGACCTCGTTGGCGGTCGGGAAGCCGAGTTCGCCGGTAGGCCCGCCGGCGGCTTCGTACTTCTCCAGGATCGTGCCGCTGACGACATGCGCGCCGGTTTCCGGCGAGAAGAAGATCTTTCCGCCGGCGAAGTTCTGTCCGGTGCCGTCCCCGACGGGATACTGGTCGCCGTCCTTGGCACCCAACTGCCCGCCGGGACCACCGGCAACGCGCCACGCGATGTCGATCGAACTGGTGGCGTCGTCGGGCAACTGGAGGTCCGCCAGCTGGCCTGCGAGTTCCGGAGGTGTGCTGGTCCAGGTCCGCGCGGCGGTGTCATAGGTCAACTGGCCGCCGGCGAAACGCTGGGAAATGGACTCGCCTGCGAAGACCTCGTCCTCGGTGGGCACGCCGAGCGGTCCTGAAGAGCCACCCACCCGGTCCCAGGCCGTGTTGATGATTCCGCGGACCACCCAGGCCCCGGTCTGCGGCGTCCAGAAGATGACCGGGCTGTCGGGGCCGTCGAACGTGACGTTGCGACTTTCCGGTGCCCGGCCCGGGCCCTCGTCGATGTTGGGAAAGCCGAGATCGCTGTCAGCAGGTCCACCCAGGGACCGGTACTTCTCGAGGATCGCCCCGAACACCGATCGAGCTCCGGTCGCCGGGGAGAAAAAGATGGCGCCGTTGATGAAGTCCTGGCCGAAGCCGACTCCGGCCGGGTAGACAGCGCCGGCCCGCGGGCCGAGTGGAGAGGTATCGCCGCCGGCTGCGGTCCACGCCTGGTCGATGGCGGCGGTGGCGTCACCTTGCGGGTCGGCATGCGCGGGCGGGGCCACGAGCACCACCGACGCACACGCCACCGCCAGAAGACCGAACGCCCATCGCAATGGGTTTCGCTGCGTTTTCATGATTGCTCCCCGCGGTTAACCAGCCACACGTGCCCGCAAATCTCGCTACCGTCAAGTCTCGGACAATAGCCGAGCGTGATCAGGCAATATCGTCGTCATTTTGACGACAATACCCACCAGGTACCGAATTGACGTGCAGGCCGGAGGCGTTTTGCGCACGTATGCGCGGGAAACCGCGGGCCGGAATGTGCTATGCCGCTAGCTCACACTCCCAAGCTGCGACCGACGATTTCTTTCATGATTTCGGTGGTGCCACCGTAGATCGTCTGCACGCGCGCATCGAGAAACGCGCGGGCAACGGAGTATTCGCGCATGTATCCGTAGCCGCCGTGCAATTGCAGGCAACGATCGACGAGCCGGACCTGGGCTTCGGTGGTGTACCACTTGGCCATTGCCGCCTGGTCGGCGGTGAGCTTCTCGTCGAGGTGCAACCGCAGGAACTCGTCGACCATGATGCGCACCGCGGTGGCTTCGGTGGCCAACTCCGCGAGGACGAACCGGCTGTTCTGGAAGCTGCCGATCGGCTTGCCGAAAGCCTTGCGCTCCTTGGTGTATTGGATGGTGTCCTCCAACACCGACTCCATGGCGGCCGCGGCCATGATCGCGATGTTGAGCCGTTCCTGGGGCAGGTTCTGCATGAGGTAGATGAATCCCATGCCCTCGTCGCCGAGGAGGTTCTCGGCGGGCACCTTGACATCGGTGAACGACAACTCGGCGGTGTCCTGGGCGTCCAGACCGATCTTGTCCAGGTGCCTGCCGCGTTCGAAGCCCTCCATGCCGCGCTCCACCATCAGCAACGAGAAGCCCTGCGCCCCTTTGTCGGGGCTGGTCTGGGCGACGACGATCACGAGATCGGCGTGAATGCCGTTGGTGATGAAGGTCTTCGATCCGTTGAGCACCCAGCTGCCGTCGTCCTGGCGCACGGCGCGGGTCTTGATGCCCTGCAGGTCGCTGCCGGTGCCGGGTTCGGTCATGGCGATGGCGGTGATCAGCTCGCCGCTGCAGAAGCCGGGGAACCAGCGCTGCTTCTGTTCGTCGGTGGCCAGCCGCAGCAGGTAGGGCGCCACCACGTCGTTGTGCAGCCCGAACCCGATGCCGCTGAAGCGGCCCGCGGTGGTTTCCTCGGTGATGATCGTGTTGTAGCGGAAGTCGTCGATGCCGCCGCCGCCATACTCCTCGGGCACCGCCATGCCGAGGAAGCCCTGCTTGCCGGCTTCCACCCAGACATTGCGATCGACGATCTTGTTCTTTTCCCACTCCTCGTGATGCGGAGCGACGTGGCGCTCCAGGAAGCCACGGTAAGACTCGCGGAACAGTTCGTGCTCGGGCTCGAACAACGTGCGCTGGTACTTGACGGCGCTACCCATGGGGACCTCCGGAACAGGGACTTCGGGGTGGATTTCTTGGATTGCCTTCGACGATATACCAACCGGCTGGTTGGTTGGTAACTGGTGCGGCACCGCCCCGTAGACTCCCCGCCATGGCAGACGCTCCAGCCAGCCTTACGCACTGGGGCGCATTCCACGCCCAGGTCGAACACGGCGACATCATCGCCGTCACGCCGCCGGCCACCGATGCCGATCCCTCGCCGCTGCTGGGCAACCTGGCCGGGTCGGTGCGGCACCGGTCCCGCATCGCCGGCCCGGCGGTGCGACGCGGGTGGCTCGACGACGGTCCGGGGCCGACGACCCGGCGCGGCGCCGATGACTTCGTCTCGGTGTCCTGGGACCACCTGACCGAACTGCTGGCCGGCGAGCTGCGGCGGGTTGTCGACACCCACGGCAACGAAGCCGTGTACGGCGGGTCCTACGGCTGGGCCAGCGCCGGCCGGTTCCACCATGCCCAGAGCCAGGTGCACCGATTCCTCAAGCTGCTCGGCGGCTACACCTTCTCCCGGCACTCCTACAGCCTGGGCGCCACCGGGGTCATCATGCCGCGGGTGGTCGGCACCCACGACGACCTGTTCAAGCGCTCGACCAACTGGGATGTGATCGCCGAACAGACCGATCTGCTGGTGTGCTTCGGCGGGATCGCGATGAAGAACACCGCGGTCAATCATGGTGGGACCACCGCACATCCGGCACGTGCGGCGCTGGCGAAGTTCCGGGAGCGTGGTGGGCACATCGTGTCGGTCTCCCCCTTGCGCGACGACGTCGACGGCCAGTGCCAGTGGCTGGCGCCGGTGCCCGGCACCGACGTGGCCATCATGCTCGGGCTCGCCTATGTGCTCGCCACCGAATCCCTTGTCGACCAAGACTTCCTGCACACCTACTGCACCGGCTACGACCGGTTCGAGCGGTATCTGCTGGGCGCCGACGACGGTACGCCGAAGTCGCCGGAATGGGCCTCGTCCATCTGTCACCTGCCGGCCGAGACGTTGCGTCAGCTGGCCAGGCAGATGGCGAGCAGGCGCACCATCGTCACGGTCAGCTGGTCGCTGCAGCGGACCCGCCACGGTGAGCAGGCGCCGTGGATGGGACTGACACTTGCCGCCATGCTCGGTCAGATCGGGCTACCCGGAGGTGGTTTCGGCCACGGCTACGGCTCGATGAACGAACCCGGACTGGCACCGATCCGGTGCCGGCTGCCGGTGTTCCCCCAGGGGCTGAACCCGGTGCGCACCTTCATCCCGGTGGCCAAGGTCAGCGACATGTTGCTGCACCCCGGGGAAGAATACGACTACAACGGGCTGCGCCTGACGTACCCGGATATCCGGTGTGTGTACTGGGCCGGCGGCAACCCTTTTCATCATCACCAGGACCTGGGGCGGTTACGTCGCGCGCTGGGTCGCGTCGACACCGTGGTGGTACACGACCCGTACTGGACCGCAATGGCCAAGCATGCCGATATCGTCGTGCCGGCCACCACCGCCTATGAGCGAGAAGATCTCTCGGGCTCCCGCAACGATCCGATGCTGATGGCCATGCCGGCCCTGGTCGAACCGTATGCGCAGGCGCGCAACGACTATCAGACCTTCGCCGCGCTGGCCCATCGGCTGGGCTTCGGTGCGGAGTTCACCGAAGGCCGCTCCGAACGGCAGTGGTTACATCACATGTACGAAACCTGGTCGCGGGAACTGGAATTCGAAGTACCGACGTTCGACGAGTTCTGGACAGCCGGCTCGCTGCGACTCCCGGTGGAGGACGGCCTGACACTGCTGGCGGATTTCCGTGCCGACCCGGAGAAGCACCGGCTGGGTACCCCGAGCGGGCGTATCGAGATCTTCTCCGAGACCATCGACGCGTTCGGTTACGCCGACTGTGCCGGCCACCCGCGGTGGTATGCCCCTGACGAGTGGCTCGGCGGCGACCGGGCCCGGACCTATCCCCTGCATCTGCTCGCCAACCAGCCCGCCAGCCGTCTGCACAGCCAGCTCGACGGGGGTCGCACCAGTCAGAACTCCAAGATCCAAGGCCGCGAACCGCTTCGGATGCACCCCGACGACGCGGCCGCCCGCGGGCTGTGTGCCGGCGACGTGGCCCGGGTGTTCAACGATCGCGGCAGCTGTCTGGCCGGGGTGGTGGTAGACGACGGGGTCCGCCCGCACGTCGTGCAACTGCCCACCGGCGCGTGGTATGACCCGCTCGACGCGGACGATTCGGATTCCATGTGTGTGCACGGCAATCCCAATGTCCTCACCGCAGACCAGGGCACCTCGTCGCTGGCGCAGGGCTGCAGCGGCGCGCATGTGCTCGTCGAGGTGGAGAAGTTCACCGACCCGCTGCCGCCGGTGCGAGCCCACGAGCCCCCGGTCCTGCTGCAGCGCGGCTAGTGAGTCGCGAAGTCGCGCAACCCGGCAGCCAGGCCGGCAGGGACGAATCCCTTGATCCTGGTGCCGTTTTCGGTGTGCTCCGCGGCGTCGACGCGGCCGTCGCTGTGCATCTTGGCCACCAGGTCGCCCCGCTCGTACGGAATGGTCACGTCGACCGCGATATCGGTGGGCTCGACCAGCTCGCTCATCCGCTGCTGCAGTCGATCCAGTCCGTCACCGGTGTACGCCGAGACGAACACCGCCTCGGGCAGTGCCCGCCGCAGCTGGGCCAGCGCCAGATCTCCGGCGGCGTCGATCTTGTTGACCACCAACAGCTCCGGCGGCCGGGTGCCGTTGCGGTCGGCGATCACCTCGTTGATGACCTTGCGCACCGCACTGATCTGCGCCAGCGGAGTGGCATCCGAGCCGTCGACGACGTGCACCAGCAGGCTGGCGCCGAGCACTTCCTCGAGGGTGGACTGGAAAGCCTCCACCAGCTGGGTGGGCAGATGCCGCACGAATCCCACGGTGTCGGTGAGCACGAAGGCCCGCCCGTCGTCGAATTGTCCACGCCGCGTGGTGGGTTCCAGGGTGGCGAACAACGAGTTCTCCACCAGCACGCCCGCGCCGGTGAGGGCGTTGAGCAGGCTGGACTTGCCGGCGTTGGTGTAGCCGACGATGGCGATCTGCGGGATGTCGCTGCGCACCCGCTCGCTGCGCTGGGTGTCGCGGATCTTCTTCATATCGCGAATCTCGCGGCGCAGTTTGGACATCCGCTCGCGGATCCGGCGCCGGTCGGTCTCGATCTTGGTTTCACCGGGGCCGCGGGTTCCGACGCCGCCGCCGCTGCCGCCTGCACCGCCACCCTGGCGGGACATCGACTCACCCCAGCCGCGGAGCCGGGGCAGCATGTACTCCATCTGGGCGAAGGCCACCTGCGCCTTGCCTTCCTTACTGGTGGCGTGCTGGGCGAAGATGTCGAGGATGAGCGCGGTCCGGTCGATGACCTTGACCTTGACCACTTTCTCGAGCGAGTTCAGTTGCGCGGGTGAGAGCTCACCGTCACAGATCACCGTGTCCGCGCCGGTGGCCAGGACGACGTCACGCAGTTCGTTGGCCTTACCGGAGCCGATGTAGGTCGACGGGTCGGGCTTGTCGCGGCGTTGGACCAGCGCTTCGAGCACCTCGGAACCGGCGGTCTCGGCCAGGGCTTTGAGCTCGGCGAGGCTGGCGTCGGCGTCGGCGGTGGTGCCGTCGGTCCAGACGCCCACCAGGACCACCCGCTCCAGTCGGAGCTGGCGGTATTCGACCTCGGAGACGTCTTGGAGTTCGGTCGAGAGACCGTGGACGCGCCGTAGCGCGGCGCGGTCGTCGAGAGCGAGCTCGCCGAGGGTGGGATCCGGGCGGGCGGGGCGGGGCGGAAACTCGGGGTGCGTCATATCTAATTCCCGATACTGGCACGACTGCAGGCCATGGTGCATCCCGTTTTCAAGCTTGAGCGCTCCACCAGGCATCGGACAGTTCGCCGTGGGCCACCAGAACCGAAGGTCCGCGCAGGAAACTGGTGGCATCGGTGACAGTGACGGTGACGTCACCGCCGGGAATCCGCACCACCAGCGTGCCGGTGTCCTCGCCGAGGTGGCGCAGCGCAGCGACGGCGGCGGCGACCGTTCCGGTGCCGCAGGACCGGGTCTCTCCGACCCCGCGTTCGTGCACCCGCATGGTGACGCTGCCGTCTTCGGGTGCGGTCAGCACCTCGATGTTGACGCCGTCCGGGAACTGCCGGGTGTCGAACTGCACGGGCGCGGCGACGTCGAGTGCGCCCAGCTCCCCGAGTCCGAGAGTGGGGTCCACACACGCCAGGTGGGGGTTGCCGACGTCGACAGCCAGTCCGCTGAACTGCCTGCCGCCGACGATCGCGGTGCCGCTGCCGGTCTGGTTGGCCTTGCCCATGTCCACGGTGACCTCGGCGCTGAGCGCATCGACCCGTTCGACGATCACCGGGCGGGCTCCGGCCAGCGAGCCGACGACGAATTCGTCGCGGCCTTCGAGGCCCGCAGCGCGCAGGTAGTGGGCAAAGACGCGGACGCCGTTGCCGCACATCTGAGCCGTCGAGCCGTCGGCGTTGCGGTAGTCCATGAACCAGTCGTCGGCGGCCACCCCCTCGGGGAGCCGGTCGAACACTCCGGCAGCCCGGGCCGCTCCTGCGGTGGTGACGCGCAGCAGTCCGTCGGCACCGAGACCGCGGCGCCGGTCGCAGAGCGCGGCCACGGCGGCAGGTGTGAGCGAGAGCTGCGCATCGAGGTCGGGCAGCACCACAAAATCGTTCTGCGTCCCGTGTCCTTTGGCGAACTTCACCTGTTCAGGATACGTCTCGCCACACCCGCAGTACTTCGTCGGCGTTGCCGGACGCGGCACCGTCGAGCCAGTGCACCCGATGGTCGCGCCGAAACCACGAGCGCTGTCGGCGCACATAACGCCGGGTGCCGATGAAGGTCAGGTCCCGAGCCTCTTGGACTGCAGCTGCGTCGGCTCCGGCGTCCAACGCCGTGAGCACCTGCGCGTACCCCAGGGCGCGAGCCGCGGTGACGCCCTCGCGTAGGCCCACCTCGATCAGCCCCTGCACTTCTGCCACCAGCCCGTTGGCGAACATCGCATCGGTGCGCCGTTCCAGCCGTGCGTCGAGAAGCTCTGTCTCCCAGTCTAATCCGATGATCACCGTGTCCCAGCGCGGGACACCGATGGTGGGCGCCGAGGCGGCGAACGGTCGGCCGGTCAGTTCGATCACCTCCAGGGCGCGCACGATGCGACGCCCGTCGGTGGGCAGGATGGCGGTGGCCGCGGCCGGATCGCGACGCCCCAGCTCACCGTGCAGCGCGGCGACACCGATCTCGGCGAGCCGGCTCTCCCAGACCGCGCGCACCTGGGGATCGGTGGCCGGAAACGCCCAGTTGTCGAGCAGCGACTGGATGTAGAGCATGGACCCGCCGACGATCACCGGCACCGCACCGCGAGCGGCGATCGCCTCGACGTCGGCCGCCGCGGCCTGCTGGTACCGGGCCACCGTCGCGGTTTCCACCACATCGAGCACGTCGAGTTGGTGGTGGACGATGCCGCGGCGCTCGTCGGGCGGCAGCTTGGCGGTGCCGATGTCCATGCCCCGGTAGAACTGCATGGCGTCGGCGTTGACGATCTCCCCACCCACCCGGTCGGCCACCTCGAGCGCAAGGTCCGACTTTCCGGTCCCGGTGGGTCCGATGATCGCGATCGGCCGTCCCATCACGGCTGCCAGACGGCCACGGTGTAGCCGACGCCGAAGGGCGCGCCGCGGTACAGCTCCGTGGCCGGGTGCGGCGCCGGCCCGGCCAGCCCGGCGAGCACAGCGAAGGCGGCTCGCCCGACCACCGTCGCGGGCAGCGCGGCCAGTTCGGCGGTGTCGCCGCCGGCGAGCGCGTCATCGAGGGCCGCCTGAACGGCCGCCGAGTCCGGGTCATGGCCACCGGGCGCGGCCGGTGTCAAGGTATTGCACCCGTCGGCGACCACCAGCACCCCGACCGGCTCGGGGTGGGCGTCGATTTCGGTGCGCAGCGCACGGCCCTGGGCCACCGCGTCGTCGGCCGGGGCGAAGCAGCGGACTTCAGCGCGCGCCCCGGGCCGGACCTGGCCGCGGAGCCACCCGGTGATCAACGCACACAGCCCGAGGTCGTCCATGCGGTCTGCGTGCGGCGACAACCCCACGGCGACGTCGACACCGAAACCGGCGAACGTCCCGGCAGCCTCGGGCCCCCAAGCCGCGTTCTCGGCACCGGCACCGATCGCGATCCAGCGGTCGGGCAGCACCGCGGCCGCGGTCAGTACCGCATTGCGGAGGTCGGCGATGTCGGCAGCCGCCGCCCCGGCGAGCTCGGGCACCAGCACCGGCGCCGAGGGGACGATCACGATGGCCACCAACACGGTGCCCACGCTAACGTCCTGATGGCTCCTGGTGGGTATCGGTGATGGTCACCGCGGGCTCGGTCGCCGGTTGCGCCGCGGCTTCACCGCGCGCGAGCATCGCCGTGGAGGCCACCATGACGGCGATCGCGGCGATCAACACGAACAGCCCGGTTTCGCCCGGACGCAACATCTCCCCCAGCACGACGATGCCCAGTATCGACCCGACGATCGGCTCGGTGACCGTCATCGTCGGCAGCGAGGCGGTCAGCGACCCGGCCCGGAAGGACGACTGCTGCCAGGCGGTTCCCGCGACGCCCACCGCCGCCCAGAGGTAGAGCTCCGGCGAGCGCAGGAGCGCAACGATGCCGTCGTCCAGGATGTCGACCACACCTTTGGTGAGCACCGCGAAGACGCCCCACAGCGCACCGGAGACGAACGCCAGCAGCACGGCAGCCCCGGGGCCGGCCCAGAAGCTCGCGGCAATCACGGCCGCCACGATCAGCGGCCCGAGCACGGCGGCCACCAGGCCCCAGGTGCCCAGCGAGGCGCGCGACTGACCGGCGGTCGGATTGCCGACGGTGACGATGACGGCGACCGACGCGGCCAGCAGCGCGGCCCACGTCCACTCCCAGCGCGTGACGCGGCGGTGTGAGAACCACGCGTTGATCGGCAGGGCGAACAGCAAGGAGGTGACCAGCAGCGCCTGCACCAGCAACACCGAACCCAGCCCGAGGGCCGCGGCCTGGAACACGAACCCGACCGCGGAGACCAGACTGCCGATCCACCAGCCGGTGTCCTTGAGCAGCTTGAGGAACAGGGCCACATGGCTGAGGTTCTCGTCGGGGTCTTCGTGCGCGGACCGCTGATGGATGACGTCGCCGACGGCGATGAACAACGCGGCACCGAGCGCGAACAGGGCGGCGATATCCGCCTTGTCCATCGACGACCTCCCAGACGTTATGCGGGCCAGACCCGACCTCTACCCATACCGCAACGCGAACGTAGCGGAATCTCAGCGCTCGACCTGCTTGAATACCTTGAGAGGACAGTAGTAGCGTCCCGCCGAGTCAGGTACGTCAGACTCAGCAGGATGTGACCCAAAGCTGTAGAACTACGGCTTCGACCACATAACGACAGGCGCCGCGTCGCGCGGCAGTGCGTGGACTCAAACCACGCGGAGGGCAGGTACGGGAACGATGACCACACCAGATTCCACACCCGACGACAGCACTGCGTCCGAGAGCACTTCGGCGCCAAGCCCCGTCCCGGCGCCGGGCCCCCGGCCCGGACCCACACCGGGTGCCCGGCCGGGCCCGCGACCGGGAGCCCGTCCCGCTGCCGCCCCGGCAGCCGCCGCGGCCGTGGTTCCCGCGGCGCCGGCCAGCGATCCGCACCGATTCGGCCGCGTGGAGGACGACGGCACCGTGTGGCTGATCACCGCCTCCGGTGAGCGGGTCATCGGCTCCTGGCAAGCCGGCGACGCCGAGGCCGCATTCGTGCACTTCGGACGCCGCTTCGACGACCTGTCCACCGAGATCGCGCTGATGGAGCACCGACTGGAGTCCGGCACCGGGGACGCCAGGAAGATCCGAGCCGCGGCCGCCAGCCTGGCCGAAACACTGCCCGAGGCCCACGTTCTCGGTGACGTGGACGCGCTGGCCGCCCGACTGGCGGCTATCGGCGAGCACGCCGAGGCGGCGGCCGCGGCCGAGCGGGCCCGCCGCGACGAGCACCGCGCCGAGCAGACCGCACGCAAGGAAGCGCTGGCCGTCGAGGCCGAGGACATCGCGGCGAACTCCACTCAGTGGAAAGCCGCCGGCGACCGGATGCGCATCATCCTCGACGAGTGGAAGGCGATCACCGGGCTGGACCGCAAGGTCGATGACGCGCTGTGGAAGCGCTATTCAGCCGCCCGCGAGACCTTCAACCGCAGGCGTGGTTCGCATTTCTCCGAACTGGACCGTGAACGCGCAGGTTCCAAGCAGGCCAAAGAACAGCTGTGTGTCCGTGCCGAAGCCCTGTCCGGGTCCACGGACTGGGGCCCCACCAGCGCGGCGTTCCGCGATCTGTTGACCGAATGGAAGGCCATCGGCCGGGCGGCCAAGGATGTCGACGACGCCCTGTGGCGCCGCTTCAAGGCCGCGCAGGACACGTTCTTCTCGGCGCGCAACTCGGTGACCGCCGAGCGCGACGCCGAGTTCCAGGCCAATGCCGACGCCAAGGAGGCATTGCTGGTCGCGTTGGAGCGCATCGACACCTCCGACGGCGACGCCGCCCGGGCAGCGTTGCGCTCCCTGACCGACAAGTGGGATGCCATCGGGAAGGTGCCGCGCGAGCGCACCGACCTCGAGCGGCGGCTGCGGGCCGTGGAGAAGCTGGTGCGCGACGCCGCGGAAGCCGACCGGGCGGACCCGGAGGCCCAGGCCCGCGCCGAGCAGTTCCGTGTGCGCGCCGAGCAGTTCGAGAAGCAGGCGGCCAAGGCCGAGGCCGCGGGTCGTACCAAAGACGCCGAGCAGGCTCGGGCCAGCGCGGCGCAGTGGCGTCAGTGGGCCGATACCGCAGCGGACGCGGTCACGAAGAAACGGTAGTCAGGCGGGGTCGTTCGGTGCGTCCGGCCCGGGGTCGGGCGCACGTTGATCCAGCAGGCTCTGGGACTGGTGTTCGGCGGCGGCGCGGCGGCGGTGTTCCTCGGCGGCCAATTGCACCGCGGTCCGGGACCACACCACCCTCGCCCAGTGGAACGCCAGCACGATCACCGTCAGCCAGGCCAGGACCAGGCCGATACCGGGTCCGGGGAAGCCCTCGGCGGCGGTCTGGCGTGTCCAGATCGCCAGCATGCCGATCACACAGGACACCGCGGTGCCGGCCAGGGCCACCCAGGCCAGCGTCCAGCGGCGGGTCAGCAGGGCCAGCATGGAAAAGCCGACGCCGAATACCAGTGCGATCCAGCTGAACACCCGCGACGGCAGCTGGATTCCGGCGGCCGCTGAGGTCTCGGTGCCGAAGAGCACATCCACGCCCCGCGCTGCGCCGGTGTGCGGCAGGAAGAACGACGCCAGCAGGATGAACACCAGGATCGCGACCACCAAAGCCCGTGCCCCGGGCTCGATTTCACGTCCCACCCGACGCTCGGCGGCTTCGATGTCGGCCTTGAACTGGTCGAAGTTGTTGCCGTTGGGAGCGCTCACAGTGCACATCCTGCGACCACGGGCGTGACGGCAGGCACCCCGAGGCCCGGCAGTCCGAGCCCGACGGTGCGCGGCCGCCGGCCGGAGTCGTGTGCGTCCCCGGCGCGGGTGCGGCGTTGGCTCAGCAGCGGGCCGTCGGCGATGAGATGGTGCGGTGCGGCCCCGGTGACCACGGTGGTCACCACGTCGCCGGGGCGAATCGCAGCGTCGCCGGGGGCGAAGTGGACCAGCCGGCCGTCGCGCGCGCGTCCGCTCATCCGAGCGGTGGCGCTGTCCTTGCGTCCTTCGCCGGCGGCGACGAGCAATTCGACGGTCTGACCGATCTGGGCGCGGTTCTCGTCCCAGGAGATGCGGTCCTGGAGCTCGATCAGACGCATATAGCGTTCCTGCACCACGGCTTTGGGTATCTGGTCAGGCAACTCCGCGGCCGGGGTGCCCGGTCGCTTCGAGTACTGGAAGGTGTAGGCACTGGCGAAGCGTGACCGCTCCACCACGTCGAGGGTGGCCTGGAAATCCTCCTCGGTCTCGCCCGGGAAGCCGACGATCAGGTCGGTGGTGATCGCCGCGTGCGGCATGGCGGCACGCACCGAGTCGATGATGCCCAGGTAGCGCTCGGCGCGGTAGGAGCGGCGCATCGCCTTCAGGATGCGGTCCGAACCGGACTGCAGCGGCATGTGCAACGTCGGGCAGACATTCGCCGTCTGCGCCATGGCCTCGATGACGTCGTCGGTGAACTCCGCGGGATGCGGCGAGGTGAACCGGACCCGCTCCAGTCCGTCGATGGAGCCGCAGGCGCGCAGCAACTCGGCGAATGCGCCGCGGTTTCTCGGCGTCTCGGGGTCGGCGAAGGACACCCCATAGGCGTTGACGTTCTGGCCGAGCAGGGTGACCTCGAGGACGCCCTGGTCGACGAGCGCCTGCACTTCACCGAGGATGTCGCCGGGGCGCCGGTCGACCTCTTTGCCGCGCAGCGCAGGGACGATGCAGAAGGTGCAGGTGTTGTTGCAGCCCACGGAGATGGAAACCCATGCGGCATAAGCGGAGTCGCGGACTGCCGGGAGCGTCGACGGGAACTGCTCCAGCGCTTCGACGATCTCCACCTGCGCTTCGCGGTTGTGCCTGGCACGTTCGAGCAGGGCGGGCAGGGACCCGATGTTGTGAGTGCCGAACACCACGTCGACGTAAGGCGCCCGACTCAGCACGGCGTCGCGGTCTTTCTGGGCCAGACACCCGCCGACGGCGATCTGCATATTCGGCTCCCGCTGCTTGCGGGGGGCGAGATGACTCAAGTTTCCGTAGAGCTTGTTGTCGGCGTTCTCGCGGACCGCGCAGGTGTTGAACACGACGATGTCGGCGTCGGTACCGTCGGCGGCCCGCTGGTAGCCGGCGGATTCCAGCAAACCGGACAGCCGCTCCGAGTCGTGGACG